>JAXDKH010000189.1:0-8365 GCA_034667185.1 Chloroflexia bacterium | reverse complement strand
CTGTTGCTTTTATGGCTATTCGTTATTATTCGCAGGGCGCTGGCCTTCGCACCTTGTTGCTTACATGGCACCCATAGCTATCCGTGTGAGAACGACCACACCATGTGCGAATAACTCCCCTCGCTTGCAAACCCCTCTCCGCACCTGTTATCCTGAAAACGACCCCGGCGCGCCTCATTCGTTCTATTACCGGGACCACATCGCCGTATCGGCTACACACCTGACGGGTCTCAGGAGGTATTCAGGTTTTGATTCAGAAGGTAAAAGGTAACAGGGCGTGGAGCCTCATTGCGGCACAATTACTGGCACTTCTGTTGATGTCGGGTGCTTTTGGGCACATCAGCACGCAGGCGCAGACGGAGCTACGACCTGCCAACCCCTACGGCGTGAACGTCTTCTTACACAAAGAAGTTGAAGAGTGGAAGATCGACAAGACGCTAAGCATGATATCGGAGGCCAACATCGCCTGGGTGAAGCAGGAGTTTCCCTGGCAGGAGATCGAGTTCAAGAAGGGCTATTTCCACGACGACAAGTGGGACAAGCCGTCCTGGGAGAAGTTCGACCGCATCGTCAGCATCGCCGAGAAGTACAAGCTCAACGTGATCGCTCGCATTGACCACGCGCCGGAGTGGGCACGCGCCAACAACGACAACGGCCCCCTCGCCAACAATCGCGACCTGGCCGATTTCATCAATGCCTTCCTCGATCACTACAAGGGGCGCATAAACTACATCCAGGTGTGGAACGAGCCCAACCTGGCCGCCGAGTGGGTGCCGGGCAGGGCTGTGAATCCCGCCGAGTACGCCCATATGCTGAAGGACGTGTACCCCCTGGTGAAGCAGCAGAACCCCGGCGCTATCATCCTGAGCGCGCCGATGGCGATGACGCTGGAGGGGCCTGAAGCGCGCGGCAACATGAACGAGATCGACTACTGGAACGGCCTGTACGACGCGGGCGTGAAGGGCAGCTTCGACGTCGCCACCGCTAACGGTTACGGCCTCGACCAGCCTCCTGACGCGCCGCCCGACCCGAACCTGCTCAACTTCCGCCGCGTAGAGCTGCTGCGCGAAGTGATGGTGAACAACGGCGATGCCAGCCGCCCCATCTGGCTCAACGAGTTCGCCTGGAACGCCTCGCCCGAGTCGCTGGCCCCGGAGGAAAAGAACTACTGGCGGCACGTCATGCCGGAACAGCAGGCCAAGTGGACGGTACAAGGTATAGAATATGCTCGCAAGAACTGGCCGTGGGCTGGGGTGGTCCTCATCTGGTACTTCAGGCAGGTAGGCGACGTGCCGCCGGAGAAGGCAGAGTATTACTTCGCGATGGTCAACCCCGACTTCACGACGCAGCCGGTATATGACACGGTGAAAGCCGCAGCCGCCAATTACCCAGGCCCGGTAGCTCAGCCTCCCGCGCAACCGACCAATCCCCCGCCGACACCGACAGCCGAGCAGGCTGCCCCCACCGCTACAACTCAAGCTGCCACGCCTACGACCCAGGCAGCCTCACCTACACCTACCTCCCAAACTCCCACAGCCTCTCCTCAAACCGTCACACCCACAGCAGCCATCACAACCCAGGCCACGCCGGGCCCCACAACGACAGCAATAGCAGGCGCGAGCACAGGCACCGGCAACAACACCCTGCTCTTCGTCCTCGGCGGCCTGCTGGTAGTAGCCGGGCTGGCGGGCTTAGGTTTCTACTTCATGCGCAGCAAGACAGCAAGCTAGAAGCGAGTTCCGAGTTCCGAGTTCCAAGTAGTTCTATCGGAACTCGGAACTCGGAACTCGGAACTCGGATCTCACATGGACACTCGTGCTCTAACAGCCCAGGACAGGCCGCAACTGGACGCGCTACTAGTGCGCGATCCGGTGCACAACGTCTTTCATCTGAGCGCTATGTTGGAGTATGAGAAGGCGGGGTACATGGGCGGGCTGTCGAACGGGCCGCAGCCGGATGGTGGCCCCTGGGCAGTAGGAGCATTCCGGGGCGCTGAGCTTGTGGGGATAGTCACCGCCGTGAAGGGCACCGGGGGCATTTACCACGTCCCCGGCGACCGGGAGACGTTGGAGGCGCTGGCGACCGTAGTGGTTGAGAAAGCCCGGCAGGGAGCGATCACCCTTTTGAGTGGGCACGAATCACAGGTTGGGGCGGTGCTGCCGCTGGTGGAGGCCGCGGGGGTGGGGCCACCGGACAACTGCCACTTTCGCACCCTCGTGGCGCACCAACTGCGCATGCCACCGCTCACCAGGGGCTACTCGGCACCCTACATGGCTGATGCCGAGGACATGGAGCGCCTGATAGATTTCTACGAGACAGGCTTCTACTCCCTGGCGAGGCTACCGTCTCGTGCCGCCTGGCGCAACCGCCTCACCGAGCAACTGGCCTACCGCACCCTCTACATCATCGAGGATGGGCAAGGGCGGGTGGTCTCTGCCGCCCTCTCCAGCGCGGAAGCCGGGGGCGTAGCGATGCTGGGAGGCGTGGCAACCCTCTCAGCGCACAGGGGCAGGGGGCTGTCGGCACTTTGCGTGGGCGCCCTTTGCAAGCACCTGCTGGACAGAGGCTTCCACACCATCGCCCTCTTCTACCTGGAGGACAATGACTCGGCGGGCCGCGTCTACCAGAAGCTAGGCTTCCAGGACGCCGGGCACTGGCTACTAGCCCCCCTCGGCATAGCCGCGTCCTTCGCCCCGCTGTTCACACTGAGGACTAACTGAGGAATTTGGGATTGCGGATTGCGGATTTAAAAGAGGAGGGAGGAGGTGGGGACACCCCACGCTATGAGTGGAATACATGGCACCCCTACAAATCCGCAATCCGAAATCCCAATTCCCCAAATCTCTTCCTATTTCTCCATCTCCGCGTATGTCGGGTGCGGCAGGAAGCCCCACCTATCTTGCGGCCAGTAGGACACGAACGCGGTGCCTACGATGCGGTCCACGGGGAGCGGGCCGTTACTCTGGACGTGCGAGTCACTGGAGTTGCGCCGGTTGTCACCCAGGACGTAGACGTGACCCGGCGGGACCACGATCGGGTCGCGCTTGTAGTTGGGGCGCTCGTTGATGTACGGCTCGTTCAGCTTGATGTTGTTCACGTACACGTCACAGGCGTTGCAACAATTATCGCACTCGTTCTGCGGCGGGTCCGGCATGCCAGGCTCAGGGCGCACCTCCACGGTCTCACCTTCCACCGCTATCACCCGCTTGATGAAGTCGCGCGGCTCGCCCCACGCCTCGAACACCACGATGTCGCCCCGCTGCGGGCCGTGGAAGAGGTAGCGCATATCGGTGGGCATATCGGGGTTGGTCAGGCGGGCCAGGAAGTTGGCGTCGTAGCGGAAGTAGAGGCCCTTGTTCACCAGGAGGTACTGCTCTGTGTGCAGGGTGGGCAGCATGCTGTCGCCTTCCACCTTGAAATTCTGCACCACCGAGCGCACCACGAAGAAAATCAGGAGGGTAACGAGGATGGTCTCGACCACCTCACGCAGCACGCTGGGACGCGAACCGTGGGTGTAGCCGTCATTGCCGTCGAAGTCGTCGCCTAGATCGCCGTCGTCCGAGTACGGGAGGCGCGCGGCTTCTCGCCAGTACTTATCGTCTTCTATACGCATGTGGTCCTAAATCGCAATCAGTCTTATTGCGGTCTTGTTGCGAAGCTATATTAATGGGGTGCCGCGAGTGCACAAACCTAATTATATCCGCTAGCACCCACTAATTACAAAGTCAAAGCGCATACCAATAGCCCACCCCCTATGGGACATTAGGGCTATTTACCCTACTACATGCCGGAAACTATAATCTAATTAGAGTCCAGCAATGTATCGGAGAAACACGTCATGCTCATCAAGCGTCTAGAGGGGGTGCAGGCGGCCAAGAACGCCACCGCCGACCCCACGACCCAGGAAAACCCAGCCGCGAACTCGGGGCAAGGCAACCCGTATGCCTCGTCCGCTGCCAGGTCCGCGCACAACACGGAGGTGATGCCGGGCACGGGCACCGCGCCCCTGCCACGCAACACGGTGCTCCAGGGCCGGTACGACGTGGAAGAAGTGCTGGGCGTTGGTGGTATGAGCACGGTGTACAAGGCGCGCGACCTGCGCTTCACGGCGGTGACCCGCTACTGCGCGGTCAAGGAGATGCCCGACAACTCTCCGGACATTCGCACAGGCCAGATTCGCCTCGCCAACTTCGAGCGAGAGGCCTCCCTGCTCGCCACATTATCGCACCCCGGCATACCCAAGATTTACGACTTCTTTACGGCTCATGGCCGTGTGTACCTGGTGCTGGAGTTCATAGACGGTAAGGACCTGGAGTCGCAGCTCAACACCCGCGAGCACCCGATGATGGAGGAAGAGGTGGTGCGCCTGGCGGTCCAGGTCTGCGACGTGCTCGAATACCTGCACGGGCACCAGCCCCAGCCCATCGTCTTCCGCGACCTCAAGCCCTCCAACATGATTTTGCAGGGCGACGGCAAGCTGACCCTCATCGACTTCGGCATCGCCAAGGTCTTCCAGTCGGACAAGCGCGGCACCATGATAGGCACCGAGGGTTACGCGCCGCCTGAGCAGTACAGGGGCCTCGCCGACCCGCGAGGCGACATCTACGGCCTCGGCGCTACCATGCACCACCTGCTGACCAAGTCGGACCCGCGCATACAAACGCCCTTCACCTTCCACGAGCGCCCAATTCGCAAGTTCAACCCGCGCGTCAGTGAATATCTAGAGTCCATCATATTGCAGGCAGTCGAGTACGACATCGACCGCCGCTGGCCGAGCGCCCCTGCCTTCCGCCAGGCGATCATGCAGACCAGCGTGCTCGACCCCAAGCTGAAGAAGCGCCAGTCCGGCCCCCTCAGCGAGGACCAGGCACCGCTCATAGAGCAGGCTCCAATACCTGGTCTCTCCGGTACACCTATTACGAGCAGCGACATGCAGCGCCCCGACGTATCAAGCGGCGTCTTGCTGCCGCCGAGCTACTCCGGGTCAAAAGACAGGATCACAACGCCTGCGCTCGAAAGGACCCCTACCGCCTCACACATACCCAGCCAGGTAGGGGCTGAAGGCGCGCAGGTCCTGTGGACGTTCACTGCGGACGATGAAATCCGGTCGTCGCCGCTGTGCAGCCGAGGGGTGCTCTTCTTCGGCGCTTACGATACCAACCTGTACGCCCTCAACGCCAAGAGTGGCGACTTCCTCTGGAAGGCTCCCACCAAAGCGGGCATTTGCTCCTCGCCCACGCTGGTCGGCGACCTGGTGGTGGTCGGCTCAGAGGACGGCTACGTGTACGCCTTCGACGCCCGGCGCGGCACCACGGCCTGGACCTACAGGACCGGCTCGGCCGTGCGCTCCTCTCCCAAGGTCTACAAGGACCTGCTCTTCATCGGCTCGGACGACCAGAACATCTACGCTCTGCAAGCCGAGACCGGGCAGATCGTCTGGAAATATCGCACCTGGAACCACGTACGTTCGTCGGCTGCTGTCGCGAACGGGCTGGTGATGGTGGGTTCAAGCGACGGCAACCTGTACGCACTCGACATTTTGAGTGGCACCCTCAAGTGGAAGATGCACACGCTGGGCGCTATCATCAGCACGCCGGGCATCGCGGGCAACACAGCCATCATCGGCTCTCTGGACAACTTCGTGTATGGCGTGGACGTAGATACAGGCTTCACCTCCTGGCGGTTTGAGACGCAACGTTCGGTATCATCGTCGCCTGCCGTGCTGGGAGAGCGCGTGCTGGTAGGCTCGACCGACGGCATCATGTACGCCCTGGACGCCCATTCAGGCCGCACCATCTGGGACTTCGATACACAGAGCCAGATAACCTCGTCGCCGAGAATCTCGCCCGTGAACGACTCGGTCTACTTCGGCACCGTCAACAACTTCATCTACTCGCTCGACCTGATCACGGGGGAGGTAAAGTGGCGCTATAAGACCCGCGGCCCCGTAGTTTCGTCCCCCTCCGTGGAGGACGGCATAGTCTACGTAGGCTCACTGGACCGCAAGCTGTACGCACTGGCTATCTGAGTGGCTAGTGGTGAGTGGCTAGTGGTTAGAAGCTTTCTACTAACCACTAGCCACTCACCACTAACCACTAACAAAAAGGAGCGCAATGGCAAAGGTAGTAATCATACACGTGATCGGTGAAGACCCAATCCTGGCGGACATGGAAGACCTTCCCAAGCCACAGGACCTGTTTGTGGAGTTCACCAACCCCCGCAAACGCGACGGCAAACCGATCGCCTATATGACCCACGGAGCCAAGGTGTTCATGTACCCCTGGCACCGCCTCTCGTTCATCGAAGTAATGACTACCGAGACCGAGCGCGAGGAAGTGATAGAGTTCTTCCGCGAAGACCGTTGAGAGGACGAAAACGCAAAGACGCAAAGGACGCAAGGAACGCGCAGAGATTACGGATTGTTGAGTTTTAAACGAAAGGACCAGGGTACGACATTACGTACTCTGGTCCTCTTTGTACCCTCTAAACCTTATCTTTTCTTTGCGCGTTCTTTGCGTCCTTTGCGTCTTTGCGTTTTCGTCCTCTTA
Organism: Chloroflexia bacterium; assembly: GCA_034667185.1. Classification (GTDB taxonomy): domain Bacteria; phylum Chloroflexota; class Chloroflexia; order QHBQ01; family JADMIH01; genus JADMIH01. Next base: position 1,817 of record JAXDKH010000189.1, on the reverse strand, counting down.
CCCTATGCCACGGTGCCTCATGTAGTGTAGAATAACGCCGTGCAGGACCAAAGCGAGCCTAAGCGCATACTCTTGATGATGCTGCTCCCTATTGGGGACACGCTTTTCACCACGCCTTCGATAGCCGCCCTGCGACGGCGTTTCCCCGAAGCCGAGATCACTGCCCTGGTCTACCCTACCAACAGGGGAATCCTTGCCAACAACCCCGATATTGACCAGTTCTTGCTCTGGCCCACGCGGCAGCACTGGCCGGGGGCAGCGGGCGTGCTGAAGCTATTTTGGGGCTTACGCCGGGCGCACTTCGACCTTGCGGTGGAGTTCTCGAACTACAACTGGTGGGTAAGCTGGCTCAGTGACATCCCTCAGCGCACCGAGATGAACCTGCCCCACTTCTGGTGGTGCCTCCCGTGGGCCGGGACAGAGTGGCGCAAGCACCATGCGGTGGAACATTACACGGGGCCGGTAAGCAGGCTGGGTGTCGCCGTGGACGACCTGGCATTGCGCATTTTCCCCGGCATCTCAGAAGATGCGCAGGCCATGTCGTGGCTGGAGCGCTACAAGGTGGAGCCTGGGGAACTGCTGGTGGGCATACACCCTGGAGGCGAGGGCCTGTGGGGCCGCAAGCGGTGGAGCGTAGCCGGCTTTGCAGAGGTGGCAGATGAGCTTTCGGCCCGCACCGGCGCCCGCATAGTGATCATGGGCGGCAAGCGCGATGCCCCCGCCGCCGAGGAAATCGAGTCGCGCACTAAGGCTTCTATCATCAACGCCGCCGGACAAACCACGCTGGGCGAGACGGTGGCCCTCCTCCGGCACTGCGCGTTATTTATCGGCAACGACTCGAGCCCATTACACATAGCAGCCGCCTCCGGCACCCCCGTGGTCGGCATATACGGCCCGACCGACCCACGCAGCTACCGGCCCTGGATACCCGGCGGGGTAGAAGGGGTACACTACGCCGTAGTGCGCTCCGACCTGCCCTGCGCCTGCCAATTCCCTCTCGTAGGCGGCACCACAATCGCAGGATTTTTCACCTGCCTCAGTTGCCCGGCACTCGAGAATATCAGCCCGAAACAGGTGTTGGATGCAGCACTGCGCCTGCTGGAAGCGAGAGTACAGGGAACCGAGCAAGTGACCAGTGAGGAGTAACACGTAAGGGTACAACAAACAACAAAGCGGCTCTTAGGGTACATTGTCCCGTGAGCCGCTTTACGTGTTACGTGTTACTCGTTACGCCTGTCTACCCCTGCCGCCGGACCTCCTCGGTGGTCGTCGTGGTGGAAGCAGTTGGAGCGACGGGCGTGGTGGGGGCTGCGGTGGTCGTAGTGGTCGTGGTGGTTGAGGCGGTTGTGTTGGTTGGAGTGGTCGGGGTACCTTCAGAGGCATCCCGGAACTCGCGTACGCCCTTGCCGAGCGAGCTAAACACCTGCGGCAGCTTGCCCGCGCCGAAGATGATCAATATGATCACAAGCACTAACAATAATTCGGGTGGCCCTAAGTTCATTGCCTCATCTCCTATAGCGACCTGCCGTGGGCACCGCCGCTGCAAATTCCTAACATAACGCGTCTGGGGCAATTATACCACCATGCGCCAAGAGTAGCTACACCACGGCACCAAAATGTACGGAATTACTATAGAGACGAAAACGCAAAGGCGCAAAGACGCAAAGAACGCACAAAGACGCAAAGAACGCGCAAAGAGTAGAAATGGTTTGGATGTGGGTAGGGGCACGATGCATCGTGCCCAGTTCCCTGTTCCCCGGTGTGTCATTCGGAACCAAGCCACCCTCTGTCATCCTGAGCGCAGCGAAGGATCAGGT
>JAXDKH010000188.1:0-13410 GCA_034667185.1 Chloroflexia bacterium | reverse complement strand
GCGCAGACCCCCGGGCCGGGAAGCAATAACTGCCAGACCTTCAAGCAGACCGGGCACACCGTGTGCGGCAGGTTCCTGGAGTACTGGCAGCAGAACGGCGGGCTGGCTCAACAGGGTTACCCCATCTCGGAGACGTTCACCGAGACCAGCGACCTGAACGGCAGGCCCTACACGGTGCAATACTTCGAGCGAGCAGTGTTCGAGCTACACCCTGAGAACAAGCCACCCTATGATGTGCTCCTCTCCCAGCTTGGTACCTTTGTAGGTCAGGCCAACTACTCGCAGGGCTTCTCCATGACCGCCGGTGAGGTCCCCTTCTACGAACAGCGCGCGGGCACCGGCACGCAACTGCTGAAGTCGTTCTACAACGCCATCAACCGCAAGGAGTACGAGCGGGCGTATAGCTACTACCAGGGCGTTCCCAACCCCGACCCCAGCCTCGCTGCGCCCTACGAGCAGTGGATCAAGGGTTACGCCAACACCGTATCGGTGACCCTGGCTGCGGGCAAAGAGACAGGCGACGCGGGCGCGGGTAATGTCTTCGCGAGCGTACCGGTGGTAATCACGGCCACGCAGAAGGACGGCAGCAAGCAGGTCTTCTCCGGCTGCTACATCTTGCACCATGTGAACTTCGGTATCTCCGAGAACCCACTGGACGCGCTGTGGAGCATTCGCTCAGCCGATATAAAGCCGGCCCCAGCTAAGGCGAACATGGACCAACTGCTGGCTCAAACATGTACTCCCTGACAGTGAAAAGTTACCGTTCGCAGGGCGGATGTAGCGCTATCTAACCAGGTCCGCCGCTATCCAGCGGACCTGGGCATCTAAATTCGCGTTGGAGGGGTCGAAGCGAAGTTCCTGGACCAGGCCGCCGGTATCCTCAACCGGTACGAATGACCAGTAGACGTGTGTCTGCACGTCCCTCTTCAGCCGGAGGGTTCTGGAACGCTCCTCGCTCCACCCGCCTGGTCTGTCGCTCCAGAACCATTTGCTAACTGTTTCGGAGGGCGTCTGGGCACCCGCGCCTTCCATCGGGCCGTATCGCACCGCTACGCGTAGCCGGAGAAACCGCGTCCCGCCCTTCGTGTTGTAATCCAGGCCGGAGTTCGATAACTGCCCACCGGGCCCCATAGGCTTAAAGGATAGACCAGCACCGGGTGTGCACTCCGTTTGTGCCTGCACGGCCCTCCACTCCTTGAGCGTGTCGGGAGCGCATTTCGTGAAGTCCCATAGTAGCAGGTCCTCACCTACTTCCTCTCCAGCCGGCGGAGGGCTGTCGGTGGTTATGCCTGACACGTAATCAACGTGGAACAGGTTCTCACTCTTCTCGTGGTAGAAACGTACGACAAAAGCGTCATGTGGGTTGGCGACAAGGGGCAAGTCGCTGATGCTTTGTACGGACTGGGTGTACGGCACGTCGCCCTTGCCGTTGAAGTATCTCCTGTAGCTGAAGCCGAGGCTGAGCACGTCCACACCGTAAGCGAAGGAAGGTTGGTTCTTGATGTACCACCACAACTGTCCGAGCCGAGGCTGCTGGGGCGGTGGTATCAAGCGCAATAGCTCGTCATCTACTACTCTCGATTGTATAGATACCGCGCGCCAGGGGCCCAACTGCGCCCAGGTAGTCGCCACGCCCAGCAGGAGCAAGAGACCAACTACGCTTACCCTGGCTATTCTCCATACCTGCTGGAACCGGGGAGCTGCTGTCATGAGAGCCTGGAAAGCGGAATACAAGAGGGTAGCGACAATTATGCAGTGCGCGATGCTGGGGAGGTAGAGGAACCGCGCGCTTTTCAGCGACTGCGTGTCCACACCAAAGTTCAACACGGGCAGCAAGGTTAGCAATATCCACGCGAAGGCAAGGAGAAGCAGCCTGGCATTGACTCGACCGTAGATGGTCAACCCCAGCAGCAAACCCAGGGTGAACAGCAGTCCCACTACCTGCGGCACCGCTGCCCCGAACACCAGGGAACTGACCGGGGACACCAACAGGCGAGCAAAGTCGATCAACGAGTCCCAGATGAACTCCTGGTAGTCAGTTCGGGCCTCCGGGTACCCGCCGAGCCTTCCGAGGACCGCCAAGCGTATACCCACGTTCAGGGCCAGCACTGCAACAAATGGCAGCAAGGCAACCGTTAGCCTCCGCCAGTTCAATGCAGTTTGGCTGTAAGCGGCGCGATTGCCATCTTGGCTGTCTGCTGTCCAGGCGGTCAAAGCGAAGACCGGAATAAAGGTCAGCAGGCTTTCCTTGGTGAAGATGCCGACGGCGAAGAAGAACAGGGAGAGCGCGTACAAGAGATTGTTGTCGTGCTGTCGCCACCACCTGGTGAAGCACCACAGGCTCAACAGGCCGAGCAGCGCCGCCCAGACGTCCCACTGGGACGCCACCCAGCCCACGGCCTCCATGTGGAGAGGGAAAACGGCAAAGAAGGCGGCGGCTACCCACGCAACGGTATGCTTGTGGGTAAGCTCTACCAGCCAGAGGCCGAGCGCCAGCGACGCCAGGCTGTGCGCCAGGAGCCCAAGCAGGTGGTAGGGGAGGGGGTTGAAGCCCCAGAGCTGCCAACCCAACTGCCATATGAATAGCGTACCAAGAGGGCGGTAGAAGAACCAGTTCGCGCCAGGTGCGAACACCCCGAGTACCAGGCCGCTCTTTCGCGCCTCGTTCAACAGCCAGAGGTCGTCTCCGAGGAAGTCTAGCTGCGTTACAGTTATGTACGCAGCTATTGCCAGCAGCGGTATGGCGGCCCAGGACAGCCGGCGCGAGTAGCCGGCAGGCGAGTCGGCCCGCGGTTGGCGGCTCACATCCGCCGGTCCCGGACTTGGGTAAGGCCTCGCTGAAGTTCGGGTGGTTTGTTCATCTGGGATGCTCAATTGCGTTCCGTACCGCGGCAACTGGGGCGAGTGATGTCTTAAAGGTCCGTGTTCCACATCTTGGTGGAACCATATCCTGTCAGGATTTTACAACATTGTGACCGTACTATTACCTTCCTCGTCCTATTTTAATGGCTATTATATAGGCTCACATTGTAAATAGCTAACAGATTGCTATTGGTGCATCTGGCATCTGCCCGGCCGTGGAGCCCCACTCTAAAGCCTTGCGTCCTGTGCGGTGCTTTACAATGGGTGAGAACAAGCACACTAGTGGAGTGGGAATATGCGGGAGCGCATGCAAGTCAAGAGCATAGAGGTAAACGGGACAGAGCTACACTACGTCGAGCGAGGCGAGGGGCAGCCGGTGGTGTTCGTGCACGGCGGGCTTGGCGACTTTCGCACGTGGCTGCCGCAGATAGAGAGCTTCTCGGCACGCTACCGGGCTATCTCCTACAGCCGCCGCGCCCACTACCCCAACCCGTGGCCGGCCGATTACACCCTCTCAGCGATGCCGCTGCACGTCGAGGATCTTGCTGCGTTGATAGAGGGGCTGGGCCTGGGGCGGACGCACATAGTGGGCAACTCCTACGGCTCGTATATATCCCTGCACCTGGCGCTGAAATATCCTAGCCTGGTGAATGCACTTGCGTTAGCCGAGCCGCCGGTCCACCCCCTGCTGAGGGCACTGACAGGCGGCGAAGAGATGTTCCAGGGCTTCATGCGCGACGCCTGGGGTCCGGCGGGTGAGGCTTTCAAACGGGGCGACCTGGAGGGTGGCACGCGGCTCTTCATCCAGGGCGCGGTTGGTCCCGGTGAGTGGGACAAGCTATCCCCGAGAGCGCGTGAGGCGATGCTGAAGGACGCCCCCGAACTGGCGGTTGCCACCCACACGCCCTTCGAACTGCACATGCCCCCATTCGCCTGCGACGACCTTGCCCGCGTCGAAGCCCCGGTGCTGCTCCTGCGCGGCGAACACAGCCCACATATGTACACGCTCATCAACAACGAGCTAGCGCGGTGCCTGCCGCATGTCGAGCAGGCGGTTATTCCGGGGGCTTCGCATGTGCTGCACGTGCACAACCGGGAGGAGCATGATAGGGTGGTGCTGGGATTTCTGCGAGCTACTGAAAACTAACCGGTCCTTCTGGCGAGTTGCTCCTTCAACCTCTTTATCCTTGTATACGACTCCTCAATCCGCGTCTCCGAGATCGCCCCGCTGAGCACGAAGCCCTTGATGATGTCTATTGCGCGGGAGGCGAGATCGGTCTGGTAGGCGCGAGCGGGGGTCATGGTGATCATGTCCACCCCGGCGCTGATGCTGAGGCCAAGGGCCTGTTGCAGGCTGTAGTGGCTGCTGATCGCCTTCATCTGCATGTCGTCGGAGAGGACCACGCCCCAGAAGCCCAACTGTTCGCGCAGCAAGTTGGTGATTGTGCGGTAGGAGAGGGTGGCGGGGTGGTTGGGGTCCAGCCGCGAGTTGAAGATGTGGGCGGTCATGACCAGGTCGCACTCTCCCGCGGCCAGGATTTGCCGGTAGGGCTGTAGCTCCTTCTCGGACCAGGTGCCGGTCACGTCCACGAAGCCGAGGTGAGAGTCGGCGGTGGAGCTACCGTGTCCCGGAAAGTGCTTGAGCGTGCACAACACCCCCTGCTCGCGGTGGGCCTTTATCACCTCCAGGGCGTGCTCGGACACCGTGCCGGGATTGGCCGAGAAGCTGCGACCCTTGCTCCCGATAATCGGGTTGCGGGGGTTGGTGTTCACGTCCACCACAGGGGCGAAATTAACGTTGAGGCCATTGGTGGTCAGCGTGCGGGCGATGCTCTGGGCCTGGCTGTGGGTGAACGTCAGGTCATTGCGCGTGCCGAGGTACTGCTGGCTCACTGTGGCGGGGAAGCCGTACCTGGTCTTGAGCCGCGCCACCTGACCGCCTTCCTGGTCGACCGCGATGAGGAGGGGCAGAGGCCAGCTGCTTGCCAGGTCGCGCAGGCCCGCGGTGAGCGTCTTGACCTGGGCCGGGGAGGTAATGTTGCTCAGGGCCGAGCCATTATAGTCCATCAGGAAGACGCCGCCCACGCCCCGGTCGCGCACGTCCCGCACGATGGGGTTGCTCGCCTGTAGAGTGCTGCCCGAGAAGCCGATCATCAGCATCTGGGCGATCTTGTAGTCGAGCGTTTCCTCCCTGGTAGCTGCCTGTGCCTGGGTGGGTGCAGCCAACGTGCGCCCCGTGAGCGCAAGCGCCAAGCCACTGCCTGCTAAAGTGAGGAAGCGGCGGCGCGTGAACGTGGCACGTGGGTTGTCGTCAGGGAGTTCGGGTGGAGTGTCGTGGTGCTTCATGCTCTCCAGTATAGCTAGCGCGGTAGTCCTAACTTCGGTTCTGCACCCCGCAATAGGCGTTGCAGGTTGTCGCGAAAGCCCAGCGTCACAAGCACCGCCCACAGCATTACGGCGGGCAGGAACCAGGCTGATAATGAGCCACCAGCTACTAGTATAACGGCGACGACCACCGCTCCGATAGTGCCCGCGAGCGCCCCAATTACCATTAAGCGCGTCACGGCAATCGTCAGAAGCGCAACCGGGACAGCCGCGAACGCAACGAAGGGGTGCAGCATGATCATGGCACCGAGCGCCGGCACGATGCCGCGCCCGCCGCCCCAGCGCCCCGAGAGGAGCCGCACTCCCAACGAGTAGTTGTGCCCCAGGATGACAGCAGCACCAGCAAGCGTTACAGCCGCAGCCAGCCACCCGGTCTCGTCCCACGTGAAGAGGTAAGCCAGAAGCACCGCGAGCACGCCCTTCACAAGGTCCACGGCGAGCACGGTAGCGGCAGCGGCGGGGCCCACCGCGTTCAGGGTGTTGGTGGCCCCGGTCTTCCCGCTCCCCTCAGACATGAGGTCCACACCTTTCAAGCGGGCCACGAGCAGGCCGGTAGGGACGGAGCCAAGCATATAGGCAAGGACTGCCACCAGCACGATTTGCAGCAGTTGCACTATTCCAGCCCCTTAGACGCCATATTCGTAAAGCTGCTCGAACTGTAGGTTGAGGTCGTTGGTGGCCTGCCACATGGACGAGAGCGCGCGCCGGACGTTGCGTGCCGCGCACGGGGGCAGGTCGTCCCGCGCCGCCAGCCGCTTGAGCGACTCGTAGATGCGGAGGAGTTCCTGCTCCTGCTCGGTCATAGAGTTGCCTAGAAGGTCCGTGTTGGTTTCGGGCATCGTTGCCTCCTGTTTATTATTTCAATCTACCCTTTCCGGCCCTGCGAGTACTCCGCCGCAGGCCGTGCATCCACGAGCCTCTTTGCCTTTAGCTCGAACCTTGGCAGTGAGCCGTACTCCACCCGGTCCACGTTGAAGCGCAGGCCCTCGTGCGCCTCCGCGAGGTCTTTGGACAGCTTGAGGTGCAAGTCCAGCCAGTCCTCCTCGAAATCGGGCTTGATTTCCACTTTCACCGTTATCTCGTCTGTGCCTTTGTCGGTGCGCCAGATGTATATCTGGAACTCGTCTATCGCGCCGTACTCACGCACGATGGACTCCACGGCGCGGGGGTAGACGTTGGTGCCGCGTATGAGCTTCATGTCGTCCCAGCGGCCCCGGATGCCGCCGTCGTAGATATCCCAGGTGCGCCCGCAGTCGCAGGTGGAGGCGGGCACTTTCATCACCATGTCCTTGGTGCGGTAGCGCAGCACGGGGATGAAGCCCCGCCCGAACGAGGTCACCACCCGTTCGCCAAGCTCCCCGTAACCCACCGGGTCGCCCGTGTCGGGGTTGATGACTTCCTCGATGTAGTGGTCCTCGATGATGTGGGTGCCGCCGGGTTGGTGGGAGCACTCGAAGATCATGATGGTGCCCAACTCGGTCATACCCGCCGTATCGCCCGCCCTGGCTCCCCAGGCCTCCTCAAGCTGCCTTTTGGCGGCGGGGATAGACCCGGCAGGCTCGCCCGAAAGTATCAGCTTGTCCACCTTGCTGTCTTTAGCCAGGTCGATGCCCATCTCGTGCGCTTTCTGCCACATGTTGAGCGCATACGTGGGGGTAGAGGCTACGGTGGTCACGCCCATCTCCACTATCTGCTTGATGCGCGACTCGGTGGGCTGCGCGCCGCCTGGGATGACCAGCGCGCCCATCTTCTCGCAGGCGTAGTGCGCGCCCCAGAAGCCGATAAACGAGCCGTAACCGAAGGCGAAATAGACAGTGTCCTCCGGGCGGATGCCGAAACCCCACAGGCCGTAGCACCACATCTCGCTGATCCAGTCCCAGTCCTTCGTGCTGTCGAGCACGCGGATGGGGGTGCGCCCGGTGGTGCCCGATGTGAGATGGTAGCGTATGGCGTTGTGCGGGTCGGTGGAGATGATGTCCCCGAACATTGGCTTGTCCACCAGCGACTGCATCCACTCCTCGCGGGTCATGAAGGGAATGCGGCGCAGGTCGTCCAGGGTCTCTAGCTGGCCGGGGTGGAAACTGGCCTCGTCGAAGCGCCGCCTGTGGAAGGGAGAGTTGGCGTAGGCGTACTCGGCCAGGCGGCGCAGCTTGGCGAGTTGCAACGCCTCCAGCCTGTCGCGGGGCAACGTCTCGGTCTTGGGGTTCCAGTACTCTGAGTATGCCATAGTGACCTCCTTGTCATTATTGCCTACTACCTGCGTAGTCTTCTAAAGCTTACTCCTCCACCCTCATCTCTATCTGCCCTCCCGCTGACACGCCCCTGACCTGCGCGGCGAACTGGCGAAGGAAGCTGAGCCGTTCCGACATGGGGACAGCCGTTACGGACACGCCCGACTTAGCCTCCACCGTGCAGAGGGGCGGGTAGATGTGGAGCAGTTCTCCAGGCTGGAGCGTGCCGCCACCCGCCAGGAACTGCCGGAGCAGTTGCAAGCCCAGGTACTGGTCAGGGTTCAACTGGGCTGCTTCAAGGAACTCGATGAGGCCGATGCGTAGCGATTCGATGTCACCTGTTTCTCCGTACAGCCAATGCACAATGCCGTCGCGGAGCAAGTACTGGTCGCCTACCGCGTCCTGGGCAAAGGGTACGTCTGTAGGGAGCATGCCGGGATAATGTTCGTACAGGGCGAACTCCCCCGACATAGCCTCACCGATGGAGTGCCACCCAGGTTCCAGACAAGCGCCGCGCACGTGCAACCCTCCCCCGAACTGGACGAAGCCGTTTATCTGCTCTAGCAGGTTCCGCAGGTCGGTAGGTAGCAGGACAAGGGTCTCAGGATCGTCTATTGGCGGTCCCTCGTATGTGACGTCGTTCAGTTCCAAGTAGCTCTACCTTCCTCTGTTCACACTTTCCCATGCTCATGTGCAGTAGATATATAGTATCATGCAAATTCCTCACTCCCGCTTCTCCCTGCCCACCAACTCGCGGGCGATGATGATCCGCTGGATGTGGCTGGTGCCCTCGTAAATTTCCAGGCCCTTTATGTCGCGGTAATATCGCTCGACCGGGTACTCATTGGAGTATCCCCTGTTGCCGTGAAGTAGCACCGCTTCGGAGGCTGCGCGCACGGCGGCTTCGGTGGCAAATAGCTTGGCTATGGAAGTGGCTTTAGTCGCTGGCAGGCCCCGGTCCTTGGTCCAGGCGGCTTTGTAGACCAGCAGGCGGGCGGCCTCGACATCGGCAGCCATATCGGCCAGCGTAGCCTGCACCATCTCGAAGTCGGCGATGCGCTGTCCGAACTGCCGCCGTTCCTTCGTGTAGGCCACACACGCGTCGAGGCACGCCTGGGCCACGCCAACCGCGCCTGCTGCTACGCCCAGCCTGCCACGGTCCAGCCCCGACATCGCCACCTTGAAGCCCTGCCCCGGCTCCCCCAGCATGGCCGAGCCAGGCACCCGGCAGCCGTGCACGGTGATGCGAACGTGCTCCGAGGCCCGGTGCCCCAACTCCTGTCCCGGCATAGGTTCTCGATGGAAGCCGGGCGTGTTCGTCTCCACCAGGAAGGCGCAGATGCCCCGGTGTTTGGCTTCAGGGTCGATGCTGGCAAACACTATGGCGAGATTGGCACTGGTGCCGTTGGTGATCCATATCTTCTCGCCGTTGAGCAGGTAGTCGTCTCCGTCTTCCGTGGCCGTAGACTCCATCCCCGCCACATCTGAGCCCGCGTTCGGCTCGGTCAGTGCGTAACAGCCTATCCACTCGCCTGAGGCCAGCCTGGGGAGATAGCGTCGCTTCTGCTCCTCAGTGCCCCACTCCTGGATGCAGCCCGCCACCAGGCCCGCGTGCACGGTGAGGAAGCCCCGCACCGAAGAGTCAACCCGGCCAAGCTCCTCGCATATGAGAGCGTAGCGCAGGTAGTCCATGCCCGACCCGCCGTATTGCGGGCCGATTGTCGCGCCCATGAAGCCAAGCTCTCCCATACGCGGTACGAGGTGCAGCGGGAATTCGCCCCGCTCGTCGGCCTCTCGCGAGATGGGCGCTACCTCCTCCTGCGCGAATTCGCGGGCGACGGATTGGATGCGCTGTTGTTCGGCTGTCAGTTCAAAGTCCATATCGTACCATCAGAGTGTGATGCGGCTACCTCAGCACGTAAATAGCTCGCCCCTGCGCGAAATGACCCAGGCGTCCAACTGGCTCTCAGCACGGTTCCACTTCTTTGGTTCTAGCGAGCCGCCCCAGATCGACAGGCGGTTCGTATCCTCCGGCAACTCAAGAATGCGTTCTTCGCCGCCCTTCCGCAGGACCAACTTCGACGAATAGTCGCTGATGCCGGCTTCTATGATTTCCGCACCTGCTATCCTGGTGGTAAGATCGTCCCAGTCTTCATCGTCGCCAAAGTTGCTGAACAACGGGCATTGAACGTGGTACTGGTTGGGGTGAGCCTCAATCCAGTGCCCATCGAGCAACAACCACCCACCTGCGCCCCATAAGGTCAGCACCAGCCATTCCCTCGGATAGCGTCCCTTCGCCGCCAGTTCCAACCCGAAGAATCCAGGCCCGCCCATGCCGTAGCTACCGAGATAATTCTTCCAGGTGACGATCCTCCGCCCCACGATACGCTTGACACCTACCCACCGCAGGGCCTTGGGCCTAGGGCCACGACGCCACCATTTGCGGCTGACCTCCATGCACCCGACGATGTTGCGGTGATCCGGTGCCTCGTTTGTTGAAGCACCTACCACGGCCCACCCACCACCGCTATGCCCTCTACTTCCACCAGCACCCCATCCTCGAAGAAGCGCGAAATCTCAAAGAGAGAGGTGGCTGGGTAATACGCGCCGAAGAACTCCTTGTGTACCTGACCTAGCTCCCTGAGGTGGACCTTGTAATAGTCTCGGTCCTTTACGTAAATGGTCATTTTCACGATGCCCGTCATTGTGCCGCCAGCCTCCTCGACGACCGCCTTGAGGTTGCTCAACACCTGCCTGTACTGCCCCACCACGTCACCTGGCGCTACAATGTTGCCTGCCTGGTCGGTGGCCGTCTGGCCCGCCAGGAAGAGGATTTGCCTGCCGGCGGTAAGAATACCGTGGCTGAAGCCGGTAGGTCGTACCAGCGTATCGGGATTGATTATGCTGTTGGGCCCTGTTCGGGAAGGGTGATCCACCGGGCCGGGCGTCTCCCTCCGGTAGGCTCCTGGGGTGTCTCGCAACTCTCGCAAGGCGGCAGACACTTTCTCGTGGTCTATGCCCCCTTCCTCCAGGATGCGGCCACTTGCCCCGCCGCGAACCGCGACGATGGCAAGGAAGATGTGCTCTGTGGAGATGAACTCGTCGTTGAGGCGGTCAGCCTCTTCCACGGCACCCTGCAACACTCGATTGGCACGGAGGGTAATGTAGCCGGTGGTCACGCCCCTGCCCATCTCAAAGCTATGCATGTTATTGAGGGCGCTCTCCAGGCGGTGGGTCATCGCCTCTACATCCCCTCCCAGCTTAGAGATTACCGCAGTCGAAGGAGAGTTACGCTGCTGGAGCAGGGCCAGGAAAAGGTGCTCCACATCCAGTTGCGTGTGCTGCTTGGCGAACATAATCTGCTGCGCCCGCTGCAACGCTTCCTGTGCCCTCTCCGTGAACCTGCTCATCATAGCCTAACACCCTCACTTCTAACTCATAACTCCAAAATCGCAATCCGAAATCCCAATTCCCAAATTCCCCCTCACCTCCCGCCGAACTGCGGCTTTTCCTTACGCTGGAAGGCCTCGTAGAAGCGGCGGTGGTCGTCGCCCATTAGCATGAGGGCCTGGGCCTGGGCTTCGGCTTCGAGGGCGGAAACCAGGTCCATGTTCCACTCGTTGTTGAGCATGCGCTTGGTCATGGCGAGCGCCTGTGACGGGCCGTTGGCAAGGCGGCGGGCCAGTTCCAGCGCTGTGGGCATGAGCTCTTCGTGCGGCACCAGGCGGTTGACCAGACCGTAGCGGTCGGCGGTTGGGGCGTCTATGGTGTCGCCAAGCATGAGCAGTTCGGTGGCGCGCCCCATGCCCACCACGCGAGGCAGCAAATAGCCTGAACCCATGTCCACCCCCGCCAGCCCCACCCGCGAAAAGAGCAAGGCGAAGCGGGTGCGGTCGGAGGCGATGCGCAGGTCGGAGGCGAGGGCGATCACAGCCCCGGCCCCGGCGGTCATGCCGTTGAGCGCGGCGATGATGGGCTTATCGAGCAGGCGCATGTTCTGCACCACCGCCCCGGTCATGCGGGTGAAAGCCAGGTGGTCCTTCACATCGCCTTCGAGCAGCGCACCGATAATCTCGTGCACGTCGCCCCCCGAACAAAACGCATCCCCCGCCCCCGTCACCACCAGCACCTTCACCGAGTCGTAGTGGCGCAGGTCTTCCAGCAAATCGCGGAACTGGGCGTACACCTCGAAGGTGAGCGCGTTAAGCACCTCAGGCCGGTTGAACGTGAGCACGGCCACGCCATCATCGCCGACTTCATAGAGAAAATCGGCCGATTCTGGATTTTGGATTTTGGATTTTGGATTGAAGTTCACTTGGCCTCCGGCTGGACGGTAGGAGCGTTGCCTTCGTCTATCGTCCATCTACGACATCACCGCCCCACCGTCTATATTGATCGCCTGGCCCGTAATTCCTTTGCTCATGTCGCCCGCGAGGTACACGGTTATGGCGGCTATCTCTTCGGGTTCGATGAGGCGGTGCTGGGGGCTGGTCTTCTCAAGCGACTTGCGGGCCTGCTGCTCGTCCATGCCTGTGCGCGATATGATGTTGGCGATGCTCTCCTCGGTCATGGGGGTGTCAACGTAGCCGGGGCAGATGGCGTTCACGGTGATGTTGTACGGCATCAGCTCCACGGCAAGGGCGCGGGTCAGGCCGAGCACTCCATGTTTGGCGGCGGTGTAGGCCGCCACGTACCTGGCTCCGACGCGTGCCGCCGTAGACGCGATGTTGATGATGCGGCCCCATCTTGCCTCTATCAACGCGGGCGCGAAGGCTTTGGTCACATAGTATACACTGGTCAGGTTGGTCAGCAACATGTCGTGCCATAGCTCGTCGGGGTGGCCCACGAACTTGTGGCTCTGGGCGTGGCCGGCGTTGTTCACCAGTATCTCCAGGCCGCCCAATGCCGCCAACACTGCCTCAGACATAGCTTGCACCTGCTGGGGATCAGTAACATCGCAGGGAGCGACCAGGCTACGGCGGCCCAGCCCCTTTATCTCGGTGGCAAGAGGTTCCAGGTCGGCGGCGGTGCGGGCGGTGAGCGCAACGTCCGCCCCGGCACGGGCAAGAGCGAGGGCGATGCTGCGGCCGATACCACGCCCCGCGCCAGTAACTATGGCCCGCTTGCCGTTCAATGGCAGATTATCCTGGTTGGTGGGCATTTGCAAGCTATTCCTCTTGCCTGGGTACCTCTGGCTCTTCCGTGTCCACACCCAACTGCACTGGACGCCTGAATATGAGCAAAGTGCTCCATTGCTGCTGGCGACTCAGGAACCTCCAGCCAACCCAGGCTACCACCGCGACGAATACGATAGGTGGAAGGCAGAAGCCTACTATTCCCAGATAGCTCCCAAGAGAAGACGACCGCTGGACCTCAATTTCAGGGAGTTTTTCCACCGAAACCCCAGCCTTCAACAGGTAGTCCTGTATAGTTGAGCCCGGTTCTTTCACCGTGTTTGCTACAGGCGTATCCCTGCTCGAAGGGTCACCATAATAGATGGTTAAAGTGTTGCTGTCCTCAGAAGCTACTATCAAAGTCACTCTCCCGGCTCGGGTGTCTTGCACAAGCTTGGAGAGGGTTATATCCTGACTTCTGGACAGGGTTCCTAACAGGGTAAAGAAGAACACCAACAAGAGGATAAGTCCCACGACTATTGCCAAAGGCAGCCAGGCCCTACGTGATCTGTTGGGCTTATTGGGGGCTGCAGGTGTAATAGGCACAGCTACCACGTCGACAAGGTCCCACCCTTTCTTCCTGTGTCGCCGGATGGTCGGAGCGGGGTCCGTTACCTGAACCTCAATATACTCCCACTCATGTGAGGCGTTGTTCTGTGCATTCATCTGAAATCCTCACACAGTTGAGTTGTCGCGGTCGGCTAGATGTGTACCACGCCGAAGTCGGTCACCAGGGCCACGAGGCGGGCGTCTTCATC
>JAXDKH010000187.1:0-11306 GCA_034667185.1 Chloroflexia bacterium | reverse complement strand
TTTGGGCCGTTCATCGCCTGTTCGGGCTTCCCCAAGTGCCGCTACACACGCCCCATCGTCGTGAGCACAGGCGTGGAGTGCCCCCAGTGCGGCCAGGGCCAGATAATCGAGAAGAAGAGCAAGAAGGGGCGCGTATTTTACTCGTGCAGCCGCTATCCCGACTGCGACTTCTCCACCTGGGAGAAGCCTGTGCCTATGCCCTGCCCCAAATGCGGCGGTCTCATGACCGTCATGGGCCGCACCCAACGCCAGGACGGCGTCCAGAAAGTCAAGTGCATCCGCTGCGGCCACATAGCCGAGTGGGACGGCACCGCGCCCGAAGAGAAGGTCTACGTAGCACGGGGAGCGTGACGTGGGATTGATGAGAACTGAGTAGTTAAACTAGAGGGAGGTTGGTTCGCGAACCAACCTCCCTTTTATCTATTAAACGGCACCAGATTCAGCCTCGAATACGATTGCGTAGTTGTTCTGCGAAGGTCGGGGCTTGCCTGCCGAGAATGGTTAATAGTTCAGCGACAGTCATTGCAGGTTTTCGCAGGTCGGAGGCCTGGTCCATAACAATCCGTGTCATAACTCCAGGAGCTAGATCGAGCAGGTTGGTCAGGAACTCGTCGGCCGCTTGTGCCTCTATATTGTACTGATCGAGCACGTCTTTCGGGAAGTCCCGCAAATTGTCGGTAATTATGACCTGCGACCCTGAAGCTATAGCAGCAGCCAAAACATGACGGTCTTTGGGGTGGTTGGTCATGGCACCGATAAGGCTATGGTGGTTGCGCACTATAGCCTCAGGAAATACCGACCTCAAAGTCTCGGTTAGACGGCTAGCTTGCTCTCTGGAAGTGCGACCGCTTAGCACGAGGTTGTTCTCGACCTCAGCCAGGATGTCCTCCGTCCAGTAAACCCTGTACAAACCCTCCGCTGCGGCGCGCAGTAGAGTGTCACGAATTGGTGCAGAAAATAGGATGCAGGCATCTAACACGGCCCCAAACGACATTTTCTACACACCTCCGGCCTCTATGCCTCTTCCTTCTCCGAATCGCAGACCACACGGGAGGCGCGTTATTTATTCATCGTACAAGCCCAGTTGCTGGCTCATCTGCGTCAAACTTGCAAGACCCTTGCGGCGTGCAGCATTCCGGCGTGCTTTGTAGTCCATCAAATCTGCGAACAGAATCCGGCGGTGGGTCCCCGTTCGGATGAATGGAATCTCTCCCCCCTCTAGTAGCTTTATCAGGTAAGGACGTGATACGTTCATCAGGTCGGCCGCCTGTTGGGTAGTTAGCTCCCTATCGGACGCAACAAGGGTAACCACCTGCCCCTGCGCAAGGTCGCTCGCCGCCTGCCGCAACAAATCGAACAGCGATTGCGGCAGCAACAATTCCTCCCCATGCGACCCAACCAGCTTTGCCAAAGTGGGCTTTTCGGCACTATTGAGGAGCCTTTGGATTTCCTGCAGTTCCGAACGTTCATCCTCGCGTGCAGTGACTGGAACATGATTGGTCAGGCTAGACATTGGTATCTCCTTTGAACAGTGATACCATAGCACATATCCGAAACAATCGCAATAGACGCAACAGCCGAAATGTTGTGCTGGCGTTCGACTCAGGAGACATTAGCGAAGAGTAACAAGCGAGAAGGCGACTGAATATCCATTCAATCACCTTCTCGCCGGCTATATGACGGTGCCTTATTCACCTGCCCCGTATCAGACTTCTTATGGTGCCTTGATGTCAAACGCCCCATTGAACCGGCTCCACATGAAGGTGCCGTTGATGGCGGTGCTGCCACTGGTGCCCTCTACTCGCATCTGATAGACGTAGGGGGTGCCGCCGGTGGAAACCCAGAAGTGAGCCGTGCCCTGTGGCTCTGTCTTGCTGCCTACATTCGTCAGGGCGTTCAACTGTGCCGCGTCACCCATGAGGTGTTTAGTGCTGACGCCCTCTATCGTCTCGGTCGCGGGCGTAGCCTCCTTGAGCGCAGCCCCTACCTTGCCGATATCGTCAGACTTGAACCTCCCCCACATGCCGAGGATGTCATCGAGTTGTAAGCTCTCGGCGGAAACTCTGGTGAAGGCAGCGCCAGCCTCGCTCACGTAGGCGTTCCCGCCTATCACGATGACGTTCGACACGCTCTTTGTGCCCGTAATTACAAGGCTGGAGTTATGACGAGCGACATCGACATCCCCTGACATCTCCACCTGCTGCGAGGGCACGCCTACTAAAGCGGAAAAATGATAGCTCTTGAGCGCCTGCATGTTAGTAACTGCGTTCTTGAGCAATGCGACGTTGTCGTCCGATGAGTTAGACGGAGTCGGTTCACCGCTCAGGCAGCCCGTGAGCAGGGGCAGCAAGACGACTGACAACAGGGCCGAAAGTACACGCAATTTGCCTGAGTTCCCCAAATTGATCGCCTCTCCTGTACAGAATGAACACGTGCCATGCGCGTTCCCACGAAGTGGCACTTTCTCTAAAAGGCCAGTTCAGCGCCATACGCAGTAGCAAGCCGGCACATTTGCTTTCGCAGCCTCGGTGGGAATAGCTTCAAAGCCACGAATGGCAGGGTACCGGACATTATAACATGCTGGTCCCTTCCTGCACCTCCGTCGGTGTTACACGGGCTTGCGAGTCGTCCCGGCTGCGGCGGTACAGGGAGTAGCCGAACCAGAGCCCGTAGATGAAGGTGAGCATGAAAACGCTTGCGACTACGGCCGTGAGGTAGGAGCCTGTGACCTTCCAGACCACCACGAACAGGTCGCCCACGACCCCCAGCGCCAAGATGGACATGGCTGATATGACCATGCGGCTAGTGAATGTGTGCACTCGCTCGGTGTTCTCGCCACGCTCGGCCAGCCTGTGAAAGGCGGCTGGTGCTATGAGCAGTATGGTGCTTACCGCGATGGCACCAAGGCTGGCAAGGTGCAGGTACTTCAGTTCGGCGGGCAGCTTACCGAACTCCTCGGTCAGCATAGTGAGGAACTGGAAGCCAAGCAACGCCTGTGCGCCGGGAAGAACTACGCGGGCCTCGGTTATCGCAAAGTTGATTTTGTCCTTCAATTCAGCTTTCTGCGCCTCGCCGTCCTTCTCCACCTGCTTCATCACCTCCTCGTGACGCCTGTGTGACTCCTCGCTCTTACGCGCCCAGGCCAGGCCGTACCATAACGCGATGGCGAGCACAAAGGCCAGGAGGCCCGCAGCTATCGCAGCGATGGACCCCGCCACCTGCTCCACGGCCACAAACACGTCCAGCCCCAGCCCTGCAGCAAACGGCAACAGCGCGACCCCAGCCGCCCAGGTTACGTATCGCAGGGATGCCGGGCTGTTGTTGCCGCGCCCCACGAACTGGTGGAACGGCACGGGGGACATGCTGAAGGCGAGAGCCAACAGCATCAGCCCCAGCGAGGCCAGCTTTATGTGTTGCGATAGTTCGGGCAGCCGCACAAATCCCTGGGCAAACACCGAGTTGTAGCCGAAGCCGACCAGCACCTGCATGCCGAGCACCAGCATACGCGTTTCGTCCAGGGAGACTTTCAGCTTGTCCTTGATCTCGGCTTTGAGGTCGTCCATGTACCTGCCCATCGTAACAGGGTATGCCATGCCCACCGGCTAGGTGTCGAAGAGGCAGAAATTGTGCCATGTAGTAGCCTTGGCCACCTTGTTTTCCCCAACTGCTTTTCCTGATATACTCTGCCTATGTGGGAAGCCGGCCCGGGCGTAAGCAGCGGAACAGATAGTCGCGAGGAGGAGAGGCAGCTAAACGCGGCTCGTGATGGCGACCTCTCCGCCTTCAACTGGCTGGTGCTGCGTTACCAGACCCGCGTCTATAACCTCTGCCTCCGCATGCTCTCCGACCATGAGGCAGCCGCCGACGCCACGCAAGAGGCCTTCATCTCCGCGTACAGGGCGATTGGCCGCTTCAAGGGCGAGCAGTTCCGCACGTGGCTGTTCAGGATCGCTACCAACGCCTGCCTGGACATGTTACGTAGCCGCAAGCGCAAGCCCACCCAGTCGCTCTACGCCCACAGCCACGACTCCGACGAAGAGGCCGAACCACTGCCCGTGGCCGACCTGGACCCCACCATCGACCCTGAGTCCTCGGCCCTACGAGCAGAGGTCGCAAGTGCGATACAGGACGGCCTCGACTCCCTCCCCGACGACCAGCGGATCGCCCTCGTGCTGGTGGATGTCCAAGGCCTCAGCTACGAGGAAGCCGCCACCGTCACGGGCGCGAACCTGGGTACAATCAAGTCCCGCATCAACCGGGGCCGCGCCAGGCTGAGGGACTACTTGCGCGAAAGCGGTGTGTTGCGGGATGAGTGACGCGTAACTCGTAAGTAATGAGGGCAGTTCCGAATAATTACGAGTTACGGGTTGGCAGGGGAACAATAACTGCGTAGACACCGTTTAACATATGTAAAGAAGGCTACGGACTTCAGACAGAACGGATATAACAGATGGGTACAAATCGCAGGGACAACAGCATAAGCGCGGAGCACGTAATCGACCTGATTTCGCCGTACCTCGATAACGCGCTGGAAGCGGACGAACGCGAGCGAGTGCGCGCGCATATCGCCACATGTGAGGTGTGCGCGACCGAGTGGAGGGAGTTGCAGGCCACTCAGCAGATGCTTCGGGCTGTGCCGGTGCAGGTGCCTCCTCATGTCTTCACGCTCACACCGGAGATGGTCGGCGCAAAGTCGAGGGCTGAGGCGGCCCCTTCGCTGCTGTCGAGGCTGTTCGGGAGAGCACTCGCGCCGAGGCTGGCAACCGGGTCGGTATTGGCCTTCACGCTGCTGCTTGTCATACTCGTGAGCGACCTTGGTGTGCTCGGTAGGCGTGAGTTGAGCGTTGCGTCGGCCCCAAGCGCCAAGCTAGCGGCTGGAAGTACCACGGCAGCTCCAGCCGAGCAGTACGCTATGGCGGAGCCCACGGCCACGACTGCCCTGGGTGATGTAAGTGTCATGGTGGCCCCGTCCGTTGCGCCCCCGACGGACAGCGGTGGAGGTGCAGGCGCACCCGCAGGCGGCTCTGACCAGTCTAACACTGCACCGCCGCAGGCAACCGTAGTTGCGGAGGCGGCTGAGGCCACAGCCACAACCGGAGCAGAAGCGCCCGTAGAGGGACCAATTGCTGATGCCCCTACCGCCCAAGCCGCGGCAGGTAGCCAACCCACCGAGGCACAGGCAGAGGGCACAAGCGTGGCGTTATACAATCGCCAGGCACCCGCTAATGCCTACGGGGATGAAAGCAACCCAGCACCGGTCGCGCAATCGCCCAACCCTGGTGGCACCGCCATGCCGGTGACGCTCCTTATTGAACTAGGCCTGGCCCTGCTGGGCGTAGGGCTGGCGATAGGGGCCATAGTGGCAATGCGCAGGAACGCGTAACGGCAAAGCGGGTCATGGCGGCGTAGGGGCACGATGCATCGTGCCCTTTTTATATTCCTAACAGCGTATCATTCCCGATTGCAGAACCCTACTCCACCCTGTCATCCTGAGCGTAGCGAAGGATCAGTGGCCCGTGCTTGATACTTGGCACTGCGGCACCAGTATTCCTCTTACCACCATCATCCTGTACGTTGAGGACTCTAGCATGCCACCTGATCCTTCGCTGCGCTCAGGATGACAGAGGGGTGCTTGGTTCTTAAGGTAGAGGCAGGGCGGCAACAGTCCCAGGGGCACGATGCATCGTGCCCCTACGAACAAGCCTCAATACTCTTGTCCTGGTGCGTTTAGACGTGCCCTGTGTGCAATCCTTGCCATCCCTATGGGCGCTCTGTTAAACTGGCAGTTGTTGCTGCGATACAGCGCTCGAAAGGATGGACGGTTGAACGCACTGGGAAACCTGCGGGGTAAGCTGATACTGGGCCTTGTGCTCGGCCTCGTAGTAGTGGCCGCGCTCTCGATTTATGCCGACTTCAGCAAGATGCTGGTGGTGCTGCGCGACTTCAACTGGTGGCTCTTCGTGCCCATCCTGGGCTTCACGCTCTTCAATTACGGCCTGCGCTTCTACAAGTGGGACGTGTACATCCGGGTGGTGGGCGCTACCGGCGTCGCCAAGAAAGACTCCCTCCTCATCTTCCTCAGCGGCTTCGCGATGGCGATGACGCCCGGCAAGGTAGGCGAAGTGCTCAAGTCGTACCTGCTGAAGCAGATACGCGGCACACCCATCGCGGTATCGGCCCCGGTGGTCATGGCCGAGCGGGTCACCGATGGCCTGGCGATGATGGTGCTCGCCTCGGTTGGCCTGTTTTTGTTTGACTATGGCCGCATCCTGCTGATAGGAATTGGTGTCGCGGCGGTGGTCTTCCTGGTGGTCTTCACCAATCGCGCCGTGGCCGAACGCCTGCTGCTGTGGGGCGAGCACCTGCCGCTAATCTCGAAAACTGTGCACCACCTGCGCGTCTTCTACGAAAGCTCTTACGCACTGTTCCGCCTGCCGAACCTGCTCTTCGGGCTGGCTGTGGGCGTGGTATCCTGGTCGGGCGAAGTGTTCGCCTTCGTGCTGGTGATGATCGGGCTGGGGGTGCCCTTCACATGGCTGCTGGTTATAATCTGCTCGTTCATCCTGGCGGCCTCCACTCTCATCGGCTCGGTCACGCTGCTACCCGGCGGACTGGGCACGGCTGACGCGAGCATCGCGGGCATGCTGATATTTCTCTTCCCCTCCTACCTGGGCGTGCCCATGCCCCAGGACACCGCCGTAGCCGCCACCCTGCTGATTCGCTTCGCGACGTTGTGGTTCGGCGTCGGTATCGGCCTCATAGGACTGACTATGATGCAGCGCCGCCTGGGCAAGGTAGACCTTACCGCGGTGGAAGAAGAGCGCGGTATGGCTCTCGCCGAGCGTTAGTCCCATAATGCTTTTCCAGGACTCAGTGGATATGACGCCTGATGCTACCCCGAGGGTAGTTACCCTGCGGGAATTGGTCGCACTTCGCGCAGATTGGCGGGCGCAAGGCAAGCGGCTGGTGCTTACCAACGGCACTTTCGACCTGTTGCACATCGGCCACGTCCGCTACCTGCAGGCCGCACGCGAACTGGGCGACGTGCTGGTCGTTGGCATCAACTCCGATGAGTCGGTGCGCGGCTACAAGGGGCCGGGCCGCCCGGTAGTGCCCCAGGACGAGCGTGCCGAGATAGTCGCCGCCCTTCGCTGCGTAGACTACACCACCATCTTCGACGAGCCTACCGCCACCCACTTGGTCGAAGCCCTCCAACCCGACATCTACGCAAAGGGCGGCGACTACGCACACGGCAACAAACCCCTCCCCGAAGCGGCAGCCGTCGAACGCTACGGCGGCGAAGTGCGCATCATCCCCCTGGTAGAGGGCCGCAGCGCGAGTGAGCTAATCAGGAGGACGATGGACGATGGACGATAGACGATGGATTTCATTCCCATCGTCTATCGTCCATCGTCCATCGTCTGAAGCCAATGCTTCCTAACACCGAAGTAACCCTACAGGAACCCGAGGCCGAGGCGGCTGAGCTTATGCTCGAGGCCGAGGGTGCGGCTGCGGCGCGCGAGCACGAGCATAGGGCCTCCGTTAGTGGTCGCATAGCGGGTGCCGCCCTCATCCTCATCGCGGGCACCATCTTAAGTCGCGTGCTGGGGGTGGGGCGGGAGAGCACGATTGCTTTCCTGTTCGGCGTCGGGGCGGACGTGGATGCTTTTACGGTCGCCAACCACGTCGCTACTATTGTGTTCGACTTGCTCATCTCAGGCACGGTGAGCGCGGCCCTCGTGCCGGTGTTCAGTGAGTACGCAGGCAAGCCCGAGAAGCGGGAAGAGTTCGGCAAAATTGTGGGCACGGTGCTCACCATCTCGACCGTCTTCCTGGTGCTGGCGGTGGGCGTGCTGGAACTCTTCGCGGTGCCGCTGGTGGGCTTCATGTCGCAGGGCGCGGAGCCCGGTACCCAATCGCTGGCCCTTACCATGACGCAGCTGGTGCTGCCCGGCGTGATCTTCATGGGGCTGTCGGGCGTGGTCATGGCGGTGCACTACTCGCTCAACCGCTTCATCTGGCCCGCCTTCACCTCGGCCCTGTTCAACGCGGCGATCATCTTCTCCGCGTTCTCGCTCTACAGCATGGGGGTGTCGAGCCTGGCGATTGGCCTGGTAATAGGCTCGTTCTGCATGCTGGCCCTCCAGGTGCCAGGCCTACGCGATCTACCCATCCGCCCCTCATTCGACCTGAGACACCCCGCTGTGCGCAGGATATTCAAGCTATACGCTCCAGTCGGCGTGAGCATGGTGGTAAGCTCCACCGCGCTTGTGATAGACCGCAACCTCGCCTCACAGGTCGGGGAGGGGGCCATCAGCGCCATGCGTTATGCCACGACGCTGGTGCAGTTGGCGCTGGGCATAGTGGCGGCAGGTATCTCGCTGGCCTCCCTACCCTCGCTGTCCCAGCACTTCAGTAACGGCGACACGCAGGCGTACAGGCGCACGCTGGCGGCGGGGTTGCGCATGGTGACCCTGCTGGTGCTCCCCGCCGCTGCGGGGCTGCTGGCCTTATCGACGCCCCTGGTGAGCCTCATCTTCCGGCACGGCAAGTTCACCGCTGCGGACCAGGCGCTCGTGGTGCTGGCGCTGCTTTTCTATATACCGGGCCTGCCGTTCAGCGCGATTGACCAGGTGGTCATCATTGCCTTCTACGCCCGCAAGAACACTCTTACCCCCGTAGTGATAGGCATAATAGCCGCCGGGGTCTACCTTACTGTGGCCCTGAGCACCGTCGGCACGATGGGTATGACTGGTTTGGTGCTCGCCAACTCGGCCCAGCTTACCTTCCACGCCATCGTGACCGGCGTCTTGCTGTGGAGGGCACTACGCACGGAGGGCGGTTTCGGCGGGCAGGGCCTCGTACAGGTCGCTATCAGGGCGTTCGGGGCGTCGATGGTCCTGGCTGTGGTAAGTTGGGGGGTCTGGTGGGGCATAGATAAGCTGCTGCACAGCACCGCGTCCACACCCGTTATTGCGATAGGGCCGCCCTTGCAAGCGCCGCCGCCCATCGTCATGCCTGTCCTGCCACCCGGACCTTCCCTGCTGGAGGAAGTAATCACCCTGGGTGTCCCAGCTGCCGTCGGGGGCACCGTCTACATTGCGCTCATCTGGCTGATGCGGCTTCCTGAAGCTCAGATGGTAGCGGGCAGGATCGCATCGCGGCTCAAGAGGTGACAACCACGTACTGAGACGTACACAGAAAGCAAAATGAGGTAGGTTTATGACCCCAGAGGAATTCCGGGCTACAGGCTACCAGGTGGTGGACTGGCTTGCAAATTACATGTCCACGGTCGATTCTTATCCGGTCCTGTCCACGGTGAAACCGGGTTGGGTGCGCAGCCAGTTGCCAGGCGCAGCGCCCGAGGAAGGAGAGCCGTTCGACTCGATCATGAGCGACCTCGATGCCGTCATCATGCCGGGCATCACACACTGGCAGTCGCCTAACTTCTTTGGATACTTCCCCGCGAATACCTCCGGCCCCTCCATACTCGCCGAGATGGTGTCCGCCGGTCTGGGCGTGCAGGGGATGCTCTGGCTCACAAGCCCGGCCTGCACCGAGTTGGAAACCCACGTGCTCGACTGGGTGGTAGACCTGCTGGGGCTACCGGAGGGATTTAGCTCCCGCGGTGCCGGGGGCGGCGTGATACAGGACAGCGCATCGAGCGCCCTCGTCTGCGCCCTCATCGCGGCACGAGAACGGGCCACGGGCGGCGAGTCCAACCAGGCTGGCGTTCGTGCCCCTCTCACAGTCTACGCCTCGGACCAGACTCACAGTTCCGTTGACAAGGCGGTACGAATCGCGGGCATCGGCACCGACTATCTGCGAAGGGTAGCCACCGACTCTGACCTGTCCATGTCACCGGAGTCGCTGGACCAGCTACTTACCCAGGACAGGGCCGCGGGCATGCTCCCCTGCATGGTCGTGGCTACCATCGGCACCACGGCTACAGGCGCGGTGGACCCTATAAAGCAGATAGCCGAAATATGCCGCAAACACGAGGTGTGGCTGCACGTAGACGCCGCCATGTCGGGAAGTGCGGCCATTTGCCCCGAGTTTCGGCATATCCAGGACGGATTGGACCGGGCGGATAGCTACTGCTTCAACCCTCACAAGTGGCTGCTCACCAACTTCGACTGCGACTGCTTTTACGTCCAGGACCGCGCCAGCCTGATCAACGCTCTGAGCATCTTACCGGAATACCTGAGGAACGCAGCCACCGAGTCGGGTGCGGTAATCGACTACCGCGACTGGCAGATACCCCTGGGTCGGAGGTTCCGGGCGCTGAAGCTGTGGTTCGTCCTGCGGAGCTATGGGGCGGAACGGCTCCGGGAGATGGTAAGGCGGCACGTGGAGATTGCCCGCTGGCTCACCGAGCAGGTAAACAATTCGGAAACGTTCGAACTGGCGGCTCCCACTGTCCTCAACCTTGTGTGCTTCCGCCACGTAGCCGGAGACGCCGCGAGCGAGCAGATAATGCGCGCCATCAACGAGTCGGGGCAGGCATTCCTCACGCACGCCCGCGTCAACGGCCGGTTTATACTGCGCTTATCCATCGGCCAGGAGCGAACGGAGCTACGGCACGTCCAGGAGGCATGGAACCTATTGCAGCGCGCCGCAAGCTCCCTGGAAAGCCATCCAGCGCCTGTATCATCCGAATGACTGCCTCCGTCGGCTGCTTCCTGGGCATACCCGCCCGTCTACTCGACACCCAATAGCTAAAGCCAGTTAACTATGTGCCCCAGGCACGGTGTTGGAACATTGGCCGCCGCAGGTACGTAGTATGTGTACGAGATGGTGATGGTTCGCTATACCTCACAACAAATCCGAAATTCGAAATTCCAATTTCCAAATCCCCAAAGGCCCTTATGTTCGGAAAAGAGCTACTAATACCCGTCGCTGCCGTGCTGGTGTTCATGGTCGCCGTGGTCGGCCTATTATTCGGCGAGCGCCTCGGCTGGGTCGACATGCTGAGGCAGATACCTCCGCTGGCGATCTTCGCGATTGTGGCCGGGGCCCTGTTCATGGGCTGGCGCATGAGGCCGGGCCGCAGCATGGGGAACATTGGCCGCAACATCTGGATGGCACTCTTTTTCTTTTCGCTCCTGGTGCTTATCTGGCAGGCCCTCTCCTATTTCCAGGTGCGATAAGGGGTCATGGGGGCTTAGCACCACGTGGTGAGGGTGCATTCCAATTGAAGCATACGAAAGGTGGGTGCACACCCACCTTTTTATTTTCAGATTCGCGGAAATTGCTGTCGAGATAAGCCGTCCCGGTGGGAATAACCTGTAGACCACATTTCCGCA
>JAXDKH010000186.1:0-5178 GCA_034667185.1 Chloroflexia bacterium | reverse complement strand
GCGTATCGCCAAGTCGATGCCAGGCCTAATCTGGTCGTGCTCAAGCTGGCTGATGTACGAATGGGTAGTCCCTATTCTCTGTGCCAACTGCTGCATAGACCAGCGCTTCTGCTTGCGTATTTCATGCACGCGCTCACCAATTGTTCGATCTTGCATGGTCAATATTCTAACCAATACGCCTCTGTTTTCCAACCGATTACATGAAAACAGTTTGTCATTATGTTGACAAGAGTTCGCCATACTGTTAAAATACTGACATGAAGACCTCTACTGCTACGCTACTGGAAGCGCTTGTCAACCGACAGCGCACGTTGCAGTTGAGCGACCGGGCGTTTGCCCGCAAACTGGGCATAAGCAAAGCGTTGTGGGTTATGACGCGGCAAGGCGATATTCGCGTCGGTATCAGCGTGCTTGCCGGGGTGGTACGCGAGTTTAGCGAACTCAGCAACGAAGTCCTGGGAGTACTTGCCGAACACCGTGCGAAACCTCGCAAGAAGAAGGGCAACAGAGATAATTCTTGAACCTCGTGCTATTTGGCAACAACGCACTTCCTTGGTAATTGGCAACGCCCGGTCCAACTCCCACGCAAACGGCAGCAAGAAGGTGCACATGTTCGACTTTGGCAAGCTGTGGAAGATAAGGAACGCATTGGGCCTGGCCTTTGACGAACTTCACAGGCTCCAAGCCGAAACCCCCACCGATGATGCTGGTCAACTGCGCTTGATGGCAACGGAGGCACGAATCCGCGCCCTGGTCGCTCGGTTTAAGGCCGTGACTTCCGGTACCTCCACTCAGACAGAGCTAATCTTGAAGTTGGAAGAGGAAGTCAGGCAGATTGAGGCTCTGATGGAGCAGGAGGAAATCCAGCTGAGGACACAGCCCCTCCAGGATACCGACGATACCCACGATACCAGCGGTACCCAGGACGCACCTTGAGCAGCTCCTCAGCCTTCCGTTACCTGCTCAATCGGTTTGGCGTTGCGCACGTACGAGTTCACGGTGGCGAGCAAGGCGAAGACCACCAACCACGCGGCGAAGACAAGCACAGCGGTGACCGGGCCGTATTTCTCCAGCAACACGCCCGCCATAAAGGCGCCCACCGGCTGGGTGCCCCAGGCTATCAGGCGGACGGCGCTGTTGACGCGGCCCTGTAAAGCGTCGGGGATGAGGGCCATGCGGTAGCTGAACTGCACCACATTGTAGATGGGGCTGGTCATCCAGATTATGGCCGAGATGACTCCTATCAGGATGATGTTTGGGGCCACGGCGTACAAAGGGAAGAGCAGCGCCTCTATCCAGACGGTGGTGATGATTACCTGCCCGAACCTGAAGCGTTTCTGTATCTGCCCGCCCGCGATGGCACCCAGGATGCCGCCTATCGCGGCGATACTCACCATCGAACCGATAGTGAAAGAATCGGCCCCCATGCTCTTAGCGATCACTATGATAATCAGATAGCTGGCCGAGTTCGTAAGGTTGAGACCCCCGGTCAGGAAGGCCATGAAGCGCACCAGCTTCTGGTTCCAGAGCCAGGACACTCCCTCCTTTATCTCAACCGTGAGTTTGCGGCGCTCCACGCTTCGCTCGCCCTGGAACTTGGTCTTGATGAAGAAGAGCGAGATCACCGAAGCGGTGTACGACACGGCGTCGAAGATAAAGGGGAACATCCTTCCCAGGCTGTCGTAGAGGAAGCCTCCCACCGGCGGGCCCAGCAACCCTGCCGTGCCAAAGGTCGCCTCGTTCTGCGCCGTGGCCGCCGGTAGCTGCGCCTTTGCCACCACGCGGGGCAGGCACGCCACCTCGGCTATGTTGAAGAATACGAACAGCGTGCCCTCGATCAGTGCGTTTAAGTAGAGTTGCCAGACAGTCAAGACACCCAGAGACAGCGCCACGGGCACGCTTGCGAGGCTCAGGGCGCGGCCAATGTCGCACAGGATCATAACCTTCTTGCGGTCCCACCTGTCGATCAGGGCACCTACGGGTAAGCTCAATATAGGGAAAGGCAACTGCCCAAGCGCCGCCGCTATGCCCGCCGAAGCTGCTGAATTGGTAAGCTCAAGGATAAGCAGAGGGAAGACAATGCCCGACATCGAGCTACCGAGGGCAGAGATCGTCTGGCCGCTCCACAGAAGCATGTAGTCGCGGTTCTTCCGCAGGGACGGCAGGCGCGTGGGCGTGGAGCCCGCTTCAGCTACCTGGCCTCTCTCGAGGCCCAGGGCCGACTCACCGGCGACCATGCCGGGAGGCGAGGGAGGCGGCTGGGGGATTTGCTCTTCGTAGGTTGTTGTTTCGTCTGTTGCGCTCACCGGCTGTTGGGCCTCCATCTAAGCGCCAGCGGAAATCGCCAGGGCAAGCTCAATTGTGAACTTGCCCCACACAGCTACAGTTTACAGGGTGCCTGCCATGCATAAGCAGGTGCCATGCTAGGGAGTTCCCTGGGTAGGTGCTTCTCTCTTGCTAAAGCCTCCGTACCGGTCGCTGTCGTCGCCTTCAGGGTTCATGTCGTCACCAGGAGTGGGCATAGCGGGCACGCTGGTACCCGAGCCGAGCGACAGGTCGCCCTCCGTAGGCTGGGCCGTAGCCGAGTCGCGGGCTGTTTCAGCAGTGCCTCCGGCCCCATCTCCGGTAGTCGCCAAACTGTCGAGGTAGGTCTTGTCCTCCACGCGTAGCAGGTAGGGGTTGAACAGTTGGAGTGTGGCGAAGACCACGATGAACAGGCCGAGCGCCGCAAGCACCCACCCAGGGTTGAACAGCGCGCCGGTAAAGCCTGCCAGGAGCACTCCCAGCGGAGCCGAGAACTGGGCAATCACGCGCCGCACCGAGAATACGCGGCCCTGCAACTCCCTGGGCACCTGCGTCTGCCAGATAGTCTGCGAGTGGGCGTTCATGATCGGGACAAGGCCTACCAGCAGGAAGTTCAAGACGCCGGTGACGTAGAGCCAGGGCGACAGGCCATATGCGGTCTGTACCACGCCCGCGATTAATATAGGCACCACCACACCGAATACCTTGCGGCCCTTCAGTCCACCCCATGTGCTCATGATGATACCGCCCGCCACACCGCCGAGGCCGCCCAACGTGCTCAGCAGCGCCAGTGACGACTCGAACGTGAACCCTTGCGACTGCCAGTCAGCCGCCAGGTTGAATTTGAGCAACAGCGGGATGAACACTTCCAGTGGCGAGCTTGCGAAGTTTATCACCGTAAAGGTCGCCAGCAGCCAGAGCAACGGTTTGCGCACCCTGATATATCGGCCGCCTTCCTTGATGTCGGCCCATATGCTCTTCTGGGGCTTGGTGCCCTTCTCCCCCATGTCAGTGCGCTTTGGAGAGGGCACGAAGAGGAAGGGCAACACCGCCGCACCCACAAAGAAACTGACTGCATCGATGCCGATAGCCAGCGCCGCCCCGTCCTTTATGCCCACGAGGGCCGGGGCTATGAAGCCAGGGAGAAGCCCCTGCCGCGCCAGTCCGGGCAGAGAGATAATGGTGGCGGCTATGGCGGGAGAGAGAATGGCCGATAGCGACCACATCGTCTGCATCATGCCGTTGGCCCGCGGCAGTTGCTTTTCCGGCACTATCATAGCGTAAGAGGCATCGAAGGCGGCGTTGTGGAACTGGAAGAGCACAGCCAGAATCGGGAACAGGATGAGCAGCATCCACAGCTCGAGGATGTTGGTGAATATCAAGGTCATGAGCACCAGGCTCAGGAAGCCGTTGACAGTGTCAACCACCATCATCGTACGCTTGCGGTCATGCCGGTCGGCCCAGGCTCCTGCAATAGGAGCTATGAGCACCGAAAGGGTAAAGCTCAGGCTTATGGCGGTGAGGGCGAAGGCAAGCTGGGGCTTCTGCTGGTCGCTGGGATAGAGCGAAGTGGCAAGCCAGATGGTCAGCGCGAAGAAGGTAAGTTGGCTGCCGAACGCCGAGAAGGCCTGCGTGATCCAGATTACGACAAAGGTACGGAAGCCGTGTGCGGGCGGCTCGTATTTGGCCGCGGCTACCTGGGTAGACATGTAATTGCTCCCTCTTATATGGATTTATCTTACGCGGCAGGGTTTAAGTCGGCAGTAGAGGCACCGGAGTGTACCGCACCGGCCTCTGGACTACCCTCCTCCGCCATACTATCGAGATATGCCTTGTCCTCCACGCGCAGCAAGTGCGGGTTGAACAGTTGGAAGAGCGAGAACACCACGATCACGCCTCCCAGTAGCGCCAGCACCAGGCCGGGGTTGAACGCTGCACCCGTAGCGCCTGCAAGCATTACGCCAAGAGGTGCTGAGAACTGCGCGATCAGGCGGCGCACGGAAAAGACGCGGCCCTGTAGCTCCTTGGGCACCTGTAGCTGCCAGATCGTCTGCGAGTGAGCGCCCGATATGGGGAAGACAACCATGAGAAAGAAGTTGGCGAGCGCGGCAAGGTAGAGCAAGGGCGACAGGCCGAACGTTATTTGCGCCAGACCGGCAAGTGCCACCGGGACCAGCACACCGTAAATCTTGCGGCCCTTCAGCCCGCCCCACGCGCCCATGATGATACCACCTGCTACCCCACCGAGGCCGGACACCGTATACAGCAGGGCCAGCGCCGACTCGAAGGTGTAGCCCTGGGCCTGCCAGTCGGCGGCAAGGTTGAACTTGACTAATATGGGTGCGAACACCTCGACCGGCGCGGTAGCGAAGTTAGCTACTGTAAAGGTCACGAGCAGCCAGATGAGGGGCTTGCGCAGCTTGATGTAGCGAGCGCCCTCCTTTATGTCGGCCCACATGCTCTTCTGGGGCTTCTGGCCCGCCTCACCCATGTCGGTGCGTCTGGGCGAAGGCACGTGCAAGAAGGTAAGCACCGCCCCTGCCACCAGGAAAGTCACCGTGTCCACGCCCACCGCCAGCGCGCTGCCATCGTGGATGCCCGCGAGGGTGGAGGCTATGAAGCCGGGGAGAAGTCCCTGCCTGGCAAGTTCGGGCAGCGTGACAATAATGGCCGCAATGCCAGGGGAGAGGACAGCCGAGAGCGCCCACATCGTCTGCATCATGCCATTGGCGCGGGGCAGGTGCTTTTCGGGCACCAGCATGGCGTAGGAGGCATCGAAGGCGGCGTAGTGGAACTGGAAGAGCACGGCTATCAGGGGCACAAGCGCCAGCAGCATCCAGAGCTGTAACACCCCGGACAGCATAAG
This sequence comes from Chloroflexia bacterium, assembly GCA_034667185.1. Taxonomy (GTDB): domain Bacteria; phylum Chloroflexota; class Chloroflexia; order QHBQ01; family JADMIH01; genus JADMIH01. The sequence goes on along the minus strand of JAXDKH010000186.1, from coordinate 8 downwards.
GAGCATGA
>JAXDKH010000185.1:0-8342 GCA_034667185.1 Chloroflexia bacterium | reverse complement strand
AGCGAAGAGGTCTGGAGCGTGGGCTATTACGAGGGCGGCTCGGGCTACTATGCCAGGCGCACCCTAACGGAGCACTATTCTACCGATTGCGTTAGCTGCCCCACAAGCTTCACGGATGTGCCGCCCGGCAGCCCCTTCTACCCTTACGTGCAGTGCCTTTCGTGCCAAGGCATCGTCACGGGCTACCCGTGCGCGAACCCCTCCGACCCGTGCTACTCCTACGGCACACCAGGGCCTAGCGGGACACCCAGCCCTTCAGGTACGCCCGGCACGGGGGGTTACTACCGTCCCGGCAGCCCGGTGACGAGGGGGCAGCTTGCCAAGATAATCGCCAGCGCGGCTTTCTTCGACGACCCGGCGGGCAACCAGGTCTTCCAGGATGTGCCCCCATACGACCCGTTCTACTACTGGGTAAACCAGCTTGGCCACAGAGATATCATAGCCGGGTATCCTTGCGGCGCGGTGTCGTGGGAACCCTGCGGTAGTGGCAACCTGCCCTACTTCAGGCCCAACGCCAACGCCAGCCGGGGCCAGATAGCCAAGATAGTCTCTAATGCGCGAGGCTACGCCGATGATGTGCCGGCAAACCAGCAGTCCTTTGTGGACGTGCCGCACAGTAACGCCTTTTGGCTGTACGTGGAGCGATTGAAGCTGAACGGCTCGGTCATCAGTGGCTACACGTGCGGCGGCCCTGGAGAACCATGCCCCGGTGCGTACTTCCGCCCACAAGCCAACGCCAGCCGTGGACAGGTAGCCAAGATAGTCTCAAAGGCCTTCTTGCCCAACTGCTACCTGCCCTGACGCATAGGATAAGCACGACAACCTAGCTCGACAAAAGGACCGGGGTACGTTTGCCGTATCCCGGTCCTTTTGTTCGTGTCGAAGCTTTACCCTGGCGGGTTCTCCGCATCTTGGCATTTTTGCGTTTAACCCTACCTGGCACATAGTTTGCAGTCTCAACAAGCAAATAGAGGCGGGGTAAGGGTTACAACAAAAGGAGAATAGAAGATGCTGAGTTTTGGATTACTTGTGCTGCGCGTGATATTCGGCGCGCTGATGGCCGGACATGGGGCGCAAAAGCTGTTCGGGTGGTTCGGCGGGCATGGTGTGAAGGGCACCGCCGGGTGGCTCGAGTCGATGGGGATGAAGCCGGGTAAGCCGTGGGCTTTGCTGGCTGGCGGCTCCGAGTTCGGGGGCGGCGTATTGACCGCGCTGGGCTTCCTCAACCCACTTGGTCCGCTGGCGTCTATAGGTGCTATGGGCATGGCCGCGGTCAAGGTGCATTCCGGCAAGCCGATCTGGGTGACCAGCGGGGGCGCTGAGTTGCCCCTGACCAACATGGCTATCGCGCTTGCCATCGGTGTGGCCGGGCCGGGCAAGTTCTCGACCGACTGCGCGCTCGGCATAAAGCTGCCCCGCAGGCTCGTGCTCGTGCCTGGGCTGGCGGTAGCGGCTGCGAGCATAGCGTACGGCGTCATAACGAGCAATCAGGCTATGCAACAGGCCGCGCAGCAAGCGGAGCAAGCCCAGGCCCCGGCTGAGGTTGAGGAAGAGCAGCCACAAGCCGTCCGCGTGCCTGAGAACGCCGGCGTGCGCGAGGTAGAGGAGCGTGGGGACCTGGCCGCGCAGGAGCCGGAGCGGGCATCCGGTGCGATGCTGCAGGCAGGGCAAGACCCCGCGCACGCGGTCTAAGGCTGGCTGAATGCAGCTATTCCACGCCCGCACAGGCATAGAACAATCAGGTTGAACAAAGAGGGTTGGTCTCAACGCCAACCCTCTTTTCTTTGCACCGTAGTTACAGGGCAAATGTAAAGTCAAGGATGCGTAGCTCAACAGGACGAAAGTTCCCTTGTCATTCCGAACGCAGTGAGGAATCAGGTGGGTAGGGATGCTGTTACAATACTGGGAACAAAGGTCGCAAGGCCGATGATACCTTGCAATGCCACTTCTTCCTTACCCACCTGATTCCTCACTGCGTTCGGAATGACAATACTTCTCTTGGGTACTAATATTAGGGGCCATCATCCTTTGCATGACTCCTGGTTGCAGGGCAGTGTTCGAGGCCCTTGCTTGCATGGGCTGGTATACTGGTTAAGCAAGGTCGAAGCGCGAGCTTAGGTCCCCTGGAAGCCAATAGATCAACCTTTACGGAGCCAATTAGTGCGCAGGGCTCCCCAAAGAGCAGAGGATGGGCAACCATCCTCTTGGCATTTTCATGCCCCGCCTGTAATAAGACTGGAACTTGCCGCCGGATACACAAGAGCAAACGGTGGTTGGGCCGGTAAGCGAAAGGGGGAACAATGGTTGCCAAGAACAACCTGAGCGAGATAGAAGCGCGGTGCGGCGATATCCTGAGATCGCCCTACCTGTTCAAGGACCTCCCCTCGGAGCTTCAGAGGCTCCGCATGCTGCTCACCAAGGTGGAGAAACTCACCCGCGACGACGTACCCGGCCTCATCGCCGAGATCAAGCGACTCCGCAACGAACTGAAGGCAACGGTAGAGCAATAGTCTATGTGAGCCGGGTACGGGGTTACGCGCTCGCGCCCTGATAACGAACACCACACGCGCATGCTATCGCGTAGGCCGGGAATCATGACCGGCCCAAGCTATACCATGAAGGGAGCAAGCGATGAGCAAGCGAGACCTGGGGAACGGCTGGTTCGCGGAAACAGCCCAGGAGTATCCAATCGAGGCGTGGGCCTTCTCGGTCTACCATGACGATGAGGCGGACCCCGATTACGAGGCTGAGTGGTGGTCCGAGCGTGTATGGTTCAGGGGCTTCACCGGCGAACAGCAGGCGGCTGACGCCCTGGAGCTATTTCTGCGGCACGAGACGCTGAAGCATTGTGAAGTGTACGCAAGGGGTTGGGACGAAAAGCTAGAAGTGGTGGAGTTGGTCCAGGTATTCTATAGATTTGCGACAGGGCGCTGGAGCTACCGCCTGGCGTACGCACCCACGGGGGTGTCGGGTTGGACCGGGTATTACATTGGCGAATGCGACTCGGCGGTGGACGCAATCCTCGCCGGGCAAGAGCAGTGGGAGACATTGAGAAGGCTGGGCACCGGGGGTTCCAGGGTGGACCCGGATTTCACCGGAAGTGAGGACTACTATGGAGAGTGAGCAACCACGAGAAGGCCAGGAGTCGGTACAGCGCGACCGCAAAGAACGGGGCGAAACGCGGGACGCCCACCTCGATGCCGCGAGGGAGCAGGCGCGCCAGGCCAACGCCGAAGCCAGGGAGCGCAGCCAGGCCGGCGACGAAGCCGATGATCAAGCCGTAAGTGAAAGGCTGGACGCGAACGAGGCTACCATGAAGGCAAAAGCGCGCGCCAACTATGAAGGCACCGACGACGCCTTCGAAGAGGACTGGCCCGCTATACGCGAACGCCTGGCGAGCGAGGATATGCAGAAGAGCGTCGAGCGCATCCGCAGACGATTCTAGCCGGTAATATCGTCCAACACGGGCCCGGAGGCAAAGTCCTTCGGGCCTTAGCTTTGTCCAATTCGGCCCGTTGTCGTCTAGGAAGGGTGCGAGACTTACCGGCTGTTCACGCGCGACCATAGTACTATACATCTGTCGAGGCTAGACTTTATTCCTACTCCTGTCCGTTGTGGCAGCGCTGACGCCTGTGGTATAATCCGGCTGACTGGGGCGTTACTCTACAGTCAGTTGTCGCTCGCAATGCAGGTAGCCCTCGCAGCCACTCTACAACTAACGCCTGTCACTCAGCAGACTCGTGGTCCGGTTTTAAGGGTCTGCCGGTTTCTATTAAGATGAATAAGGTTTCCACAGGACAACTGAAGCGTACCGCGCAGTTGCCGCCCCTCAGCGGCTTAGATGCGCTTGCCCGCCTGTCGCGCCTGTACGACCTCGTTCGCTCCCTCAATTCCATCGTCCACATCGACACCCTGCTCAACCAGATTGTGGCTTCAGCCGCCGAGATGCTGGAGGCCAAGGGCGGGGCTTTGCTCATGGCAAGCACCGAGGGCACGCACCTGCGTTACGAGGTTACGTCGGGCCGGGGGGCTTCCGGTCTCAAGGGCACCAGCCTGCCTGTGGACGACCGTAGCGTGGAGGGCCTGGTTGCATATACGGGCCTACCCCTCATCGAGAACAACGTCCAGCAAGCCACCTACCCTGCCGGGCTGGCGGCCAGGCACAACGAGAACGGCGTGCACAAGCTGGTTTGCGTGCCCCTGCGCTCGCAGGACGCTGTCGGCGGCGTGATTACGGTGCACAACAAGGTGTCGGGCGAGGACTTCAACAAAGAGGACGTGAAGCTGCTTGAAGCGCTGGCCGATGCCGCGTCGGTGGCTATCGAAAACGTGAGGCTGTACGAGGAGGAGCGACGCCAGGCCCAGCTTCTCCAGCAAGCGTACCAGGACCTGAACAAGACCTACCGCGCCACCCTGCTCGCCATGACCGGCATGCTCGACACGCGGGACGCCGCCACCCACGGCCATAGCCTGCGCGTGACCGCCTTCACCCTCAAGCTGGCGATGGCGATGGGCATCAACGACCCTGTGCAGCTACGCAACATCGAGCAAGGGGCATTACTGCACGACGTCGGCAAGATAGGCGTGCGGGACGAGATTTTGCGCAAAGCTGGCCCTCTCAGCGATGACGACTGGCGCGAGATGCGCAGCCACCCGGAGCTTGGCTACAAGATGCTGAAGGAGATAGAGTTCCTGAGGGAAGCCGTGCCGATTGTGCGCCACCACCACGAGCACTGGGACGGGTCCGGCTACCCGGAGGGGCTGAAGGGCGAGGAGATACCCCTGGAGGCCCGCATCTTCGCAGTGGCTGACGCCTTCGATGCGATCACTTCCGAGCGCCCCTACAGCGCCGCACGCACCTACGATCAGGCGATCTCCATCCTCTTCGAGGAAAGCGGCACCCGCTTCGACCCCACCGTGGTAGGCACCTTCCTAACCGTCCCCGCCTCCGAATGGCAGCGCATCCGAGACCGAGTTGCACGGGGTTAGTGAGAAGAGACGAAAACGCAAAGACGCAAAGACGCAAAGAACGCGCAAAGCGAAGAAATGGTTTAGTGGGAACAAAGAGGACCAGAGTACGTGATGTCGTACTTTGGTCCTCTTGCTTAGAACTCAACAATCCTTAATCTCTGCGCGTTCTTTGCGTCTTTGCGTCTTTGCGTTTTCGTCTCTAAAGCTGCTACCACTAAGCTCCAATTTCAGGGCAAAAGAAAAGACCCAAACAGTCCGTGAGGATCATCTGGGCCCTTATCTTACCCGGTACTACAAGCCGTTACAACTGCATGTGCCACACAGCGAACTGTGTTTCCGATCTCGCCGCGAACCTTGCGGCCCGAAACGATTTATCTGCCGGAGCACCGGACCCTTCTCCACTTGCGTTTCGAGTGGTCCAAACCTGTAATCCCGAAGTGACCTGAGTATAGGGGATGCGGGGAGCCGAGTCAATGGGTAGGTTCGGCTTTTGTGCACATCCCAATTTCACATGGAAGGCTGCTACATAGACGATGATGCTAACATCCATAGCTACGACATGAGGCCGAGGCTAGCGTGTCCGGCTCCGCAACGGTGCGGAGGTGGCGTGCAGGCTCTGCAATATCTCGCGGAACGACTGCCGCACCCCCGTCACGTGGTAAGAGATGTTGTGCTCGTCGCAGAAAATCCTGGTAAGTTCCGCCGCGTTGCGTAGCTTGTTGCGCGGCATGCTGGGGAAAAGATGGTGCGCGGCCTGGTGGTTGAGGCCCCCGTACAGGAAGTCGATGAAAGGGGTAGAGCGCACGCTGCGGGCCGTGAGCACCTGCTTGCGCAGGAAATCCATCTTGTCGTCGTCTTTCCCAATCACCAGCATGCCCTTGTGGTTGGGCGCGAACACCGCCCCGATGAACACTCCCAGCAAGGCCCTGTGGACCACTATCACCAGCAGCCCCTGCCAGAAGCCCAACAGGAACGGCAGCCCAACGTAGTACAGCACGAAGTGGGCGTACAGCATCGCGGCATCGGGCGACTGCAGCCTGTAGCGCTCACGAATCGTGTATATGGCCGAGGAGATTTGCATGCTATAGGTAGTGAGGGTGAGCGCCGGGAAGAAGAGGAACGCCTGGTACGCGGCAAAGGCACGGGCCAGCCCCTTTTTGCTCTGCGCCTGCTCCTCCGAGAAGGCCATGAACGGGATGTCTATGTCGGGGTCCATGTCCTCGACGTTGGGGTTGGCGTGGTGGGCGTTGTGCTTGTTGTTCCACCAGCCGAGGCTCATGCCCACCAGCAGGTTCGCCAGCAGCATACCCGCCCAGTTGTTCAGCTTGCTTGAGGGGAACACCTGCTTATGGCCGAGATCATGCGCCAGGAAGCCCAGTTGGGCGCACACAAAGGCCAGGTAGGGCACAACGAGCAGCAGCCACCACCCGCTCAGCACGAACAACAGCCCGACGCCCAACGCGAACATCGCCAGCGTGTAGGCAATCTTGACCGCGTAGTACTTGGTCTGGGCCTCCAGCAGCCCCGATTCCTTGACCAGGGCCTTCAGCGCCGCATAGTCGTTCCTGCCCACCGCGGGCGTTTCGATTACAACCGGACGTACCACCGCTACCAATGAGGCACTCTTTACCGCCTGTTCAAGCATTATTCTCTCCCATGTAAGCCATCAATCAAAGGTCTCTATTGCGCGGTCTCTAGCTGCCTGACCCGACCAATTGCATCAAGCCGCCAGCGTCGAGATTGCTCCAGCGTTCTACGTGCTTGCCGCCCTCGAAACGCACCGTTTCGGTGGAGTTGAGGGCTAGCTGCTTGCCGGTGGGGGCAATGTCCCCGAAGTCGCCGGTGTGCGTGCCCGTGAATCTCACGTGGGCCACCACTTTGTCGCCGTTGATAACCATATCACCGACCGTGGCGTGTAGGTCCGGGAAGGCCTTGTGCAGCTTGGCGAACCAATCTCTCACGCCGTCGATGCCCACGCGTGCGTCCGACGGGAGGCTGTGATCGACAACGTCAGGGGAAACCGTCCTCAGCATGTCGTCCAGCTTGCCCTCGTTGAGCGCTGTGAAGAAGTTCCTCATCTCGCGCTTGTTCTCATCGCCTACGTTTAGAGAGTTGTAAGGCCGTCTGTTTTGCCTGCCCCTCGACGCTTCCTCGTTCAGCGCGTCAAAGGAACGTCGCAGCTCATGTCGCCGGTCGCGTGCGGCATCATCTTCTGCTGGCATGTTATTTGGCATGTTTTTACCCTCCATCTACGTAACTACGGTCGCTAAAGTTGTTTCGCTCCGGCCAGTCTATGCCGGCTTGCTAGAAATGTCGGCTTCTTCGGCCACTTCCTCTCGCATCGCCAGGGCTTCGGCTTGTTCAACTTCTCCTGCCTCAAACTGGGCGATAAGCTGCGTCTGGTCCTGTGTAATCGTCGCCAAGCGCTCGTTAGCCTCGACCGCCACAGCGGATGCCGCGGGCGCTGGCTCCGGGGAAATAACCACGCTCACGGCCCCCGCCTCGGCAGTTACCGCTACCGTTGGTGAGTCGCTCATAGCCGCTACAGGCCCTGGCGTTGGCTCAACACGTCCGCGCCCACTTCGCCGGCCCTCGATTACGTGGCGTATGGAGCCATAGGTGGTGCGCTGGGGCTTCCTTACAAGTAGCTCCGTCTGCTTCGTGGCGTCCGAGTACAGGGCCAGCGCGATAACATATAGCACGCCTGCCACCGGCACCGCAAGCAGCGCTCCTCCCAGCCCACCTAGCTCAACGCCCGCCAGCAAGGCCAGCAGCACCGCGAGTGGGTGCAGGCCCACGGCGTGCCCACTCACCCTCGGCACGATGATGTTCGACTCCACCTGTTGCAACACGATGAAGTAGACAATCACCCAGAGCGCCAACCCCGGCGACTGGAAGAAGGCTATTATGACTGCAGGGACCATGCCAAGCACAGGCCCCACCAGTGGTATGAACTCGAAGAGGAAAGCCAGCAGGCCGATTACCAGAGGATATTGCACACCCAGCAGCGCGGAACCGACCCCGGCAGCCATCCCAACCGTAAGCGCCACCAGTATCTGCCCGCGTATGTAGCCGCCGAGCACCCTGTTCAGGGTAGCCTCAACGAAGAACCAGCGTTCGCGGGCGGTGGTGGGCAGCAGGCGCAACATACGGTTGTGCATGCTGCGGCCATCCAGCAGTAAGTAGAAGGTGATCGCAAGTATCAGGAAGATATCGGTGACAAAGGTGACCAGGCCCCCGACAATGCTGAGCGTGCCGCCAAGTATGGTCGTACCCGCGCCGCTTACGTACTCGAGCAGCTTGGTGCGTAACTGGGCCACATCCAAGGGTATGCCATTCTCCTGGAAGAAACGATCGATTCCAGAGGGCGC
>JAXDKH010000184.1:0-13606 GCA_034667185.1 Chloroflexia bacterium | reverse complement strand
AACAGTGAACCTTTTTGGCTCTTTAGTTGTATATCTAATAAAGGGCGTATTGGGTCCTTCTCCCGTAGGTAGTTTACAAGTCTCTTGTATCTTTTAGCCAGTGTGGGCATGCGGTTCCTGTGCAACCAGGCAACTCTCAATCGCTCGCGCTGGTTCCTTTATTTGGCTGGCTCCTTCAGCGCGACGCTATAACAGCTCGCCGCTGGTCTATTCTCCCGGTACAACCACTACGCACATGATACCAGGCATGAGGCCAGGTGCCGAGAGGAGCGTTATGGCCGTCGCAGTATCTACCGAGAAACGCCGAAGGTTCCCCTGGGCGCGTCGCACCGAGAGCACAGGCGTTACCCAACTTTCTATAGCCTGGGAGCACTTCCGCAAGCGCAAGACCGGCATGGCGGGGCTGATAACGCTGGCTGTCCTGGTGGTGCTCTCCCTCCTGGTGCCGCAGTTCTCTCCCTTCGATGTCACCAAGAACCAGACGCCCCTCATGTGGAACAAACCAGTGGGCACCCTCGACCCCAGCGGCTACGTGCACCTGCTCGGCACCGACTCCTACGGCAGAGACCTGCTGACGATCCTCTTCTGGGCGCTCCGCATCACGCTCTCGGTGGCGCTGCCTTCGGCCCTGGCCGCTACGATAATCGGCTGCATACTGGGTGCGGCGGCGGGCTACCTGGGGGGCAAGGTAGATGCAATAATCATGCGCTTCACCGACGTGATGCTCACGCTACCCATCATCCCGGCCTTCGGCATCTTCGCGCCCCTGCTCAGGCAGCTTTTCCTGCCCATCAACGACCAGACCAGCACCACCGACCAGTTGAACGCTAACATCGCAGGGTCGCTGATGGTGACCGGCATGGTGCTGGCGCTGTTCGGCTGGCAGGGCGTATGCAGGGTAACCAGGGCCTCTATACTGTCGCTGCGCCAGCAGGAGTTTGTCGAGGCATCCCGCGCGCTGGGTGCGAGCAACTCGCGCATCATAGTCAGGCACCTGCTACCCAACGCCGCCGGACCCATCCTGGTGGCTATGACGTTCGCCCTGGCCGACTTCATCATCGGCCTCTCCATCCTCTCCTACTTCGACTCCGGCAACGTCTACGGCGACTCGGCTACGGGCGCGGGCAGTCTCTCCAACGGCACAGGCGCACAGCCCTCCCTGGGCACGCTCATCGCATTGGGCCAATTTTTCGGCAATCTTTACACCATCAACCTCAACCCATTCGAGTCGATGCGCGCCTACATGGTCTTCTTGCCCGCCCTGCTCATCGTCCTGGTGACGCTCTCCATCAACTACATCGGTGACGCCCTACGCTACTCGCTCGACCCACGCAGGATGCAGTAGAGGGGAATTTGGGATTTGGGAATTCGGATTTCGGATTTGTATTGTCCATCGTCCAATAAACAGGTGCTCTCATGATTAGTTACATCATCAGGCGGTTCACGCAAAGCTTCCTCACGGTGCTGCTGATCTTGTTCGTGTTGTGGAGCGTGCAGGTCTACGTGTACGGGTTCGGTGCGAACAGGAACTACCAGCGAGTAGTGGGAAGAGTTGCGGGACTTCAGCAAGCGATGGAGGAAGTGCCGCTTGTGCAGCGCGAAGGGACCGGCAGCCGCTACAACAGGATGCGCATTGAGAAAGAGGGAGAGGAACGGGATAAGCGCGCCCTGGAGCAGCAGTACAGCGTAGACAAGCCGTGGCCTTTTAGCTTTCTTGCGTGGCTATACGACCCTGCTGACACCTCTTACTACAACCCCTTTGTGCACGCCGACGTACCATATGGCCTCGATGTGTGGGTTGGCCCCGTGCACATAACCGGCTCCGGCCTGCTCACGGGAGATTGGGGCCAGTCAAGAGTGCCCAACCAGCGATTCCCGACAGGAATCCAGGGAGAAGTGGGAAATACTCTGCTGCTGCTGGGCCTGACGTTGCTCATCTCAGTGCTGATTGCCCTGCCTGTGGGTGTGCTGGGCGCGATCAGGCACGATACCAAAACCGACCACGCGGTGACTTTCCTGACCATGTCGGGACTATCGACCCCGCCTTTTGTAACCGGGTTTCTGCTGATCCTCTTCTTCGGTATCATTCCGTACCAGCTGCACAATAATAACGGCTGGACCTGGTTGCCTTACCTGCCGACGGGTGGCGGGCATACCGTGGGCAAGGACGGCGACTTCTTCGATACGGTCTATCACATGGTGCTGCCTCTAGCCACGCTGGTGCTGATAGTAGCTCCCGGCTTCTCAAGGTACGTGCGCTCTTCCATGCTGGACGTGTTGAGCAAGGATTATATACGCACCGCCAAGGCGAAGGGAGTCAGGCCATTCCGAGTGTTCTTCGGGCATGCGCTTCGCAACGCCGGTCTGCCCCTCATAGCCGCGGTGGGCCTATCGACCCCCTTTATCATCACCAGCCTGGGCATCACCGAGGTAGTGTTCTCCTATCCCGGTGTAGGCGCGTATTTCACCGCCAGCATACTTCGCGGTGGCTCCGGACCGCCCGTGTTACAGGCCGTGACCATCGCGGTGGTAGTAATCAGCCTGCTAAACATGCTGGCCGACATCACCTACACGATAGTTGACCCGAGGGTGAACTACAGCAAAGCGTGAGACATTCATCGATCGTCTATATGGCTAGTGCTGTACAGGAGTTATGTAAGATACCTCCAACTGCTATCGGTAATATGTTTCTTCAATATTAGGACTAACAGTAGTATACTATTGGTGTGGTGATGTTGCATATGTCCCATGTATTTGCGCGAAGCAGGACAACATGGTAAGTGGGACGCGGCAACCGGACTTCTAGGGGGCATTTATGAGTGCTGCAGGCGAGACTACTAAGTCGCCGTTCGAGCGTATACTTTTCTATACAGGCTCTATACTTGCAATTGCTGTGGCAGGTTTCACTATCTGGGATCACTTTAGCAAGGCGAGCCCCCCAGACCTGCATATCTCCTTCGCATATTCAGATTCACAACTGTTGCGAGTGTTGCCCACGATTGATGACAAGGATCCCGAGTGGGTGTACCCGTTCCCATTAGGGCTCGTAGTAAGTAATCGGGGTGGGCAGACAGCATCTGGCACAGTCATGAACATAGTGCATCCTAGGAACCTGAAGATCGAATCGCTCAATAAAGACGTGAGGGCAACTCATCAACTGATATCGTCAGGAACAGAGAGGATGGTACTTACATCTGTTCCTTTAGGTGATATTCACCCTGATCAAACCCTGCATCTCGATGATGCCGTATACGCTGCCACGGAGAACACCGTGCAAATGTCCGTGCCTATAACTTCGTCAGATAATGTACCAGGCATCGTTGATGTATCGTTGCTGGTTACATATGACATCCGCGTGCAAGTGGCAGCAAAGGATACGCCGGAAAGGACTTCCTCTCTCTATTTAACTGTAGGAGGCCAAGAGCAGCTAGACAAATTGGGCCAGCCTTACTGGGAAGCTACTAAGACAGAGATGAGGCTCCACAAGTAGGAAGTATGATCTTCCTCGCATTGCTCATATGCTCCCTTCGTATTGTCTGCCGACTCCGTACTCCTACCTCTTGACAGCGTCACTATTTGCTTGTAGACTACTCAATAACCGAATAGGCACAACAACTACGACCAGCACGAGTAACAGGTCAGGCGAGCTTCCAGAGAGTTGGCAGCGGTGAGAGTCCAACGGCGGCGCGACGTGTGAATGGAGCTGTGAGTTGCACACCGAAAGCTGCGCGAGCAGGCGAGTAGACTGTGCCGGCGACTCCACCGTTACCAGGGAGCGGGATATCGGCAGACATGGCGCACACGCGCCCTGACTAGGTATCCGCGGAGCGCCGGACGACCGGCGGAAAAAGGGTGGCACCACGAAGCAGGTCCTTCGTCCCTTGCGGACGTTGGGCTTTTTTGATTCTTGTGAGTGTGGGACGTGCGCCATGCGCCGTGCACGTGGGGATAGAGAAAGGGGACAGAACGTGTCGCAAGCATATATGCCAGGCCGGGAGGCGTTCAGGGCCTTCGCGCAGGAGCACCGGGCAAACAACGGGGCGGGCGCGGAGCCGTACACACTCGTAAGCAGGCAGATACCCGCTGACCTGGAGACGCCCGTTTCGGCGCTGCTCAAGATACGGCGTGGAGAGCACTGTTTCCTGCTGGAGAGCGTAGAGCGCGGCAGCCAGGTGGGGCGCTACTCCTTCCTGGGCACGGGGCCGAGGTCCACCTTCACCGTGAAGGATGGGCAGTCACGTATTGCCACGCCGGAGGGACAAGGTCCTTCGCTTGCAAGCCCCGACCCGTTGGGCGAGCTAAGCGCGTTGATCGCTTCACGGCGGCTGGTGATGCCGGAGGACGCGCCGGTGCCCAGGTTCGCGGGCGGCGCGGTTGGCTACGCAGGGTACGAGATCGCGTGCACACTTGAGCCTGTACGCCCCGCCTCCAACGACGTACTCGGCTTGCCGGAGATGTCGTTCGCCTTCTACGACACCTTCCTGGTGTTCGACCACGCGCAGCGCAGCGCCAGGGTCTACAGCCTGGCTCCGCTGGCGGGTGATGCTGACGCTGAGTACGCGCAGGCTGTAGAGAGGATAGAGCAGGTAGTGCGGGACCTGCGCAGGCCGCTACCCACCACCAACGGCCATAACGGGCATGCGCAGGTGACCCGCAACGCGCCCATAAAGAGCAACTTCACGCAGGAGGAGTACGAACGGATCGTGGAGGAGGCGCGGGAGCATATCGCGGCGGGCGACATCATACAGGTGGTGGTCTCGCAGCGTTTCGACAGGCCCACGGGCGCGGACCCGTTCAGCATCTACCGGGCGCTTCGCATGGTGAACCCCTCCCCCTACATGTTCTTCCTACAGTTCGGCGACACGTACCTTGTGGGGGCCTCTCCTGAGATGCTGGTGCAGGCGCAGGAGGGCAAGGTAGCCATGCACCCCATCGCTGGCACCCGCCCCAGGGGAGCCGACCTGAAGGAGGACGCCCGCCTGGAGAAGGAGCTTGCAACCGACGAGAAGGAGCGCGCAGAGCACGTCATGCTGGTGGACCTGGGGCGCAACGACATTGGGCGTATCTCGCGCATCGGCTCGGTGAAGGTACCCCGCTTTATGGAGGTGGAGCACTACTCCCACGTGATGCACCTGGTGTCCGAAGTGACCGGCGACCTGCGGCCAGAGCTAGGGGCTGTGGACGCGCTACGGGCCTGCCTCCCGGCTGGGACATTGTCGGGCGCGCCCAAGGTGAGGGCGATGCAGATTATATCGGAGCTAGAGCGCGACCGCCGGGGGCCGTACGGGGGCGCGGCGGGCTACATCAGCTACAGCGGCAACATGGACACGGCCATAATCATCCGCACCATCATCGTCAGGAACGGCATGGCGCACTTGCAGGCGGGCGCGGGCATCGTGGCCGACAGCGTGCCGGAGATGGAGTACCGCGAGACGCTAGCCAAGGCCAGGGTGCTCATGGCGGCGATAGACCTCGCGGAGGAGATGGAGAGCGAGCACACGGCGCTGGAATACGCGACCGAAGACGAACTGGCACCGGAAGGAGCAAGCAAGTGATACTTCTCATCGACAACTACGACTCGTTCACCTACAACCTGTACCAGTACCTCGGCGAGCTAGGCAGCCGCGTGGAGGTGGTGCGCAACGACGCCATGAGCGTAGCCGAGCTAGAGCTAATGCGCCCCGACGGCGTGGTTATCTCCCCCGGCCCCGGCGCGCCCGACAGCGCGGGAGTGTCGTTGCAGGCCATAGAGGCGTTCGCGGGTAAGGTGCCTGTCCTGGGCGTGTGCCTGGGGCACCAGAGCATCGGGCAGCTATACGGCGGCAAGATCGTGCGCGCCCCCGAACTCCGGCACGGCAAGACCTCGCAGATCTATCACACCGGCAAGGGCGTTTTTACCGGCCTCCCCTCGCCCTTCGTAGCGACCCGCTACCACTCACTCATCGTGGACGCCGCCACATGCCCCCGTGAACTTGAAGTCACCGCCTGGACAGGCGACGGCCTTATCATGGGCCTGCGACACAAGCACATGCCTATAGAAGGCGTGCAGTTCCATCCCGAATCGATGCTTACCCAATCGGGCAAGGCCCTGCTCTCGAACTTCCTGGCGCAGGTAAATGCCTTTGCTGCGGTGTGAGGATTTGGAAATTAGAATTTCGCATTGCGAATTTAGTAGAATACGGAGCAAATTCGCAATTCGAAATTCTAATTTCCAAATGGAGAACACATGTCTATCGAGTCGGAAGAAGATGTAATAGGCTTAAAGAAATGCGGGAGAGTCGTGGGGCTGACGCTCCGCGAAATGTCTCGCCATGTGAAGCCAGGGATCACTACAGGTGAGTTGGATAGAATCGGAGAGGAATTCCTCCGCAGGCATGAGGCCCGTTCTGCTCCCAGGCTGACCTACAATTTTCCCGGCTCAACCTGCATCAGCATCAATGACGAGGCGGCTCACGGCATACCCGGCAACCGTGTCATACAACCCGGCGACCTGGTCAATATAGATGTTTCGGCGGAGTTGGACGGCTATTTCACCGACACGGGGGCAACTTTTGCCGTGCCTCCTGTATCGCCAACCAAGCAGAAACTCATGGACTGCACCAAAGCTGCCCTGAACAACGCCATAGCCGCGGCTAAATCAGGTCAACCTATGAACGTCATCGGGCAGGCGGTGGAGGCTCAAGCCCGGCGTTGTGGTTTCGCCATCATCAAGAACCTGGCGGGACACGGGGTAGGCAGAGGTCTGCACGAGCAGCCGAGCATGGTGCTCAACTATTCCAGCGCACAGGAAAAGAGGAAACTCAGCGAAGGTCTTGTGTTCACTATCGAGCCATTTCTCTCAACGGGGGCCGATTTCGTGCTGGAGGCTAAAGACGGTTGGACGCTGAAGACCCCGGACGGCAGCCTGTTAGCCCAGTACGAACATACCATCATAGTCACCAAAGGGCGGCCCATAGTCGTTACGCAGGTGTAAACAGGAGCCTAAATGACCAGGAGCACCACCGAAACTAACCTGCGCAAGTGGATGGAGCACGTGCTGGCCGAGAACCGGCGCGACCTGGAGCGGCTGATAGACACGCTGGCCGAGGACGCCGTTTACGAGATCGTGCCGCTAAAGAAGTTCTGGCGGGGCAAGCAAGAGATACGCGAGTTCTACCACATGCTCTGGACCGCCCTGCCCGACGTGAAGCTCGACCTGCGCTCCCGCGTGGCAGACGAGAACTACGTGGTGGAGGAGTCGCACGTGCACGGCACCCACACCGGCCCCCTCTTCGGCATCCCTCCCAGCGGGCGCTACATCGAGTTCGACCTGGTGATCTACTTCCCCTTCCGCGACGGTGAGATCATGGGTGAGCGCATGTACCTGGACGTGAACAGTATTACAGGGCAGGTTGAAGCGGCGGACGATGTGCCCCCATTCTTCTGATCGGCTCATGAAAAGATGCCGCCTGAACACTCAGGTGGCATTTTGCTAATTGCGGGTAGTCAAACTAGAAGATGTAGCGCGTGCAGTAGCTGACGCCCTCATCGCTGATGCCAAGGGCGAAGACTTTTCGCAGGGTCATTTCGTAGACGTCATAGGGCGCGGGGCCGGTGGTTGGCGCATGATAGGGTGCGTTGAGGGTACCGGCATGAGCTTCGACGGGCCAGCCTACCGACTGGCAGAAAGCTGCTAATTGCTGAATTTTCGCTTCGTCGCGGGTTATGCTGGCGGTTCCTTCGGCGACTATGTCGTAGTCACCGGCGTGGATGGAGATGGTGCAACTTGGGTTTTGATCCAGGTTGGCGCGCTTGCGGGTGCCCTGGCCGCTCGTGAAATAATACGTCCCATTGACGAAGAAAGCGCCGATAGGAGTGGTGTGGACCTGGCCCGCGCCGCTAACGGTCGAGAGCCAGCTTGTGCCCCTAGGATTGGCGAGCAGTTTAACAACTTCACTCCAGTCGAGCGCGCTGGCGTTTACTATGGCGGGCTGGGCCTGCGGGTATGGGTAATCGACCATGACTTCTGCTTTGGGTTCGCGATGACTCATATTCTTCTCCTTTATAGACCAAACTCCGGATTGAACTCGCTGTGAGCCGGGATTATGCGGCGGGTTCGGCGGGCGTGATGTTCCGGTTTGACTATGCGAGACCTAACCCGACACTATTTTAGCACTAATGTTCTCCTAATTCAACAATGCATCGAGCAACAGCGCTCGCTCGTCAGGGGCTTGTGTGCGCGTCTATACACCAAGCTTACTACCCATTACCCATACCTTATCGATTCAGCCCGATCGCTTGCTCGGCAATCCGAACGTCTTGCAGATCAAAGCGCTTGCTTTTCCGATCTAGCACATCACATCACCTAACCAGCGTTTTCAAAGAATCAAAGAAGCCTCCCATATACAGGAGGCTTCCTTATATTGGTGGAGGTGAGGGGAGTCGAACCCCTGTATCACCAGTTCCGCCAGAGATGTACTACAAGCTTATTCCGCGATTTAGATCTCGCTCACTCTCCCTCCACGGACGAAGTGATCGTGAGCCAGCCTGTTGGTCTTGGGCCGCCCTTCCCAGGCGCTATGGCGGCAGCACCCCGGTTTAGTGTCGCCCGACTCTACCACCCGGGGTTAGGCAGGTCAGACGTCGCTACCTAAGCGGCGGCGAGTGCGTAATTCTTGTTGCCAGTTATGGCGTTGCCCCTGTTTTACGAGGTAAGGCACCTCGGCTTGCAATCCCTAAACTTCCCCAGCGAGCGAATCCATTACACCCCCAGAGTTGTATATGAGCGGCTCAGTAATCGTCTCCGCTACTTCTGCCCCTGCCCTTCATCGCCCTCTCGATCTCCCGTTCGGCGTCGCGCTCGGCCAGCGAGTCGCGTTTGTCGTAGAGTTTCTTACCCTTTGCGAGGGCAATCTCCAGCTTGGCGAGGCCGTGGGCGAAGTAGAGTTTCAGCGGCACCAGCGTAAACCCTTTCTGCTCGACCTTGCCGCGGAGATACATGATCTCGTTGTCGTGCAAGAGGAGCTTTCGGGGCCGCAGCGGCTCGTGGTTGAAGTGGATACCGGCCTGGGGCCACGGCGAGATATGGGCGTTGAGCCACCATGCCTCTCCGCGTTCCACCTTGACGAAGCTCTCCGTCAGGTTCACCCGCCCTGCCCGCACGCTCTTTATCTCCGAGCCTACCAGGACGATACCCGCCTCGATGGTCTCCTCAATAAGATAGTCATGCCTGGCCCGGCGGTTCTCAATAACCGGCACGCCACCCTTCTTGCGGTCCGCCCGCTGTGCGCTCATATGCCTAATTATACCAGATTCGTGCCTGTTCTGCCATTCAGGCGATGGACGATGGACGATGGACTATAGACATCAGGAGACGGAAACGCAAAGGCGCAAAGAAAGCAAAAGACGCGCAAAGAAGAATATGGTTTTGGATGTGGGCAGGGGCACGATGCATCGTGCCCGTGGTGGTAAGCCGCCATCCCATGTCCCAGAAAACCAAAGGTGACCCTGTCATCCTGAGCGTAGCGAAGGATCAGGTGGCATGCTAGACTCCCTCAACGTTGGTGATAATGATGGTAATTGGGATCATGTGCTGCAATTGGAAGAGTTAAGAACGGGTTACTGATCCTTCACTACGCTCCGGATGACAAGGGGAATAGGGTTCTGCTGTGCGATGTTTGCACAGCTTTAGACGCTGGGATCCCCCTCTATTCGTCCATCGCCTACCTGAACTGCCGCATCACTTCTTCCGCGAACAACTGGATGGTGTCGAACCGGGTCAAATCGTTGCGGAAGTAGATGACGAAGTACTCCACGCCCGCTTCTTCCAGGCTGCGGAAGTACTCTACCGTTTCCTGCGGGGTGCCGACGAAGTTGCGGGACTTGTACTCCTCAAGGGAAGCACCTCGCCGCCATCGTGCCGTGCCCGCTTCGGGGTCCTGGCCCGGTTCCAGCAGCGTCATGAAGACATGGGCCGACTTGATGATGCTGTCGTAGTCGCGGCCTACGTTCTCGCAATGGCCTCTGAGTATGTCGAACTTGCGGCGGTAGTCCTCAGGGGTCATGGCGGTGATGTTGCAGGCGTCGCCGTACTTCGCCACCAGCTTGAGCGTGACCTTCTCACCGCTGCCGCCCACCCAGATTGGCATATGTGGCTGTTGCACGCCCTTCGGCTCGTTGATGGCCCCGCGCACCTGGTAGTACTTGCCCTCGAACGTGGCGTAGTCGTCCTTCCACATCGCATGGAAGATTTGCAGTGCCTCCTCCAGCATGCGTAGGCGTTCCGGGCCTTCGGGGTACGGGTAGCCGTAGGCGGTGTATTCCTCGTCATACCAGCCCGCGCCTATGCCGAAATCAAGCCTGCCATGGCTCAGCACGTCCACCGTAGAGGCCATTTTCGCCAGCAGCGCGGGGTTGCGATAGTTGTTGCAGGTGACCATCTGCCCGATGCGTATGTTCGAGGTGTCGCGGGCGAGCCCGGCGGTGCTCATCCAGCACTCGAACGTGGTCTCAAGCTCCTGGGTGGGCACCGTGTGGAAGTGGTCGTACACCCAGATAGAGTCGTAGCCCAGGTGCTCGGCTTCCTTGCCGAAGAGCGTCATGTGCTCGTACTTCTCCACTGGGTCGGGTATATCAACAAGGTCGAGCCGCCACCCCTGCGGCACCAGCACACCGAATTTAGAAGACATTGGGTTCTCCGATTTGGAAATTGGAATTTCGAATTGCGAATTTGACGGGACGATAGACGATGGAAAGAACCTCCTACCATCGTCTATCGTCTATCATCTATCGCCCGCCTCTGAACGCCGGGACTACTTCCTCCGCAAACCTGTGCAGAGGTTCGAGGTGCACTATGTTGGGGAGGTAGGCGATTATGTACTCGACACCTGCGTCAATGAGCGTGCCCAGCAGGTCTATGCATTGCTGCGGGGAGCCGACGAAATTGCCTCGGCTGTACTCTTCGAGCGTGATCTCGCGCTTGGAGGCCTTGCTGCTCAACTCACGGGCGGCGCGGGTGGCCTCTTCGGGGTCCTCGTCCGGCGAAAGTATGTTCAGGGTTATCTCGGCCGACTTGATGATGCTGTTGTAGTCGCGGCCTTCATTTTCGCAGTGCTGGCGCAGCACCTCGAACTTGTGCCGGTAGTTGTCGGGGTTGATGCCACCTACGTTGCAGGCATCAGCGTAGCGCGCCACCAGCTTGAGCGTAACTTTCTCGCCGCCACCACCTACCCAGATGGGGATGTGGGGTTGCTGAACGCCCTTCGGCTCGTTGATAGCGCCTTTGACCTGGTAATGCTTGCCCTCAAAGGTGGCATAGTCGTCCTTCCACATAGCATGGAAGATTTGCAGGGCCTCGCCTAACATGCGCAGGCGTTCCGGGCCATCGGGGTAGGGGTAGCCATATGCCAGGTACTCGTGCTCGTACCAGCCCGCACCTATGCCGAAGTCCAGCCTGCCGTGGCTCAGCACGTCGACAGTGGAAGCCATCTTAGCCAGCAGCGCGGGGCTGCGATAGCCGTTGCACGACACCATCTGCCCTATCCTGATGTTAGACGTATCGCGGGCGAGCGCGGCAGTGCTGATCCAGCACTCGAATGTAGTCTCAAGCTCCGGTAGGGGCACAGTATGGAAGTGGTCGTACAGCCACACCGAGTCGAGGCCCAATTGCTCGGCTTCCTTGGCTACGCGCGTCATGCCCTCGTACTTCTCCACCGGGTCCTGTATGTCCACCAGGTCCATGCGCCACCCCTGTGGCACCAGTACGCCAAACTTCATAGCCATTATCAAACCTCCTGGATGTGAGTATCACTCTCGAACACCGGACGGATGAGGCAGGATGAATGCCAGGGCTTCTTATGCGCCCTCTTTAGTATGTCTCATCTCCTCCAGCAGCGAGGGATAGACCGAAGTGGTGGCGATCTCGTAATAGACTTTGAAGCGGTCAGGCCCGGCGAGCAGCGGCTCCAGCAGGCGCTCGCCATAATAGTAGGTGAACACGTAGACGCGGGAGAGGGGCGACGACAGGAAGCGGATATGATGCTCGGCCTCTTCCTGACGGCGCAGGCCCCATCGCACCAGGTATTGCTCCACCTCCTCGACGGGACGGCCATCCTCGTTGAGCAAGAAGGAGGCGTTGCCGCTAACCGCGCCTAGCTCGCGCTGGGCCTCGCGCACCTGGCTGATCTGCTCCACAGCTACCTCGATGCCAAGCTCCGGGAAGATGTGCTCGGCTGCCCATTCCAGGTCGCTGTCGCCGGGGAAGATGAGCTTGCGGGCGGTAGTGGCAATTGCCTCGGCAATGAGGCTTTCGGGCGAGTTGAGGAGGGTGATGCCGTATTCGCCTTGCCCTTTCTCTCGGTACTGCACGGCTTCTCTGAGCGCATGCTCCGTGTGGTGGCCGGGGTAGCCCTCGTGCGCCAGGTAATCCACCAGGCTGAGGCTGCTCACCGGCAGGTCGGTGTTGATCTCGATGAGCGAGCGCATGTTGCCCAGGTACCAGTTGTATCCGCCCCACGGCTTGTCGCTCACCAGGCTCAGCTCTATCGCCTCGGCATGCGGCAGAGGCACCTCACGGGCGGTGCGCGACCTCGCTTCATCCGCGATCCTATTCAACAGCGGCAAGAGCTTGCCGGTGGGCACGTCGAACTGCTTGCGCCACAGGTTGCGCCGTTCGTAGAGGGAACCCTGGCCGGGCAGCGCCGCGTCCAGCTTAGCGTGGGCCTCAGCGAACACGTCCTCCGAAACGCGCTCCGGGCTGATATCGAAAAGGAGTTGCGCCTGCTCCATAAGCGATATCTGCTCGCCGCCGAGCACGCGCGCCTGGGTATGCAACGCCCTCACCTGGCGCTCCAGGAAGCCCTGCCGCCCAGCAGTGTAGCCCATCCGAGGCAGCGTGCTCAGCAACCCCTCCGCCGCCGTCTGCAACGCCTGGGGAGTAGGTAGCGGATCGTTCTCAAAGTCAGTGCGCCAGGACGCAGGGCCGTAATAGCTATCGACGGTGCCCGGTTCCAGCCGGTCCATCAGCAAGCTAAGGTGAATGTACTCCCTGACCCAGTCGTCAAACAGGTGGTCCTGTGTCTCTCCGCTTTCATGGAAGTTTGTCGCCATGTCGAAGCCTCCTGGTAGTGCCGCAATGGGGCATTATAACACCAGGGAGTTTCGTCATACGCCAGGTGCTTCGCCCGATAAATGTGCGCTATAATGCAGCTAGAGTCTCGACTGTCCTGCCGGGTGGCTGCCCATGTGTTTGCAGCGGCGGGCCTATGAACTACGAGGTAAAGCCATGTACAGGCAGAGAGCAAGCATAGGCATCAAGGCAGTAGATATAGCTCCTGGTACTTGCATGCTAGGCAAGGTTGGCGGCGACGAAATAGCCATCTTCAACGTGGACGGGCAATTCTACGCCACCCAGAACAAGTGCACCCACGCAGGCGGCCCCCTGTGCGAAGGCGGCCTGTGGGGCGACATAATTCAGTGTCCCTGGCACGGCTCGGAGTTCAATGTCCGCACCGGCGAGGTAATCTCCGGCCCCGCCAGGGTGCCAATCAAGACGTACAAGGTGACGGTGGAGGGCGGGTTGATTTCGATTTCTGAAACGGGTTCAGAAACGTGTAACGTGAAGCGTGTT
>JAXDKH010000183.1:0-2641 GCA_034667185.1 Chloroflexia bacterium | reverse complement strand
GGTGGTGGGATTGATTGACCTGGCGCTGGAGAAGACGCGATACCAGGATTTCCTGAAAGACGGCGCGGGTGACGAGGGACTGGAGCGCTGGCAGAACGTGCTGGAACTGCGCACCGTGGCCGAGAATTACGCCGACCTGCCCACCTCAGAGCAGCTAGGCCGCTTCCTCGAGGACGTGGCCCTCCTCTCCGACGTGGACTCGCTCAAGGAGGAGAAGGACGCCATTACCCTCATCACATTGCACGCGGCCAAGGGGCTGGAGTTCCCCATAGTGTTCATCATCGGCATGGACGAGGGTATATTGCCGCACAGCCGCTCGCTGGAAGACGAGAACCAGATGGAGGAGGAGCGACGCCTGGCCTACGTGGGCATCACCAGGGCCAAGGAGCGGCTGTACATGCTCTACGCCTTCCGCCGCACCCTCTACGGCATGACGCAGATGAACGGCCCCTCCCGCTTCATCGCGGACGTGCCAGCCGATCTGGTAGTTGGCCGAGACCCCGGCACCGCATTCAACCCCATCATCCAGGGCAACAAGCGCCCCACCGTGCCCACCGACGGCTTCAGCGCGGAGGACATACTGGGTGGCAAGAGCAGCATCTATGGCAAAGGCAAGGACCGCGACAGGCCCACCTACGGCTCAGGCATACCGCGCGCCACGCCAGGCTCCGGCAGCCGGGGCACCTACGGCCCTAGCGGTCGCCCCACCTCCCAGCGCACCGAAAACCGCCGCCAGGACAAGCGCAACGAGCAAAACACCCGCCTCAACATCACCTCCGCCGCCGACCTGCGAGACCGCGCCCAAAGCGGCCAGCCCGCACCCCCACCCGGCGCACGTGGCTTCAAGGTGGGCGACCGCGTGACCCACCACACCTTCGGTGAGGGCCAGGTGCTGGCGGTGAAGCCCAGCGGCAACGACGAAGAGGTGACGGTCATGTTCAAGAAGGCGGGCACGAAGCGCCTGCTGGCAAGCGCGGCAAGGCTGGAGAAGCTTTAGAAGACGGGAACGCCAAACGTGAAGAATGTAGGGGCACGATGCATCGTGCCCCTACATATTTGGACCATCCATCCCGTTCGGGTGCAGGCGTTTCCGGTCCTCAGCCGGTGATTTATGGTATAATCGCCGGAACCCATTCCTCTTGCACGCCCTGCGAAAAGGGCACTTCGCAACACACCAATTCGGAGGCGGTTTTGGAGTTTCTTCACACGATAGAGAACCAATATTTCTGGCCGTTCATCGATAGCATCTACAACGGCTTCGGTTGGGTTGGGGTAGTTATCATGATGGCTATAGAAAGCTGCATGATCCCCTTGCCCAGTGAAATCATCATGCCGCTGGCCGGAGACTACCTGGTACAAGACCCCAACAACTGGGGCGGCATATTGCTGGCGGGCCTGTTCGGAGCCACCGGCTGCACCATAGGCTCGATCGCCGCCTACTGGCTGGGCGCGCTGGGCGGGCGGCCACTTCTGGAGAAATACGGCAAGTACGTGCTCATCAGGATGCACCACCTACACACCGCAGAGCAGTGGTTCCAGAAGTACGGCGAGGCCACCGCCTTCTTCTCGCGGCTACTGCCCGTGGTCCGCACCTTCGTTTCGTTCCCGGCGGGCGTGGCGCGCATGAACTTCATCAAGTTCTGCATATACACCTTCCTTGGGTCGTTCCCCTGGTGCGTGGTACTGGCCTGGGCTGGAGCTATGTGGTCCCCACGCGACATCCGCGAAGCCCTGCGCCCGTACGACGTGCCTATCGTTGCCATCCTACTGGCCCTGGTCCTTTACTTCATCGTGCGTAGCTGGCGCAACCGCCGCCAAACCGCACAAACCGCCTGAGGAAATTACGAATTACTAATTACGAATTACAGGTCCGTCCTCAATTCGTAATTAGTAATTCGTAATTAGTAATTATGCTAGACACCGTGCAGCAGAGGAATACGCACCTCACCGCCATTGAGAGGGCGCGGAACTCGGCTGTCATTGCTTACGTGCTTCACGATAGCGCCATGCTGGCTGACGATGCGTTGCCGCAGATTTATGACAAGTTGCAGGCCCTGGGCAGGCGCGACCGTATAGACCTGCTGCTGCACGCTCGTGGGGGCGTGGCCGAGGCGGCGTGGCGTCTGCTCAACCTGTTGCGCGACTACTGCGACTACCTGGGCGTCATCGTGGGCACGCAGGTGCACGGCCCGGCCTCCCTGCTCGCCCTGGGTGCCGACGAGATCGTCATGGGCCCCATGTCGGAGTTGGGCAGCGTGGAGCTACCCCGCAAGCATCCCCTCCTGCCTCGCGACGACCACGGACAGAGCATACCCGCCACCTGGAGCGAGGTAGCGCGGCTGCTGGACCCACGTGGTACCGAAGAGTCGGGTGATAAGAAGGCAAACCGTGGGACAGCGGCGATTCCCGACTCGGTGTACAGCTACATCCACCCGCTTGCCCTCGCCAGCATGCAGCAGGCCGACCGCCTCAACCGCGACCTCACCCGCAAAGCCCTGGAGATGCACGCCCCGATTGACGACTCGCTGCAAATCGACAGGATCGTGGACCTCTTCAACGGGGGCTTTCACTCGCCACTGTACACCCCGAACCGGGACGAGTTGCGCGAGCTGGGCCTGAGCGTCACGCGGGCAGACGATAC
>JAXDKH010000182.1:0-7679 GCA_034667185.1 Chloroflexia bacterium | reverse complement strand
GTAGCTGGGGTTGGTGTTGATCACCAGCTCGTATATCTTGCTCAGGCCGTAGTCGTAGCTGGTCTTCATCCGGTGGTACACTTTGCCGTGCGACCAGTGGGAGAACCGCCCCGGCAGCCCGTACGACCCGAACTCGTACATGATAGAGGCCGGCACCATCTCAAAATGTACCGGGTAAGGGTCCAGCCCAAAGCCGTGAGCAATCTCCCAGATGGGGGCTATCGCGTCTTCTAGTTGTTTGATGTCGGTGTCCATATATCGCCTGCTCTTTCTTTTGGGCTAAAGCTTAGGAGACGGAACCGCATCACGCCAAGGACCAAAGCCCCACCCTGTCATCCTGAGCGTAGCGAAGGATCAGTCACCCGTGTTTGACTCTCCCTATTTGAGCACCAGTATTCCCCTTGCCACCATCATCCGATACGTTGAGGACTCTAGCATGCCACCTGATCCTTCGCTACGCTCAGGATGACAGGACGAGGAGGGTTCCGTATAAGAAGCAGGAGGGCTACCCACCACGGGCACGATGCATCGTGCCCCTACTCCCGTCCCAAAACAATAAACCTCTTTGCGCGGCCTTTGCGCCTTTGCGCCTTTGCGGTTTCGTCTCTTTATCTGCTGCGTTTTCTAGGTTGTCGCAATCTCTCGTACCGGCGACTTGGAGAAGAAGCGTTGGAGGGCCGGGTAGACGGCGGCCTTGTCGTTGATGGTGACGGAGATGAACTTGGGGTCGTCCACCTTGTTGAAGGCGGACATGAGAGTGCTGGTGGAGCCGCGGTAGCCCTCCCGGATTTCGCCGTAGCCGAACAGGTTGCACTCGGCCAGCATCTCCTTCACCAGGCGCACGCACAGGTCATTGTCCCAGGGCAGGTTGTCGCCATCGGAGAAGTGGAATGGGTAGATGTTCCAGCCGCGGGAGGGAAAGCGCTCCCTGATGATGTTCAGTGCCAACTGGTAGGCCGACGACACCTGCGTACCGCCCGACTCGCCCTTGTGGAAGAACTCCTCCTCCGTCACCTCCTTGGCCTCCGTGTGGTGCGAGATGAACACGATGCGCACGTTCTCGTACTTGGTCCGCAGGAAGCGCACCATCCAGAAGTAGAAAGAGCGAGCGATGTACTTCTCGAACTCGCCCATACTGCCCGACACATCCATAAGTGCCAGCACCACCGCGTTCGACTGGTATTCCACCCGTGTTTCCCACGTTTTGTAACGCAGGTCTTCATTGCGGATGTTACCGACGCTGGGGTTGCCCGCGGAGGCGTTACGCTTTAGGTTCTCCAGCAGGGTGCGGCGCTTGTCGAGGTTGGACATCGCGCCCTTCTTCCGAATGTCGGTGAAGCGCACGGCGGGCGATTCTATCTCCTGTAGCCTCTTCTCCTGGAGGTTAGGCAGGCCCAGGTCCTCGAACAGGAGGGCGGCTATCTCGTCAACCGATACCTCGGCCTCGTAGTAGTCTACGCCGGGTTGCTCGCCCGCCGGACCCTGGCCTTTGCCCGAACCCTGTCCCTTTGAGTTGCCCGCTTTGCCCAGCACGTCGCCCACCTGCGAGTCGCCGTCACCGGACCCCGCGTGCTTGCCGCTGTTGTCGTCGTACCGGAAGCGGTACTCCTCCAGCGAGCGGATGGGCACCTTGATGACGTGCTTGCCGTCGGACAGGATGATGTTCTCCTCCGACACGATGTGCTTGAGGTTCTGCTTGATCGCCTCTTTGATGCGTTCCTTGTGCCGCTGCTGGTCCTGCGGCCCCTTGCGGTGCAACGACCAGTCGTGCTGAGAAACAGACATCATAGGGGGCTTGATGATAGGGTTGAAGTCGTAGGCCATAGCTTGCTCTTTTCTGTTATATAGTAGGCGGGTCCGGTAACGAGATAGCGCGAGTTGTGGGGTTGATCATCATGCGCCCACCGTTTGGAAGCACCATCAGCGGATCTGTATGCCCGAAGTCCAGGCCGGCTACTACAGGTAGGTCGTCACGTCCAAACTCGTCATGCACGATGCGCAGAACAGTCCTGTCTAGTTCTTCCACCTGCTCAGGGCTGTAGTGGGCTGGCCTGCCGATCACCATCCCCGCAAGCTTCTCCAGGATGCCTTGCATGCCGTAGTTGCGCAGCCACCAGGCCACCAGAGTAGGGCTCGGAGCGTCCTCGGACGTTTCCCAGTAGAAGATGGCGCCTTCCCACATCCGCAACTCCGGCCACCATTGCGTGCCTTTGAGAAACTCCAGCACGTCCAGGCAGCCACCCACCAGGTGGCCTTCGACTCGTTTGTCACCCTGCAGCCATTTCCAACCTGGGTTAGGCTGCGTGGCACGACCTTCGTTTGCCCGCGACTCATCTTCCCAGGGCACGTGTTCATCCGTCCACTCGGAGGAGGGAGCGAGTTCAGCCACAGGCCCGGTAGACATCAGGGTGCGGCGTATCCAACTCTCGGTATATGGAAAGGTGCCGCCATTTTCGGCAATGCCCGCAAGGACGGAGGGTCCATAGAATGTCTGCAACCCCGATAGCAGAGACAACACGTGCAGGGTGGTGGTATCCGAGTAACCCATGAAGACCTTGGGGTTATCGGCTATCACGGAGGTATCGACGTAAGGCAGTATGCGCACCGAGTCGTCGCCGCCGATGCTGGCGATAATACCATCAATGGAAGTGTCGGAGAAAGCCGCATTGATATCATCGGCGCGTGCTTGTGGGTTGCGCCAGATCCAGTCGGCATCGGCTCGGACGTGGGGCATCTCAACCACCTCAAGCCCAAAACGCTCCCTAAGCTCCCGCAAACCCCTATCGAAGCGCAAAGGCACAGTGGCCGGGCCGCCCCAGGAGGGCGAGACTACGGCCACCCGGCTGCCCGGCTCCAGGTGCCTCGGTTTCTTCAGGTTCAGCATTGCCCTGCCTTTCTGTGGACGATGGACGATGGTAGAAGTGGTTAGTGGTTAGTAAAGAATCACACCTTAATCATCTCTGCGGGTCCTTTGCGTTCTTTGCGTCTTTGCGTTTTCGTCTCTTCTCCATCGTCTATCGTCCAATCGCGCTAGCGGTTTAGCAGCGACCCGACGTACTGCAACAGCGAGTTGGCGCACACCGCGCAGTAGCCGTGCTGCTCCACCAGGCGGTTGACCACCTCATTGATACGGCGAAGCTGCTCAGGGTCGGGCGTCTTCACCGAGGTCGTGATCTTTACCACGTCGCGCAGGTCGGCGAACAGCTTCTTCTCTATCGCCTCCCGCAGGCGCTCGTTGGACGTGTAATCGAATTGTTGCCCACGCCTCGCTAAGGAGGATATGCGGATCAGTATCTCCTCCCGGAAAGCCTTGCGGGAAGTGTCGGTGATGCCTATCTGCTCCTCTATGGAGCGCATCAACGTCTCATCGGGCTCGCGGTCCTCGTCGGTCATCTGGTCGCGCATCTTCTGGCCGGAGCAGAACGCCTCCACGTTATCGAGGTAGTTGTTGAACAGCGTGCGGGCGGCCTCCTCGAATGAGTAGACAAACGCCTTCTGCACCTCGCGCTTGGCGACCTCGTCGTACTCCTTGCGGGCCTCGCCAATCAGGTTGAGGTAGTGCTCGCGCTGCTCCCTAGAGACGGAGGTGTGCTGCTCCAGGCCGTCGCGGAGGGCGCGGAGGGCATCTATGGGGGTGATGCAAGTGATCCCCTCTTTGACAAGCGCGTTCGACAGGCGGTTGATGACATAGCGCGGGGAGATGCCGTCCATGCCCTCGCGGTCCGACTCCTCCTGTAGCTCCTTTACATCCTTCGCCTTGAAGTCCTCTATGTCCTCGCCGTTGTACAGCTTGAGCTTCTTCATCAGGCTGACCCCGGCCTTCTTGCTAGGCTCCAGGCGGGTGAGCACGGCGAATATGGACGCCACGTCCAGCGTATGCGGCGCGATGTGCACGGCCTGCAACGCGCTCTGCTTCAGCAGCTTCTCGTAGATGCGCACCTCGTCGCCCACGCGCAGGTTGTAAGGCACCTTCACCAGGATGATGCGGTCCTGCAACGCCTCGCTCTTCTTGTTGCCCACGAAGCCCTGGTACTCGGTCTCGTTGGTGTGAGCTATCACGATTTCGTCAGCATAAATCATCGAGAAGCGCCCGGTCTTGATGTTCTGCTCCTGGGAGAGGCTCAATAGCACGTACAAGAATCTCTCATCCGTCTTCAACATCTCTACCATTTCGCATAGCCCGCGGTTGGCGATGTTTAGCTCTCCATCAAAGCGATACGCGCGTGGATCTGACTCGGAGCCATATTCACCAATAGTTGAAAGATCTATGGAGCCGGTCAACTCAGATACATCCTGGCTTTTTGGGTCCGACGGAGAGAACGTGCCAATCCCCACCCGCTTCTTCTCCGAAAACGCTATACGCCTCACCGGCACCTTCTCTATGCGGCCCCCGTAGGTGTGCTCCAGCTCGAAGCGACACTTGGGGCACAGGTCGCCTTCGATGTAGATGCCGTATTCTCGCTTGAAGTCCTCGCGTAGCTCCTGGGGGATGAGGTGCAGCGGCTCTTCATGCATGGGGCAGTCGCGTATGGCGTAGACGGCCCCGGCCTCGGTGCGGGTATAGGCTTCCAGGCCCCGCTTGAGCAGGGTGACGATGGTGCTCTTGCCGCCTCCCACCGGGCCCATGAGCAAGAGGATGCGCTTGCGTACCTCCAGCCTCTGCGCCGACGAGTTGAAATACTCGACTATCTGCTGCAGCGCCTTGTCCAGCCCAAATATCTCCCCGTCGAAGAAGGTGTAGTGCGGCAACCCGCGCGCCCCCGCGGCCACCCCCGCCGACAGGATCATGTCGAAAATACGCGCGTGGGCCAGGTTGGCGACCTTCGGGTTGGCCTTCACCACGTCGAAATATTGCTCGAAAGTGCCTGCCCACGACAGTGCCTGCTCCTGCGTTCTTAACTCCTCAAGCTTCTTGATGAGGTCCATAGCCTTGTCCTTTCGTGACCCGCCCCGACCATGATAGCCGGGTAAAAAGTAAGCGACCGAGAAATAAGGGTGTAGCAAAACCAGGGTGGGCGCGCATGGCTCCACCTGTGCGATGTAGTATTCGGTTGTAGGTGTTGAGAATGACCGTCAAACAGCGACGGAGGGGACGATATTACGGGTAGGGGTATCTATAGAGTGAGGTGTGGAACGTGGGTTGGAGTTATGAAGTTGTATAACCCCTCATCGGGAGGAATAGCTGGCGGCACTGTCGTCGCCAGGCGAGAGATGATTGCCGTTGAGACGCCCGATCACGTGCAGCCGCGCTTATTCAGGGCTAATAATGCGCAAAGTCCCCACGGGCCGCGCCAGCGAGCGGTGGGGACAGGGACTGCACCGTTGCCTATCCCATGCGGGACCGGCCCTTACCAAATATGTTCCTGATGTATGTATACAATAGCCTTTCGCAACTGACAAGGTTTTCCACAGTTACTTGTGGGTAGTGCCAGCTATCCATTTAGGCTACTGCTACGCTCTTAACTCTATTAACGCCATTTCTCCCAAAATGGTTGCAGTAAGAGACGGAACCGCCAAGGACGCCAAGGACGCCAAGATTAAGGATGGTGTTCTTACCAAGAGGGCCAGAGTACGACATCACGTACCCTGGTCCTTTTGTATTCTCCAAACATTTATTCTCTTGGCGGCATCCTTGGCGTCTTGGCGTCTTGGCGGTTCCGTCTCTTACTGCGAAGGGTCGTCGTACACGCCCCAGGTGTTGACGTAGGGGAAGTAAAAGAACTCGGGGTTGAAGAGCGTGTAGATCTTGCCGCCGTCGGCTATCATGAGGCCGCTGGCGAAGAAGTTGTAGTCGGCGGGTGTGATGGCCTTTTCGGGGCCGGTGGCGTAGCCAAGAAGCGGTTTTACTTCGGCGTTGTTGCGCCAGACATAGCCGAAGCCAAGCACGGGCGTGACCAGGCCGGGTGGCGCAGGTTCCGGCGTAGGTTCCGGTGCGTTGGAGTCGCGGTCGGGGTACGTCCTGATGGTGGCGTCGTCAAGCATCACGAAGATGAGCCTGGGGGAGGACGTGGTGCGGGGCGGGTTCTGCTTGAGGCCCACGTACACCATATGTCCATGCTCGAAGTGCTGTATCGCCATAGTCACGTTCGCATTGCCCAGGGGCGGCTCGGCGGGACAATGTAGCTGGCTCTGTATGACCACGTCGCTCTTCCAAAGCTGGTCGAACTTGGCTCCGATAGCCACAGGTGGGGTGCACGTGTAACCCTGGTCCGAGGGTTTGCCGGCGTCCTTATAGCGCCAATCGTAGTAGTGTTGGCCGATGTTTCCCATCTGCACCTTGTAGGCGTCAGGGGCGGACGGAACGTAGGTGAGCACCCGCCGCTCATACGGCTGAATTAGCACATCGGTGTTCGGCTTGCCCTCGATCTTGACTGTGGCCCAGAACGCCTCGGTGATGGGGTAGCCGGTGTTATAGAACCAGGGGTTGCTGAGTTGCGCAGTGGACACCTGCCCACCTACAGTCACGAGGCCTGTAGCGTTGAGGAAGCGCCAGAACACGTCGGGCACGTTGTGCTCGGTGGCCGTCTCGAAATGGACGTACTTCACGCCGTACTTCTGAAACTTGTCGGTCGGACCGTTAGCGGCTGCCTTGCCAATCGCCTCGTACACGATTTCCCCGGCCTTATCGGGCGTGAAGTCGTTCATATGGGTGGCGAAACTGGCGTAAGTAGGGGCATTGATATCGTTGGTGTCGCTGGCAAGGGGGATGTTGGCCCGCCAGCGGTTCACGTGTTTGCGGTTGCCCACCTGCATGCGTCCCGTCATAAGCTCCACGGTCAGCAGGCCGTTGGTCACGAAGAAGGGGTTGTTGCGGTCGGCGTTCGGATCGTTGACTTCCATGCGGCTCTTGTCGAAGTACTGCACCAGGTGCTTGCCGCCTTGCCCCTCCGCGTAATCCTCCATGAGCGCCTGGCTATTGGGACGCGGCCCCCAGAAATAGCTGCGCGCCACCTTCCCGGTCGCCACGAGGTTATCGGTGCGGTTCCACAGCGTATAGAAAGCCTTGTCGGCGAACTGCGACTCCGTGGGTATGGGCTGGGCTGCCACCGCGTGCGACATGCCTAGGGGCACGACACTCAAAAGCACCGAAGCGGCCAGCGGTAAGCAGAAAATGAAGCGTTTCAATTATCGTGCCTCACAAGATAGAGTTATTCGTTAGATAATCTGCCCGGCTAAGGCAGCCAGTATTCAAGCTGGATATTGTCCGGGTCGCGGAAGGCCACGTACCAGTTGCCGGTGGGGGCAAATTGCTCAACTCCCGCGGTCTCAACCCCCGCCGCTGCCAGCCTGGTGACAAGCTCATCGAGCGCCTCCCTGCTCTCAGCCGTAAACGCAAGATGGTCCAGCCCGATGCGGAACTCGCTGAAGCGGTCACCGGGGAGCGGCTGGCGGGATGGGTAGAAGAAGAAATATACGCCGCCGCTTACAAAGAAAAAGCCCTTGTCCGGATTGCCTTGGATAACTATGGCGTCAAAGCCAAGCACGTCACTGTAGAAGGCCCGCGATCTCGCTACGTCCGAGACCGTCAGGATGACATGGTTGAGACCTGTCGTGTGCATTGTTCCCCCTTTGCTTTCGTCAGAGTTTCAACGTTTGTGGCCGGTACGCAGTTCCGCAGCCCTATTTGTTATCGAACAGCACCCAGGCATTAGGGTCGGTGGCTGTGGCCTGGTTCTGCG
>JAXDKH010000181.1:0-8849 GCA_034667185.1 Chloroflexia bacterium | reverse complement strand
GCAGGTGATTCAGACCGTGGACAACAAGATGCCCTTGGTGGCGGGCAAGAAGACGGTGGTGCGCGTATTCTTAAAAGCCAGAGGAGACCCATCTGGGGTAGCCAGTAACATAAGGGCAGCCCTCTTTATTTGGCCCGAAGGGAAGACCGAGGTAGAAGTCCAGCCCTACAATGGGCCGGTAAATCTCGTAAACGACGCCCAGCCTAACCGAAGCGATACCGATGCTTCGATCAACTTCGCGATACCGCCTGAGCTTACGGCTGCTGGGGTCTTCAGTTTGAGGGCAGTGGTCAACCCTAGCCACAATCCTGAAGAAAGCAATTTCGACAATAACGAGCTTACCCAACCGTTCGAGTTCGTCGAGCGCAACCCTTTGAAAGTGGGCTTCGTTCGTATAGGCTATAAGCCGCCGGGCCAAACAGTGTGGGCCTGGCCTGGCGATGGCATCGCTGCCTACGACGGAATGCTGCGCAAGCTCTACCCCATTGCCGACAATGGGCTTCAGTACTACGAGCTACCCTTCCGCATTCGCACCAACAGGCCTCTCTCTACGGATGACCTCGGAGAGGACCTCAACTGGCAACTCAGGGAGTTCTACAACCGTATCGAGGGTGACAAGCCGGACATCATGGTCGGCTGGCTCCCCAACGAATACGCCGGCACTGTCAACTTCGGCGGGCTGGCCGAGACGGTGCTTTCCGGGCAGGTGGCTCGCGTCGCCCTGGCTGTTGACTTCCACAGTGACTACTCCTCCCTCCACGTGCTGCCTCACGAAGTCGGTCATGACCTCGGCCTGGAGCACACCGGGACAAAGAGCGACTCAAGCGGTGACTGCCGACTCTCGCTGAATACGCACCCTGGCTACTGGCCCAGTGAGTATGGAGACAGCGCCGCCATCCAGGACGTTGGCTTCGACACCCAGCAGATGAAGGTCATACCGGGCACCAACTACGACCTCATGTCTTACTGCACGGAGAAAAAGACCTGGCTATCGACCTTCCATTACAAGAAGCTGTTCGACTACAACTTGCAGCCGCAGGGAGCTTATACGCGCAGCCGCGTCGACATGATTTTGATGAGTGGCTGGGCCTCGACTAAAGGCGACGCCGCTACAATCGAATTTGTAAAGTTGCCAGCCTCCGGCTCGGGTGGGAGCACTTCGCCTCAGTCTGTTTCTGACTACTCGCCTCGGTTCGCGTCTAGCCTCACGTCACCATTGACTGTGGCAGGTACCGGCCTTTCCGCAGGGGCTATGCAGACTGAAGGCACAGGCAACCACTGCCTGCGTCTATTGGATACAGGCGGCGCACTGCGCTACGAACGATGCTTCGACCTGACGTTCCAATCTGAGGAAACTGGTGAGCCAC
The DNA here is from genome assembly GCA_034667185.1 of Chloroflexia bacterium. Lineage (GTDB taxonomy): Bacteria > Chloroflexota > Chloroflexia > QHBQ01 > JADMIH01 > JADMIH01. Next base: position 7,482 of record JAXDKH010000181.1, on the reverse strand, counting down.
TTACAAGATCGGGCTTCGTGTTCGAGGTACCCGACCCCGGCAACGTCGCAAAGGCCACGTTGGTGCGCAACGACAGCGGGCAGGGACAGGAACTCACCTCCGTGGAAGTGAGCGCGAACGCTCCCACCCTTACAATTACCTCACCGAAAGCAGGCGACACCTGGGCGGGCGAGCACACCATAACGTGGACCGGCAGCGACCAGGACGGCGACGATCTGCGCTACGATATCCTTTACAGCGCCGACGGCAAGCAGACATGGTACCCGCTCGAAGTCGGCTCCCACGATACGCAGTACACCTTCTCCACCGATGAAATACTGCCAGGGGACCAGACTTACATCCGCGTGCTGGCGAGCGATGGCTTCAACACGACCTCCGCAGACGTGGGACCGCTGGTCGTGCCACAACAATCCCACTCTCCCGGCGTCGGAGGTACATCAGGTTCCGGCGGTGCCAATACCACTACGGGGGGCGCAACCTCCCAGGGCGGCGGCTCACCAGGGCTTAGCTACCCTGTTATCATCGGTGGTGCCCTGGGTCTTGCGATACTGGTCATGGTGGTTTTGGCTCTCTCACGCTCGTCACGGCGGCGGGCACCTGCATACACCGCTGGAGCCGCTACGCCGCCCCTGTACACCCAACAGACGCCACCTACACAGGCCCATGCGCCAGCCGCACCTTATTACCAGCCCGCCCAACCTCCTGCCCCCGCGGCAGTGTATCCCGTTGCGCCAAACCCCTTCCAGGCAGCGCAGCTGTCGTACGGCCAGTGGCAAGCAGCACTCGCCGGCGGGCGTGTTACTCGCCAGCAATATGAGGCCGCGGTCAACGCAATCCGGGTGCAGGACCGGTATGGTCGCTACTGGATGCTGGGGGCGTATGACGGCATGTGGTATGTCTACGATGGACGTTCGTGGGTGCGCGCTAACCCTTCCTGACGGGGCGCGCCGTCGTAGCAAAGGGATCCTATTATGGGCGACCTACCAACAGGAACCGTTACCTTTCTATATACCGACATAGAAGGCAGCACCAGGCGTTGGGAGCAGCACCCCGCTGCCATGAAGGCCGCAGTAGAGCGTCACGATGTTATCGTACGAGAGGCTATAGAAGCCAACGGCGGGCAAGTATTCAGGAGAATGGGAGATGCTTTCTGTGCCGTCTTCCCTGTCGCCCCACAAGCTCTGCATGCAGCCATAGCAGCCCAACGGGCGCTTTATGACGAGGCCTGGGACGAGCAGGTCGCCCCAATTCGCGTGCGCATGGCGCTCCACACCGGGCAAGGTGAGGTGCGGGAGGGAGACTATGTGGGGCAGGCGCTCAATCGAGTGGCCCGCCTGCTATCCGTAGCTCACGGGGGACAGACCCTGCTTTCACGGCTTACGTGCGATCTTGTAGGCGATGCCCTGCCTCCAGGTGCCGGCATTAAGGACCTGGGAGAGCACAGCCTCAAAGATCTGCAGCGGCCCGAATATGTCTTTCAGCTTGTACTGGAGGGGGTGCCCTACGACTTCCCGCCCCTCAACTCGGCGGACGCGCGGCCCAACAACCTGCCCGCGGAGGCTTCTCAGTTCGTGGGGCGAGAGGAGCAATTGGAAGCACTATGCAGCCTCTTGCGCCGCCCGGATGTCCGATTGCTCACACTTACCGGACCTGGTGGCACCGGCAAAACGCGCCTTGCTTTACAGGCAGCCGCCGAGCTTTTGAGAGATTTCAGCGACGGGGTATTTTTCATCCCGCTGGCAGCCATCAACGACCCCGGCCTGGTGATCCCCACTATCGCCCAAACGTTGAATATGAAGGAGAGCAGCGGTCAGAGCCTGGGCGACAGCCTTAAGGGTTACCTCAGGGGCAAGCACCTGCTGCTTGTGCTGGACAACTTCGAGCAGCTAGTACAAGCCGCTACATCGGTAGCTCAATTGCTGGCGGTAAGTGCCCGGTTGAAGATCATGGTTACCAGCCAGGTAACCTTGCATCTGCAGGGAGAGCAGGAGTTTATGGTGCCCCCGCTCGCGCTGCCCGATCTCAAGCGCCCGCCTCCCCTAGAGGCCCTACCCCATTACGAAGCGGTAGACCTCTTTGTTCAGCGGGCGCGACTCGCCAGGCCTGATTTTGCGGTTACCGAGCAGAATGCCCCCGCGGTCATCGAGATTTGCCACCGCCTGGATGGCCTGCCCCTGGCTATCGAGCTGGCCGCCGCACGTATAAAGCTGCTGCCCCCGGAGGCTATGCTCTCCCGGCTGGCCGGCATGGCGGGCACGCAGAACAGCTTGAAGCTGCTGGTAGGGGGCGCACGCGACCTGCCCGCCCGCCAGCAGGCCCTGCGCAGCACGATAGAATGGAGTTACGACCTCCTGGACGAAGGGGAAAAGACGCTCTTCAGGCGGCTCTCGGTGTTCGCGGGAGGGTGCACGTTGGAAGCCGCGGAAGCGGTGTGCGATGCGGGTGAAACTGGCGCCGTCGATGTCTTCGATGGCGTGGGTTCGTTGGTGGACCGCAGCCTCCTGAGGAGCGCCTCTGAGCACGAGCAGGCACCTCATAATCTCGGGGAACCACGTTTCTCCATGCTGGAGACCATACGCGAGTACGCAAGGGAACGCCTGGAAGAGTGCGGAGAGGCCCAGGCCACCAGGCAACGCCACGCGGCCTTCTACCTTGCACTTGCGGAGAAGGCGGAATTCCAGGCCCCGATGATGAGACACAGCACCTGGCTGGAGAAGGTAGAAGCCGAACAGGACAACCTCAGGGCTGTCTTACAATGGGCCATCGAGCAGGGCGAGACTGAAACCGCGCTGCGCCTGAGCGGTACTTTGTCCTATTTCTGGCAAATACGCGGCAACATGAGCGAGGGCCGCCGGTGGGTGGAAGTAGCGCTGGCTTTGCCGGGCGCCAGCGCGTATAGAGCGGCCTATGCACAGGCCTTGCTGGGTGCGGGCGTCATAGCCTGGTTCCAGGGCGACCCCGCCGCAGCTCGCTCGTGGTGCGAGGAGAGCGCGGCCATTCACCGTGAGTTGGGCGACCAGCGTGGGCTGGCCCTAACCCTGATCACGTTGGGTCAGAGCACGCTGTTCCTGGGAGATGCCGCGAAGGCAGGTTCGCTACTGGAGGAAGGGCTGGCGCTACACCGGCAGACCGGGGTCAAATGGGGAATAGCCCAGGCGCTATTCGTCTCCGCGCAGGTCAAGGTCGCGCAGGGAGATTTCGGTGCCGCTCGCTCCTATTTTGAGGAGAGCCTGGAGCTGTACCGACAGTTAGGTAATGACTGGTGGGTAGCCCAGGCATTGAACAGCCTTGGAGACCTTGCACGCATGCAAGGCGACTATTCGACAGCACAGACCCTGTATGAAGAGAGCCTCGGTTTATTCCGCGAACTGCGAGCCAAGACCGACCTCCCCGCATCGCTGCACAACCTGGGGCACCTGGCTATCATTGGCGGCAACATCGAGCAGGCCACGGCGCTGTTCAAGGAGAGCCTGGCCCTGCACAGGGGGACCGGAAATAGACCGGGCATAATCGAGAGCCTGGCTGGGTTCGCCGGGGTAGCAGGTGTGAGGGGTCGCCCAAGACGAGCGGCGCGGCTGTTCGGGGCCTCTGATGCTCTCATGTCTGCTATCTCCGCACCAATGTGGCCCGCCGAGCGCCTTGCTTACGAGCGCAACATGGCCGCCGCTCGCGCGCAATTGGATGAAGATGACTGGCTGGAGGCATGGGAGCAGGGAAGGAACATGAATATGGAGCAGGCCGTCAGCTATGCGCTGGACGAAGCCGACATTGAATAGGTAGGACGGTTGCCCGCCGGCATATTACTTACCTGATTATGCCCCCAGAAACACAATCAAGCTCGCCTGGCTATTGACGCGGCATTAGCAGTGTGCTACACTTGCTCACACGTGGATGCCTCATAGCATCATCCTAACTTCGTCTTCCTCTCTTCCTCGCCCACATCCTCTCTTAGTTCGTGGCGGTAATTTTGCTGCCACGCGTGTCTTCGTTAGCGGGCAGTGCGAAGGAGGGACGGAAAATGAAGAGGAGCAAGCGAGTCCACAGTAATAGCAGGCGGTTCTTCCCGGCCTTTGTACTGGGCAGTGTGATGCTCATCGCGTTGCTAAGTACCGTAGCGGTAGCAGCGGGCATGTCGACCCAGGGAAGCCGGGTGTCGGCGCTCCCCGCAAAGGGTGTCGGGCCAAACGGTAATTTCAGTCCCACCCCAACATGCCCGGCCGGTGTTGTGTGCGCCTCTCCTACCGAAACCGCATGCTCGCAGCTCCCCTGTGCCCTCACGGCCACAGCCACGGCCACTGATTGCCCGAACCCCGCGGTTGGGTGTCCTTCCGCCACAGCCACGGTCTGTGTAGATACTACCGGGCAAGGGCTTTGCGCCTCCCCCAGCGCTACCGCTACCTGCGAGCCAGGCCATGTGTGTGACCAAGCCACAGCTACCCCAACCTGCGAGCCGGGTACCGCCTGTGACAAGGAGTCGCCCACCCCCACCTGCGAGGCTGGGACGGGCTGTGACAAGGAGACCGCTACCCCAACCTGCGAGCCGGGCCATTGCATAACTGTGACCCCGACCGCCACCGCGTGCTCCAACGGCCAGTGCGCCTCGCCAACACCAACGTGCGATGCGGGCATTCCCTGCCCAACAAGCACCAAGACCCCGCAACCGACTTCCACCGCCTCGGCTACGGCAACAATCTGCGTAGGCTCGAACGGCCAGTGCGCCTCAGTGACGCCCACCTGTGATGCCGGTATCCCCTGTGCCACAAGCACCAGGACCCGCCAGCCTACTTCCACACCCCAGGCATCTAACACAGCCACGCCCCGGCCGTCCTTCACGCCCACCGCCACAACGAAGGTAATCAACACGGCCACCAAGACGCCCACCAGCACGCTCACGAGAACAGCCACGGCTTCGGCCACCGTTACCTGTGTTAGCACCCCGACGGGCATGACCCATTGGTGGTCGCTGGACGAAGTGTCGGGCGCTATCGCCAACGAACTGGTCTTCGGGGGGAATGCAATAGAGGTCGGCGCACCCGCGCATGTACCCGGCAAGGTGGCGGGCGGGCTGAACTTCAACGGAGTGAACCAGTGGGCCGCGGTTGTGCCGCCCTGGAACTCGCCCCAGCTAGGCACGGGCGACTTCACGATAGACACCTGGATCAGCATACCGGTGGGCTCGCTGGTCGGCACCCAGGTCTTCCTCGACGGGCGCAACTTCGCGCCAATCGGCTATGAGATGTTCCTCTACAACGGGCGGCTGGGCCTACAGATGGCCGACCAGTTACCCCCGCCGAGCGGCTACACCAACTACATTGCCCCGTCGGCGGGCGCGCTGGCGACCCCCGGCTGGCACTTCGTGGCGGCCACGGTGAAGCGCGCAACAGGTGGCGGCACGCTCTGGGTGGACGGTGCGCCGGTGCTCACCTTCAACCCGCGCCTCGGCAACCTGAGCAACAAGGCCGCGCTCTGGATCGGCAGGCACCACCCTAACTCCGTCTTCAACCAGACTATGTACTTCAAGGGCAGTCTGGACGAGATCGAGTTCTTCCGCAAGGCTTTAACCTCGACCGAGGTGATTAGCATCTACGAAGCAGGCAGCAGGGGCAAGTGCAAGAAGGAACCGACGCCACCAACGCCCACGAACACGCCCCTTCCGTGCCACTGGTGCCAGAGGGACGTGCCCAACGGCAGCCCGTTCTACCTCTACGTGACTAACCTGGCCTACGAGGGTGTGATCGGCGGCTACCCATGTGGCAGCCCAGGCGAACCCTGCGAGCCACCGGGCAACTACCCGTACTACCGGCCTAACGCGAACATCACACGGGGGCAAATCGCCAAGCTGGTGGCCCTCTCGGCGGGCTTCAACGACACGCCGGCAGGACAGACCTTCGCCGACGTGCCACCAAGCCAACCCTTCTATCTGTGGATAGAGCAGATGAGCAGCCGGGGCCTTATAGGTGGCTATCCTTGCGGAGGCCCAGGGGAAGCATGCGGGTCTGACAGCAAGCCTTACTATCGCCCCGGCACCAACACCACGCGAGGCCAGCTAGCCAAGATCGTTGCCAACGCCGCAGGCATCAACGATGACCCCGGCGGGCAAATCTTTGCTGACGTACCACCTGGGCACACCTTCTACATTTACATCAACCCGCTGGCCCGGCGTGGCGTAATCAGCGGCTACGAATGTGGAGGCCCAGGGGAAGCATGCGGTTCCGACCACAAGCCTTACTATCGCTCCGGCAACAACGTGACCCGAGGCCAGGCGGCCAAGATCGTCGCCAACACCTTCTGGCTCGACGGCTGGCTCGAACCGTAGAAGCACCCATGTAGCCAGAACAAACAAAGCAAGAGCCTGGTAGTCCAGTCGGAGGACTACCAGGCTCTTGCTTTGAGTTCGTCTCAAATGCTGAGGGCCGCTTTGTCAATAGGACGGTCTGCATGGGGCGGAAGCGAGGAAGTTCGAACTATGGCCTCCGACTTTTCAACCTCATGCTCTATGAGCAGCCAGAAGTCGTTGATCCACTGCCTCCCACTAAACCCAAGTTGCAGGACCCCAAACGACCAATTCTGAACGCTTGCAGGTGCACCTACTGCTGCACCTCGATCGTCCACTCCCCATCAAATAGCGCGTCTATTACGTAGACACCGTCCGCGGCGATATTTATGGTTGTGGTCACATCCAGCTTCCCCTCCTGCTCAGCAATCGTTTCGACATGCTTGCCGTTCTGGTCGAGCAAAGTCGCTCTGACAACGCCCGTGCCGTTGCCCACCACGTGGAAGTTTGCCGGCCCGGCCTTGAGCGAGAAGAGTGGGGTTGCCTGCCAGCCGCGACCGCTCCATTTCTGTTGCGGAGGGGGTGTAGAGAAAGTCCCTTTCGGCTGAGAGACGTTGACCGTCCAGACTCCATCCGCCCCCACGTCGAGACCGTACACACCGTCGGCAGGGATATTTACCGCAGAGGAATAGTCCGAGGGCCCGCTCGATGAAGCTATAGTGGTGACATTTTGGCCCGCGGCATCTACCAGGTTGATATAGTAGTATCCGTCGAGGGCGCGCAAGCTCTGAAGCACAGCCAATCCCGCCTTCAATGGGAACTTAGCCGTCTGCTGGTCGCCCGTACCACTCAACTGCTTGCTCAGAGCGCCGTATCGCGCCTGGGATCTGAAAGTCCCTAGCTGGGAGAGGAGCACCTGGTATTTCGGGTCTTTCTGCTCAGGATGGTACTCGAACACGGCCCGCTCGAAGTATTGCACCCTGTAGGTCTTACCATCGAGGTCGCTCTTTTCGTTGAACTCATCGGAGATGGGGAAGCCTTGCTGTGCCAGCCCGCCGTGAGTGTTCCAATACTGCTGGAAGACGCCTCCCAATCTCCTGCCGGTTTCCTGGAAGAGGGTCGATCCCGCGCTGGTATTTGCTTGCTGTGCGGGAGCGCCCTGTGGATACTTGCGCCCATACAAGAAGGAGCCCAGCAACTGGAGGAGC
>JAXDKH010000180.1:0-2692 GCA_034667185.1 Chloroflexia bacterium | reverse complement strand
TTAAACTATTTAGCGATCAGGAAGTAAAGCACCACCAGCACAGCAATACAAGCCACGGTCAGCAGGATCAGGCGGCGAATGTCTGAGCGCACGTAGTACATCTCATCTTCAATGCTCATCACATTGGGAGTATAGCGGGCGCGGCTCGTACGCGCGAGGTTGGTTGCCCGTCGTTGCGCGGCAGAGCTGGTAGCCGTAGGGGTCGTAGTGCGGGTCGTGGTCGCCCGTGGCGTCGCTGTACTGCGAGACGTGGCCGCGGTTGAGTTGGCGGGCATTTCGGCGGTGGTGAATTCAGCCTGACCGTCGAAATCTGCGCCGTCCTGGCCCGGAGCGGCGTAATCGTCAACTACGGACGTAGCGCCACCCGTTTGCGCGGCGGCTCGTCTGCGCCACTGCTCCTCACGCGCCCTCTGCTGGTTTGCCTTGTTTGGCCTGCTGCCCTTTTTCGCCATCGTTGCTAAAGCTCCAATTCTAAGTTGATTGAGTCGTTCGCGCTAGCGGCCTAGCTCTCCCCGTCACCCACTACCTTGTACTCGCCGTCAATAGAGCGCTCTTCCTGCGACACGCGAGCGGTGCGCTGCCCTGAACCGTTTCGAGGCGGCTGGCTCCAGGAGCTTCCGCCGTTGCCGGATGAGGTAGAGCCGCCTTTGGCGTCGTAGCCGAGGGCGCGCCTGTGCTCGTCCACTACATAGCTGGGCGACAGCTTCGACATGAGGCTCATACCCAGTACCAGCACTCCGATATCGTCTAACTGCCCCACTACTGGAATGAAGTCCGGCAGCACGTCCAGCGGCATGACCAGGTAAAGCACCACCAGCAGCGGAATACCGTACCTCACCCAACTGGGCACGCGCGGGTCGTTGAACAGGCGAAACGCCAGGCGACCATTCTCCAGTAGCTGAGTGATTGTGTCCGACATGTGCGGTTCCTCCGTAAAAGAGTTTGAAGTTGCCTGTTCAGTAGAATCAGGATGCGTGCCGCGCTCTGGGACACCCTATTATATAGGACTCGTAGGCCTTTTGCAACTTGACACCTACGCACGCTTTTGATATAGTTCCTTGTTGATCGGGCACCGTGGCCAAGTGGCAAGGCAGAGCTCTGCAAAAGCTCGACCAGCGGTTCGAATCCGCTCGGTGCCTCCCCATACATACCTCCATCTTCCGTCTTCAGCCCTCCGGGGCTTTCTTTTTACCCCTATGATTGTCGGCACCCTCAAAGTTACGCTCTATCTGCCCGAAAACTACTCGCTCAAGGACAAGCGCCAGGACGTAAGGTCGCTGCTCGCGCGCACCATTAACCAGTTCCACGTGGCTGCGGCAGAAGTTGGCGAGTTGGACCAGTGGCAGCGTGCCGTGCTGGGTATCGCCTGCGTCAGCAACAACGCCCGGCACGCAAACGAGGTCCTTTCCAAGGTGGTCAACTTCATCGAGAGCAATCTGGCTGAAGGCCACATGGAGGACTACGAGATAGAGGTGGTTCACCTGGATTAAGGCAACCGAAGTATCTTCATATCGTGCGGCTTCATCACGAACTCTTTCCCTGGCGGGCGAACCCACAGTTTTATAGTGTCAACAAGGTCACCAGCCGACGCCCGGCGATTGAAGTCGCGGGCTATACAGGGCAAAGTCTGCGTGCGGCAGACTGGTTCATCTTAAAGAGCCTAATCAGACCTTGAAAGATGTAACAGTCCCCTATGGGGACTTTGCAAATTGTAGCCCGCGCTTTCAATTGCCGGGCGTCGTAAGGCGAAGGCGCCCCTGGGCATACCGAAAAGCCCCTGCTAACCAACCCCTGCTCGTTGACGGCACCCTGTTTCCACAATATACTCGGCTTTGGTCCCGTTCTTCTTCCACCAAAGCGGAGGCGTCTTCATGCGCTTACAGCGCAGCCGTCACACACACAGCGCGAAGCGCTCATATCGCCAGCCTCGTTCGTACTACATGCGGCACCCCTTGTTCAGGCTCCCTGGGTTAGTCTCCATTGTCTTCCTGGTCCTGCTGGCGGTTCTCGCCGTAGGGTCGGGCGCGCATGCGTCAGCCACGGTCCAGGCGGCTTCTGGACCTACCGTGCGGGGGGCCGACCTTACCCTGAAGGGGAACTCATACACTTCTGGCTTTGCTGTGAACAGCGCGGACAAGTCTTCCGGCGCGGGTGCGTCAGCTCAGGGAGGCACGGGCAGTCTGAAGCTTCCGGCGGGCAGCCATAGCGCGACGTATACGTCCGGTGTTACCGAGGCACCTTTCGATTTCACCGATGTAGCCCCCCATTGGTGGGCCGATGTGCCCGAGCAGACCAGTGTGCTGGTGGAGGTACGGACCAGCCGCGACGGGCAGGCCTGGGGTGACTGGCAAGCCGCCGACCTGGAAGACATCATCATGCCGATGGACGCCGTGACGCAGACCTACGCGTCCACCATATCGGTGCCGCAGTCGGAGCGCACGCACCGTTTCGTGCAGAGCCGCGTAACACTGTCAACCAGCAACCTTAACCACACCCCTGTCTTCAATGAGCTGACCTATACGTTCATCGACGCAGGTGTGACTGCAAACCCACCCAAGGCTCAAGCCGCGAGCATCCAGAACGCACCAGGGGACGTGCCCAAGCCGAGGGTGGTGTCGCGCAAGGACTGGGGAGCCCCAGAGGGCGACAGCAGCCCGCGCTGGAAGGCCAAGTACAAGCGCGTGACGCACAT
>JAXDKH010000179.1:0-6547 GCA_034667185.1 Chloroflexia bacterium | reverse complement strand
CGTCTCGTCGGGTATTGAGGGTGCTAATGTGCCAGTTGAATAGGTCCTCAACGTGTGAGGGCCAGTTGATTTGCGGGGTGGTTGAGGTGAGTATCGAGCGCTCGTCGGGATTCTGCCAGGTGCCCTGGTCGTACATGCGCCCGTAGAAGCGGAAGAAGGTGGCGCACACCATAATCAGCACCAGGAGCAGCATGACCTTGTGCCGCCGCCAGTACGGCTCGCGGGCGGGGACGGCTCCATCCAGGGGCTGGTCTACCATGGGGGGTGTAACATACTGTGAGGACAATACGAAGCTCCTAGCTGCGCTCGACCGGAAGATTGGTGCCGAAGTTGCGTGCTCCAAGTAAGCAACACAAATATCAACAGGGAACGAATCCCCGCCCTTGCCGTCGATTTTAACACACTGCAATTGCCTTGGGCAAGACCGAGCATGGCGGGGTGCACACTTACGACACATACCTGCTACCTCGCCCGGTTTGACAATCCGGAGCCACGGCCCGAATAATGTCCTCACAATGTGCTACGGAAGAACCAAATTCGATGCTTGAATACCGCTTCTGCCCAGTTTGCGCAACCGAACTTCGGGAACTGAAACTACCTACGGAGGACCGCCCGAGGCTGGTCTGCGCGGGCTGTGGGCACATCTTTTATATCAATCCCAAGATCGTCTGTGGCACCTTGCCCATACAGGACGGGCGGGTCTGGCTGCTGCGGCGAGGCATAGAACCGAGGGCCGGGTTCTGGACGCACCCCGCAGGCTACCTGGAGTGGGACGAGACTACCGAGGCGGGAGCCATCCGCGAAACACGCGAGGAACTGGGCTGCGAAGTGAGGCTTGATGCGCTGCTTGGCGTCTACTCCCGTGCCGGTGCGCCTGTTGTAAATGTGGTCTACCTTGCCTCGCTTGCCGACCCTCGGCAGCAACCTACCGTCACCCTAGAAGCGACTAAGGTACAAGCCTTTGCGCCCAATGAACTACCCTGGGAGGACCTTGCCTTCACCAGTACCGCGCAGGCTCTCCGGGACTGGCTGACCCTGGAGAGCAGGAATGGGTCAGAGACCTGCTAAGCCGGCTCCTCATCGTCCCCGCCGGGTGAGGGGTAGTATATGTCTTCCACGGGGTCCACAGTAGGGCTGTAGGGTATCTCCGCGTGAGGCATCGGGTACTCGAGGTGCGGAAGCTCGACACCGCCATGCGAGCCGTTGCTGCTGACTTTGGGGGCGGGCGCTTGCGAGGCGAGGTGCTCCGCGATGCGCGGCGGCATGTCTCCACCCGCAACAAAATCGGCTTTCTCTTCATCGGTCATCATTTCGAGCACCGGGTGAATCGTCTCGGGGCTGCCGTTCTGGCGCGGGGGCGCGACGGTGAAGGCGGTCGCGGTCGTAGTGGCAACGTTGTTCAACTCGCTGGAAAGGTCGCGCCAGACGCTTCGGGCGGGTTCCACGGCACGGCGAACCTCGGCGATGCCCTTGCCGATTGTGCGTGCGGCTTCGGGCAACCTTTCTGGACCGAGAATTACGAGGGCGACGAGGGCTATCATCAAGATTTCCCCGAACCCCATACCGAATATTTCCACGATTTCTCCTGAGAACTAGATGCCGTACCCGAAGCTGGCGTGCGCAGGCCGGTCAGACCTACGTAGCTTCCGCTGTTGCCACCCGGTCTACCTCGGACCGTACCCACTGGTAGTATTCCGCGTTAGAGCGAGCAGGTACAGTCTGAATTATGCAGGGTACGCTATAGCTGTGTAACTGCTTGATGAGAGCGGTTGCTGCTTCGGCGCTGGAGGCCAGCGTTTTGCAGAGCATGACCATCTCCTGCTCGTCGGCCAGCTCACCGTTCCACTTGTAAAGTGATCGTGATGCGTAGACGTTAGCGCAGGCGATCAGGCGTGCCTCAAGCAGGCGCATAGACAGGGCTACCGCCTCCGGCTCGCTGCCGCAAGGGACATATAAAAGTACCAGCGGGTCATTTGTTTGCTCCGGTGCATCCATGTTACCAACTATTATAACCAAGCGCCGGAAGCGGCACAACGGCGGTGTGGCGGGTGAGATGCCGGAGGCAATCGGTGGCGAACGCAATTGTCAGTTGAACTGGCAAGTGCTCTACGCTGTACTTTATAATGGAGACGCGTACCTCTACAACTACGTGTCGTCGCCTGAACCTGCAGAAGTGAGGACGCCTTGCTAGTCCTGTCTAAACGGCCCCAGGTGGGTCTCGGTGCCGAGGCCTGGAGCCACACAATCGATGAAGCACTTCGCGCCGCCGGAAAGCGAATTATGTGGCGGCGGGCATTGCGTATGGCGTCGATGTCGCTGCCGGTGCTGGTTCTGGGCATTGCAGGGTACATCGTCTTGCTGCGGTTTACTCTAGCGGAACTTCCAACCTGGCCTGTGCTGTTCGCTTTCGTGCCGTGGCTGCTTTTCGTGGGCCTCTGGGCGCGTGCACAACGGGTATCGACTGCTGAGGCTGCGCGCTACCTGGACCAGACACTCGAGCTTGATGAGCGGGTGTCCACGTCCGTTGAGCTTCTGAATGCGGCGAAGCTTATCCGTTCGCAGGCCCCGCGCTCAGGTGTCCATTACGCTTTGCTTGTCGATGCTGCTGAGGCACTGGACAACCGGCTCATCTACTTGCCCGGCCTGTTCCGCTTCAGGTGGACGCGTACTAACTCTGTAAGCATTTTCATTGCAGTGCTCGCGCTGGTAGCCGCTGTTGCATTTCCGACCTACGTGGAGTTAGCCAAGGTTGAACGCAGCGCGGTAGCCAAGGCTGTACAAGAACAGCTAGCGCAGGTGCAGGTGCTCCGGAACGAAGTCCAGGCGAACGAGCATCTGTCCTCCAACTTGAAAAGCTCTATCCTGCAGGAACTAGCCAATCTTGAGCAAACCCTGCAGAACTCCAAACTGGACCAGGCTTCAGGCATAGCAACGCTGGCGGACGCTGAACAGAGGCTAAGCGCTTTACTCAAGACCCCTTCTGCGGACTTCGACGGACTGGTCGCGGCCGCGCAATTGGTCTGGAACGTGGCGGCGCAGAACTTCGAGTGGGATCCCGAGCAGGCAAAGTCCCCAACCGACCTGGGCCGCGCCGCCGACGCCTCACTCTTCTTGAGCAGCAACGTAGGGGGTATGGACACGAACCAGGAGCGCCGCGTGTCGTTCAACCTGGACCGCGCCTCCACGCAAGCTTCGGGCCGCGACCCGGAACTGGCCCGGCTGCTGGCAGGAGCCTCCACCGGCGTCCGCACCCGCGACCAGGCCCCCGCCCAAAAGGCCCTGGCCGAGGCTTCGCGCAAGTTTGCCGAGGCCGACAACCAGCGTGAGGACGCACTGGCCCTAGAAAACGTGCTTTCCCAACTCAACAACGGGCGAGAGGAGATCGCACAGGCGGGAAGGACGCAGTCGAAGAAGGCGCAGGTGGGTTTCCGCAGAAGGGGAACGACCGCTAGCGCAAGTCCTACTCCCGACCTGGAAAACTTTGACCCGAACGCCCCGGCTGCGCAGACGGGCAACTCCGGCACTCAGGGCACCTCGAACGTCAGTGGCATGGGCCCGGTAATAGGGCAGAGCAACGTAGCCTCTTATGGCGGGTCGCCTTCTTCCGCGGGAGGCGGCGGACAACCGGCCCAGACGGACGGGCAAGGCGATACCAGCCCGCAGAGTGGGGGTGCCGGTGGGGGAGCGAACGGGCAGAACGGCGGCCAATCGGGAGGCATCCAGCAGAGCGCAGGAGGCGGGTCGGCGGGTGGCGCTAGCTCGGATTCGGGGCAGCAGGGCACGTTAGGCGGCTCCATCAATGGTCCTGTAGGTGGGGCCGGCGGAGCAATCAGCCAGGTTCCCAACCCCACAGGCAGAGGCAATGCGACCTCTACCGACAGCACGAACTCGCTGAACAGTGGGGGCAACTCACAGGGCGACGACCAGGTCTACGTGCCCGAGAACGCTTCGGGCGAAACGGCTGGTGGGTCGGTTGAGCCGAATACCCCTACAGGCGCAGGGGACAACACTAATAACAACGGGGTAGGTGGACGCGTAGGCGAGGGCGACAGCAACGGGGCACAAATTTCGTCCAGCACCGGGCCAGGAGGCGCTGTGCGCGTGCAGACGCCCTACAGGGAGGTTCTCACCGAATATTCGCGCCAGGCCACCGAGGCCATTGAACGCGCTTACGTTCCTCCCGACGCAAAGCAGTACGTCAAGGATTATTTTTCGGAGCTTGGCAAGTAACCTGGGCAGGATGCCGGACAGGCATATTTGGGCTGCTTGCCGACAAGACTTCGTTCGAAGGAGCACGTAGTGGCACTGACTGAGAGAGATACGAGCACGGTGGGCACCGGCGCGCCGCGGACACAGGTCGAGATGACCCCGGAGGCATTTCGAGAGCGTGCGGTGGCGATTGAGCAGGAAATCGGTAAAGTGATTGTCGGCCAGCGCAACCTGATACACCAGGTGCTGGTGGCCCTGATAGCCGGGGGCAACGTACTCCTGGAGGGCGTTCCGGGGCTGGGAAAGACAAGGCTCGTGCGGACGCTTGCGGACGTGATCGATTGTGAGTTCAGCCGCATCCAGTTTACGCCCGACCTGATGCCCGCCGACATCATCGGCACCAACATCCTCAACGAAGACGAGCACGGGCGCAGGAGCTTCGAATTCCAGCCCGGCCCGGTGTTCGCCAACCTGCTGCTGGCCGATGAAATCAACCGCGCCACGCCCAAGACACAGTCCGCCCTCCTCGAGTCCATGCAGGAGGGCACGGTGTCGATTGCGCGCACGGTCTACGAACTACCAAAGCCCTTCTTTGTGCTGGCGACGCAGAACCCCCTGGAGATGGAGGGCACCTACCCGCTGCCCGAAGCGCAATTGGACCGCTTTTTCTTCAAGCTGGAGGTTGGCTTTCCCACGGCGGCCGAACTGATTGCCATCTCGGACCGCACGACTTCCGGTGCAGACCCTGTGGTTGGGAGGGTTGCCGATGCCCACGACATTGTTGCGATGCAGCACCTTGCCCGGCAGACTCCGATAGCCACTCACGTTACCGCCTATGCGGTACGGATACTGAGGGCAACCCACCCCTCCAGCCCCGAAGCGGTCAACATTGTGAAGCGGTATGTGCGCTATGGTGGCTCGCCCAGGGCACTTCAGGCGATGATACTGGCGGGCAAGATTATGGCGCTGCTAGATGGCCGCTACAACGTGGCCTTCCGTGACATACGGACGGCGGCACTGCCCGCCCTGCGACACAGGCTCATTCTCAACTTCGACGGTGAGGCCGAAGGCATTTCGCCCGACGCCATAGTCGCCGGTGTGCTGGAAGAGACGCCCGAGGAGGCGCAGTAGCTCGATGTTTCGTGGTCAGGCCAGCACCTTTCACTCCACTGCTTTGTTCCTCCATTCTCGAATGGTAGGAAGCTAGGCGGTGGGTGGGCTGGGGCTGTTTGAACCGCTTGCGCTGCTGGCGCTACCGCTACTTGGGCTTATCGTCGCCCTGTACCTGCTGCGTTTCAGGCGACCCAGCGCGCCCGTCGGCAGCCTACACCTGTGGGATAACCTCACCCGCGACCGCGAGGCTAACTCGCTCTGGCAGCGGCTACAGGTATCCGGCCTGATGCTTCTCCAGCTGCTGGCGATGCTTGCCCTCATCCTGGCACTTGCGAGGCCCTGGGTGCCTTCGGAAACAACTTCGGGTCAGAACGCCATCCTCGTTGTTGATACATCGGCGAGCATGGGCGCGACCGATGGCGACACTAGCGGGCACACGAGCAGGCTGGACGCGGCGCTTGACAAGGCGAGAAGCCTTGTAGACGACCTGCCGCAGGGCGCGTCGGCTGCCATCATCACCTCTGATGAGCACGCCTCCGTGCTTGTGCCGCCCACCGAGGACAAGTCAAGGCTACGTGATGCGCTGGCCGCGCTTAAGACGCAGCCTACCGGCACCAACATGTCTGAAGCCATGCAACTGGCTTCCGTGCTTGCGCAACGGCAGTCAAACACGATCATATGGGTGCTTTCAGACGGGGTCTTCCCGGCGGCAACCGGAAACGTGGAACAATTGCCCGCCCAGATCAAGTTCTTCCCCGTAGGACATGCCGCCTCCAACCAGGCAATCACGGCGCTATCAGTTGACCAGCGGGAGGGAAGCCTGGGACTGTTCGTACAGATCACCAACGCCGACAACCTGACGGTCACGCGCCGCCTCGACGTGTTGGTGGACGATGCGCCCTGGAACGCGCGCACGGTGTCGCTGGGGCCTGGAGAGATCAAAGAACTGCTCGTGGAAGATCTACCTATCGATGGGAGGGTGGTTGCGGCCCACCTTGCGGGTGTGGACGAACTGGAAATCGACGACACAGCCTGGACTGTGAACCGCGCAAGCGTGCCGGCCAATGTGCTGATGGTCACGGATGGTAACAAGTTCCTGGAGCTTTCGCTGGCCCTCCTGCCGAACGTCTCCCTCTATAAGGTGGCCCCGGCGGACTACGACCCTGGTGCCACTCTGGACGGCGTCCCGTTCGACCTGACGGTGCTGGATGCAGGAGTGGTATCC
>JAXDKH010000178.1:0-14303 GCA_034667185.1 Chloroflexia bacterium | reverse complement strand
AGTCTACTGGTGGGCGGCCCGC
Source organism: Chloroflexia bacterium (assembly GCA_034667185.1). Classification (GTDB taxonomy): domain Bacteria; phylum Chloroflexota; class Chloroflexia; order QHBQ01; family JADMIH01; genus JADMIH01. The sequence goes on along the minus strand of JAXDKH010000178.1, from coordinate 14,281 downwards.
CAGTCCTGCATGGTAGCTTTGTTGTTCTCCACCTTCGGATATCCCGACTCCGCGCAGCCCTTCATCGAGGACTTTAGCGCGGCGCTACACGGGCGAGCCAATCCTCACGCGAATAGCTTCAATTTCCTCACCTGATCCTGCTCAATCTTGCTATTCACCCGTACATCCTGGTAGAAATATCTATACCGCAATTCGTCCTCCCCAGCCGCTAGAAAGGCTCTCTCATACATGTCCCGTCTCCGCCACTCAAAGGCAGCGCGCACCTTGTTCGCCCTGCTCCTTCTCCTTACCTCGTTCATCGTCTATCGTCCGTCGTCTATCGTCGCGCAAACACAGGTCGCCTTCGTCACCGTGCAGGGCAACCAGCTCATGCTGCGGGGCGTGCCCATCAAGCTGAAGGGCACCAACTTCTACCCCAAGGACCAGCCCTGGGCCGATATGTGGAAGAAGTGGAACGGCCCTGCGACCCGCGCCGACCTGGCACGCGCCCGCGAGCTTGGTGTCAATTCGGTGCGCATCCTGGTGCCCTACAAACCGGTGAACGGCTGGACGGATATTGATACCGGCGCGGTGGTGCCCGAGTACCTCGACCGGCTGCGCCAGTTCGTGCAGATGGCGGGCGAGATGGATATGAAGGTGATCGTGGCTCCGTTCGACTTCTACGACCCGGAGGATGACAGGCGTGCGGGCATGCAGGAAGCCGAGATAGAGTCCCGCAACCTGCGCTATTTGCGCGATATTATCCCCGTGTTCGTCAACGACGACCGCGTGCTCGCCTGGGACCTGCACAACGAGCCTGAGTATTACAAGACCTGGGTGGAAGTCAAGAAGCCGCAGGTGATGATCGCGTGGATGTCGCGCATGTCCGCCGAAATCCGCCGTCTCGACCCCAACCACCTGCTCACCGTGGGCATGGCCGACTACAAGAACCTGTTTACCGCCGACGCCACGGGCGCGCCTTACGAGGATGAGCCGGTGCGCGGCCTCACCCCCTCCGACCTCAGCGACTTCATTAGCTGGCACAGCTATAACGCGGGCGATATGGACTGGCAAATCCGCTACATACGCGCCCACACGAACAAGCCCCTGCTGTTGCAGGAGACCGGCTGGCCCAGCGGCCCGGCGTGCACCGCACCCGAGTACAACGAACAGCACCAGACGTTCCTCTACCAGACCATGCTGGACTGGACGAACAAGGCCGGGCTGGCGGGGCTGATACAGTGGCAGCTTTGGGACCTACCGCTGGGGGCGAGCGTGGGCGCGGGCCGCGAGTCGCACGAGGACTTCTTCGGCTTGCTGAGGCGCGATGGCACCTGGAAGGCAGCCATGCCCATTTTCCGCGACGGCTGGAAGGTGGACCCTCTGCCCAGCGCGACCACGACGGACCTGCCCCTCACCATATTCGTACCCAAGCCCACCCAGCCGGACCCCAAATACCAGCCTCCCCTCTACTTCCCTGAGACCAGCAAGTACATTTACGGCGAGTTTCGCGACTACTGGCGGCGCTTTGGTGGCATTGCGGTGTTTGGCTACCCGATCACGGACCAGCGCCAGGAGGACGACATGTGGGTGCAGTACTTCGAGCGGGCGCGGTTCGAGTTGCACCCGGAAGTGCGGCAGAAGGTGAAGGACTACGACAAGTTACCCAAGCCGGACCAGTACAAGCTGATTGTGCAACTCACTCGGCTGGGCGCGGGCCTGGTGGACCAGAAGACCGGCGGCAAAGGCTTCCCCCTGCCCGGCCCTGCTACCGTTCCTGCTGGCGCTACCGTGTTCCCCGAGACGGGGCACTCACTCTCAGGGAAGATAGGAGAGTACTGGTGGGCCAACAACGGCCTGACCAACTTTGGCTTCCCCCTCTCTGAGCCGGTGCAGGAGGTCAGCCAGGCCGACGGCAAGACCTACACGGTCCAATACTTCGAGCGCACCCGCCTGGAATATCACCCGGAGAACGCGGGCACGCCATATGAGATCCTGCTGGGGCTGTTGGGGCGGGAGAAGCTGGCAAGCAAGGGGTGCAGGTAGGACGCAATGTCAGAGATAGACAGTTACAAGCATGAGTGTATCGGCATGGTGAGTTGCCCGGCATCTTATGGGTTAGGCACTGTCTATTTCAGAGAAGAGAGACCTCAGTGGGAAATTCCCCTCTATCGAATAGATGACGATGCACCTGATGCCACTTCCTTCGATGCAAAGAGGGGAGATTTTCTGATTGGTGGAGGTGGCGGCGAGAGTCCTGCCTTACGCATTTCAATTCCCGAAGCCATCAACTTCCTCACCAACGAAGCCTGGGATGGCGACTCTGGCGATGAGATATGCAAGGCGTACTGGACGATGAACCAGGCATTCGTCTTCTGTGAAGGTTACGAGAAGCTGGGGTGGACCCCGGTGCGGAACATTGAGGCGTGGCTAACGGAGCACGTGGTGGCGTTTGTGATACGTGAGTACGCGAACGTATATGGCATGGTAGCTGGTCCTAACCCGATAGAAGCAGACGGGTCGATTTGCAGGTTGCCCACGGCTGAGGAACAAGCTATCTGGTAACAGGGTGGTAGGGGCACCATAGGTCGTGCCCTGCCGCTTAGCCTCTATGCTACGTCCTGCAAGACCAAAGCCCCACCCTGTCATCCTTCGCTACGCTTTCTAGCGGACGGCATCGACCCCGGCACCCACTCCTTCATGTGCGAGAGGGTAGTCGGAGGAGTTCCAGGCGTCCATGCCGCCGCTGACATTCATCGGGTCGAAGCCTTCACCCTGGAGGAGGCTGGCCGCTATGCTGCTACGAGTGCCCCCGCCACACAGCACCGCCACCGGCTTGTGGCTCGGCACCCGGTCGAGGTTTTTGGTTAGCTGGTGGAACGGGATGTGGATGGCTGCCTCGATATGGCCTTCCCGCCACTCGGAGTCCTCTCGCACATCGAGCACCGTGAAGCTGCGGTCACCCGATTGCAGGCGCTCGCGCAGTTCGGACACGGCCACCTGCGGGACAGTCTCTATGGGCCTGCCGCTGCTGTCCCAGCCGTGTATCCCGCCGAGGAGGTAGCCCTTGATGTTGCTCTGTCCCACCGCCTCGAGCAGCGACATAGCCTGCTTCAAATCGCTCGGCGCGTTCAGCACCAGCACCACAGGCACGCCCCCCGGTATCACCCACGAGGCGCGGGTGGCAAACTGCCCGCCGTGCAGGTCCACGTTGATAGCGCCCGGTATGTGCCCGCCGCCAAACGCATCAGGGTCGCGCGTGTCGAGCACGAAGCCCCCATCTTTGCGCAACGACTCCACTTCATCGGCGGTAAGGGCGCGGACCACTGCATCTTCGGTGAGGAAGTGGCCCTTGTTCTTCTCGACTATGCGGCCAAACTGAGGCGGCTGCGGCGGCAATTCTGAGGTAACCTGCCGCACGAAGGCGCTCTGTTCCTTCTCGGTCAGGGGTGCGTTGTACCTGCGCTCGAAACCTATTGTGGAGTTGGGCTTGGGGCTCATCGACCTGCCGCACAGCGAGCCCGATACGTGCCCCGGATAGACCTCCACGCCGTCATCCAGCTTGAGCAAGTTGTGCAGCGAGGTAAATAGCTGGGCCGCGCCTTCCTCCGGTTCCACCGCAAGGTCGGGCCTGCCCACGTCGCCTACGAACAGCGAGTCGCCGGTGAGCACCAGCCAGGGCTCGTCCGCGCGCGAGGTGTCGGTTACGGCCAGCGAAATGTGCTCCGGGCGGTGTCCAGGCGTGTGTATCACCCGCAGCTCAACGCCGCCGATCTTGAGCACCTCGCCGTCCTTGAGCGACTTATGAGGATAACTTACGCCCGCCTCTTCGTGCACCGCCACCTGCGCTCCCAGCCGCGCCAGCTTGCCGTGACCCGACACGTGGTCCGCGTGGTTGTGCGTCTCGACCACGTAGCGAATAGCCATGCCCCTGTTGCCGGCAAGCTCCACGTAAGGCGTCACGTCCCACCCAGGATCGACCACCACGCACTCGCCCGCGTCCGTATCCCCTATGACATAGGACGCGCACCCCAGATCTTCATTTATGAACTGCTTAAAGAACATCATTCACCTCAATCCAGAAACGTGAAACGTGAAACGTGATGCGGTAAGGGTAACTTGGTGCCAGCATAGCACAAGTGACACAGCCCAACAATAAAACTCGCAGGACCAAAGGCGGCCTTGCGAGTCACGTTTCACGTTTCACGTTTCAGAACCACGTTTCAGCGTAGCGCAGTATGTGGCTGCGGGGCTGTACGGAGGACGCGGCCCTTGCCCCGCCAGATCTGTACGAGGCCCACCAGGGCGGCCAGCCACATCCAGGCCAGCACAGGCATTACAGGCACCACCGGGCGGTAGGTGCTGGGGGCTTCATTGAGGTTCAGCACCATGGCGTTCTCTTTGTCCACGGTGACGCCCTGCTCTTCCAACTGGTCTACCAAGTCGTCGGCCCCTACCTGGCCTTTGAGGGGAGTAATCTTGCCCTTGTAGAGTATAGGAGCAGTTGCCCCGTCAAAGCCTGTCTCGGGGTTGTAATCATACGGGAAGAGGTACTGGCCGCTATCGGTGCGCACGAAAAGCTGGTATTGGTAGCCTTGCAGGGGTATCCAGTAGTGCTCGCCCAGCAGTTCCTGAGTCGAGGAGGCGTGGGCGAGGTCGGGCACCGCCTTCACATTGACGTAGGTGTCGGCGACGGGCTTCTGCTTGTTATGAAGTTGGGCGGGGGCAGTCAGGGGCCTGGGGCTGTCATCCTGCAGGGCATAGGAAGCCGCGCCCGCGAAGGCGAGCATGAGCACGCTGGTAAGTACCAACGTCACTGTGCGTATCACCAGCCGCCACTTACGGCTGTGAAGTATCATTCCCTGCTATCTCCTGTCGCCCCGATGAATTCCATACGCCACTGTTTGAAAGCAAGTTTCAAGCCCAAATATTATACCTGCAAAAGCCACCCGTAGGAAAGCACCTGGATGCCATGCGAGACATTATCGTTTGCTACCGAAACGCAGAGCCAAAAGGAATTGAGTAAACACAGGCGAGCGCTCACCCTCTCCTGGCTCCTTCAGTTCAAGCCGTTCGCAACCCGATACTACAAGCGCTTGCAAGTTCATCAAACTTTCTTCCATCCGGGCTGCCCCCACTTCGTTTGGAACTACCTCAACTAAGGTTTTGAAGGTAGCTTCTGGTACTTATACTCTCACGCGAGAAGGCTGTGAAAGAGGGTGCAGGGGTACTCTCATAGGGGTGGGGGCGTCCCCCTGTTCCCACTCCCTTCTTCTCTCTTCTATAGTCCCCTCGAATAGGATGGTTACTACAATTCCAGCTTTCTAGTTAGATCTTTTGGTTCATATGAACTTTGCAAAACGTGGCTGAGAAGGTGAACATAGATGGTCATATCTAGTCGGAATAGTTAGGCAATTGATAGGGCTGTGTTAAAGGGTCCAATGAGTCATACCATAGCTGCTCGGTACTAGAATACGTGATGCTAGATATGTTCGAAATACATTGACTCATATAGTGGTACGAGCTATAATTGCCAAATCCAAGTACCCGTTGAGCAGGTTCGCCGCGTTCCGTTCTAGGTTTCACGAAGGGGAAAACAGAAAACAGATAATGGAGGGAAGTCTAGCCATGTTACATCGCAGATCAGCACTGAAGCTAGTCTTTTTAGCGTTGTTAGGGGCTACTCTACTCACGATCACGGCCTGCGAGCCTGATAACCCTAACGCGACAGCCACCGCCCCCGTAGAACAAGCCACCAACACTCTTCCTCCTACTTTAGTTGCGCTTCCTCATACAGCTACCCCTCCTAATGTGTCTGCCACCGGTACAGTGGTGCCTGCGGCTCCCAGTAACACGGCGGTTGCCGCATCTCCGACCCGGATAAGCACGACGCCTAGCGAGCAGACACAACCGGCACAAAGTACGGCGTCTACTATAACTGCTGTACCTAAGTCAGCAGCCCAAATTACGCCCCAGGTGCCCGGTGCTCTCGTCGTAGTGGCAGGTGGAAAGGACGGACCGCTGTATGAGTCCCAGGCCGACTTGCCTGCACCCGCACCTGACGTAGAAATTCAGCCAACCGGTCCCCAGGGCTTCGCAATCGGCCCAGACGGTAGCTTCTTTATCGCAGACACGGTGGGTAACCGCATCCTGCAGTATGGCCGCGACGCCAAGCCGCAGAAGCAGATCGACTTAAGGGGAAAGGTAGAGGCCCTGGCTGATGTCGAAGTCACCAGCCCAGGCATCTCAGCTCTCGACCTTGGCCCTGATGTGCCTGCTGTATTCTTCGTATCACAGAATGGTAGAGATCAGAAGACGTTCACCTTGCCGGAAGCAATCCACGACCAGATCACGGGATTGCACGTTACCAAAGACAAAGGTATACAACTTGATCTGGTGCATGGTGCCCAGTATGTTGATTTCTTGCCGCCACAGCAGGACCCTCTCAACCAGCCTGGTATACAGCCATTTAGGCCACCAGACCTCGGACAAGAAGATGAGGAGAAACGAGTTTATAAGCCACACGTGTCAAACGACCCGAATCAGGACCCATCTGGGGGAGAAGTGGATATATCTGGCAGAAAAGTTCCGGTCCGTGTGGAGAACGTTCTGGGCAGTCTCGAGGTGCTTGGCTTCGACCGAGCAGGTGGTTTCTACACTCTGGCCGAAGAAGTAGCGGTAGTCAACGATACAATCCAGGTGGATCAGAAAGTCCTGCACTTCGATGAGAACGGCACCTTCCTGAACGCCGCTCGCGTACCGATACAAAACCAGTACACCTACGTACCGAACAACGTTGCCTTGGATCCGAATGGCGACCTTTATGCTCTGATCACTCACCCCGACCATCTAGAAATCACCAAGCTAGCCTTTGTGCGGCAACTGCCTCAACTTCTTCCTCCGGCAACTGCTGAACCATTTGTCCAGGCGACCGCTGTTCCTGGTTGCACCATCTCCCGGAAGCAGATCGAGACCAATGCCTTTGCGTTCCGAAACAATCTGGTGACCCTCACCGAGCAGAATATCAGGGGCGCATGTTCAGATCGGGGCATACCATCCTATCTTTCCGCACCAGGCACTTATAGGAGCGTACCCTACGACTGGGGCGGGGGGGACAGCGTCGATGACTTCAACAACTTTATGAAGCAAGACTTTCAGGCCGGTGACGTCCCCGCGAACCGCAGTTCAGGAACCGAGAGTTGCTCCAAGGGGGTGGACTGTTCTGGATTTGTTAGCCGGTGCTGGCAACTCCCCGGTAAGTTTGGAACAACTGGGCTTCCTGGTGTATCGACGAAGCTAGGGTCGACACGCAACCTGAAGCTGGGTGATATCCTCAACAAGCCGGGCTCCCATGTGCGGCTTTTCTCGCACGTCGACGAGAATGGCATGGTATGGGCCTGGGAGTCGACCACGGACGGTGGTAGGGATAGAGTAGTCTACCGGCCGTTGCGCTGGGCAGCTTACCAGGGCTTTCAACCAATGCGGCTGAACAAGCTCTGCGACCCATGATCTTGCTCGCACCGATTGCACAACCAGTTCATGAGTGGTATCGCGCCTGCGGCTTTGCACTGCGTCCTTGCGTTCTTGACTAGTACATAACCTTTACTCAAGAAGTCACCCGCCACTGTCTCCCCAAGGGGGTGGCTAACCCGTCACCAACGTACCAACGCGTTGGGTGCTGATCCTATATCTCGACAGATCCTTACCTGGGCAGGACAAGATCCGCCGGACCGGACGGCCGGACGCTCAATGCTTGACGGCGAGGCTGCACGACTTGAGAAGCGTATCTATATCGTTGGGGGCGACACCAATATGGACAGGCTTGAAATGTTTAGGAACGAAGAAACGAGGCTCTACAGGGCCTCGTTTCTTCGTTCTCACTGTTGTGATTGATGTTGTCTAGCCCATGAGAGAGCCAGGGTGTATCAGCAGAGGCAGATGGAAGCTGCCAAACCGGCTGCATGCAGACAAAGGATAAGATTACACTAGGTGTAGAAGGCCTCTTGATAATAATCGCCCCTCCTGCATCCTGAGCCGTGTTCTCACGTATAATGAACACACGCACTCCACGCCCTATCGTTGGACCTCCTCTCACCCATCACCCGAACCCCCACGCGCTCTAATAACTAACAACCAACAACTAACAACTCACCCCGGAGGCGCTATGGACGAGCAAGACGAGCCGTTTGGCTGGTGGGGCTGGCACTGGCAACCACCCGTTCCCCTCTCCGTCATGCAGATAATCGAGGCGGGCAGCACCGACACGGAACTCATGGCCCTCATCTGGGCGATGCTGTCGCGCCGGGCGTCCGTGCTGGTCGCGGCGGAACCCCCGATGGCCGGCAAGACCACCACCCTCACCGCGTTGCTCGACCTGATGCCTCCGGGCACGAAGCGGGTCTACCTGCGCGGGCACTACGAGACGTTCGATTTCACCCGCGAGGAGGACGCCGACCCTCGTAATACCTACGTGCTCGCCAACGAGATGAGCGACCACCTGGCGGTCTATCTATGGGGCTCGCGCATTTACAAGACGTTCGAGCTGATAGAGCAGGGCTACGCGATAGGCTCCACCATGCACGCCGAGACGGTGGAGGACGTGGTCGCCATCCTCAACTCGGACCCGCTGAAGGTGCCACCCCGCTGGATAGCCAATCTGACGCTGGTAATCAATCTTTACGTGAGCAGCACCTACGGGCGCGGAATGCGGCGCTTCAACTCGGTAAACTTGCTAAGCCCCGGCAACGAGGACGGCAGCACATTCATGCTCCCAGGCGTCGAGGCGACGCTCCTATCCCGCTGGGACCGTCCCAGCGACACCTTCGACCACCGCTTCATGCGAGATGAGATAGTAGCCATGCTGGCGGCCTGGGCCAACTGCACGCCCGAAGAGTGGCAGGAGGACATCGCCAGGCGCAAGGCGTACCTGGACGGGATGCGGGAGGAAGGGGTGCTGGGGATTGGGGCTACGCGCGGGGAGTTGGGGAGGTTTCCGAGAGTGGAACGGGGCTAGGGGTGGTAAAATGGGGTCAACCAATGATTCGGAGGTGAGACTTATGGCTACAGAGATAAGGGAGCTGGAAGGCACTTGGGAAGAGATAATGGAGCATGCGGAGGAGTTGGCGGGTAAGAGGGTGCGGGTATTTGTGCTAGCTACGGATAATGGTGCTAAGGAACCAGGACCCAAAGCAGCAAAATTGGGTGATCTTCTTAAACATGCTGGTACATGGCAAGGTGATGACTTCGAAGAGACTTTGCAGGCTGTCTATGATAACAGGACGCAAGCTAAGTTCGACTAATGTATCTACTTGACACCAATTACTGCAGTCGCATCATACAAGGTGAAAGCGGGAGAATAACCCGTTTTCAAGGTCTATCTGATCTAGATGTCGTCACCTCTGCTATAGTTCGGGGCGAATTGGTATTTATGGCCGAAAACTCTGAACAGCGCGAAAGTAATCTTGCTCGCGTGATATTATTCTTTAGAGATGTCGGTGTCTATCCGCTCGATGACGAAACTGCAGAGATCTATGGTCAACTCAAAGCACGACTTGCCAGACACTTTGGGCCAAAGGACAAGAGTAAGCGTCGCGGGTTTACAATTGCGCAGGTAGGCTTAACTGACAATGACCTCTGGATAGCTGCCACCGCTATACAACATGACCTCATTCTTGTCTCCTCCGACAGCGATTTCCAACGTATACAGGAAGCCTGGGCCTTCCCCGTAGAAGCCTGGTAGGTGCCCGGTTGCTACCTTGCAGCATGCCCTCCAAAGGCGTATAGTTACAGCACGAGGGCATATGACCCTACCTCCATTTACCAGCACCAACCCATATCATAGAAGGACTTATCCATGCCTAAAACCCCCGCCAGGCCGCGCACTCTCGGCGAGCTTCGCGGTAGCGAGTACCAGTCGCTGCCCGTGAAGGAGGAGATGCGCAAGAACCTCATACGCAAGCTGCGCGAGAACCAGCCGATCTTCCCAGGCATCATCGGCTACGAGGACACGGTCGTTCCGCAGATAGAGAACGCCATACTTTCGGGCCAGGATATCATTTTCTTGGGCGAGCGTGGGCAGGCCAAGACCCGGCTGGCACGCGCCCTCATCAACCTGCTCGACGAGGAAATCCCGGTTATCAAGGGCAGCGAGATCAACGACGACCCTTACAACCCCATCAGCGCCGAGGGCAAACGCCTGGTCGCTGAGCACGAAGACCTCACCGAGATAGAGTGGGTGCGGCGCGAGGACCGCTACGGCGAGAAGCTGGCGACCCCGGACATCACGATAGCCGACCTGATTGGCGACGTGGACCCCATCAAAGTGGCTGAGGGCCGCTACCTCTCCGACGAGATGACCATCCACTATGGCCTGCTACCGCGCACCAATAGAGGCATCTTCTGCATCAACGAGCTACCCGACCTTGCGGAGCGCGTGCAGGTGGGCCTGCTCAACGTGCTTGAAGAGCGTGACGTGCAGATCAGGGGCTACAAGGTGCGCCTGCCGCTCGACGTTTATCTGGTGGCTTCCGCCAACCCGGAGGACTACACCAACCGCGGGCGCATCATTACCCCGCTGAAGGACCGCGCAGGCTCGCAAATCAAGACGCATTATCCCACCACCCTGGACCATGAGATCGACATCATGGAGCAGGAGCGCATGACGTTCAACACGCCGGGCTACGAGGTCGACATACCGCAGTACATGAAGGAGATCGTGGCCGAGGTGACGCACCTGGCCCGCCGCCACCCCGACATCTCGCAGCGTTCGGGCGTGTCAGTGCGCGTCTCCATAGCCAACTACGAGAACCTGGTCTCCAACGCCCTCAAGCGCGCCATAAAGCTCAACGAGCACCAGGTGGTGCCCCGTGTGTCTGACATGGGCGCGCTGGCCGCCTCGACCGCGGGCAAGATCGAATTGGAGTCGGTGGGCGACGTGCGTGAGGAGAAGGTGGTTGAGAAACTGGTGCAGGGGGCCGTGCTCGCCGCCTGGAATCGCCGCTTCTCCGTAGGCGACTTCGATGACGTGGTGACTCGCTTCCACAACGGCCTGGTGATAGAGGTTAGCGACACGCTGCCCTCGATGGAGTACGTGCACCAGGCATCGGACCTGAAGGGCATACGCGCCGCCCTCGCCAAGCTGGAGGTAGGCAGCAACCCCGCCGCGATAGCCGCCGCCGTGGAGTTCATCCTGGAAGGTCTGCACCTCAACCGCCGTCTCAACAAGGACCGCTCGGCAGAGGGCACTCGCTACAGGAGATAATGAGCAAAGTGGTGCAGGAGAATTTCCCTGCCGGGGCTGGGGGTGTCCCCCACTCCCATTCTCGCTTCCTTTCGGTTTTGAGGTTGGTACAGAGGAGCATATGCTGCGACGCGCCTACGAAAGACTACCTGTTTGGCAGAAGAGCATGGACCTTGCCGTCGAGGTGTACGGGCTGGTGCGGCTGTTCCCCGAAGAGGAACAGGAAGTCCTCATACCCGAACTGATGAAGGCAGCCATCGCCGTGCCCTCCAGGATAGCCGAAGGGCAGGGCATGGGGCACAAGGGCGAGTTCTACCGCCACCTCAGCATGGCCCATGGCTCCCTCATGCGCGTCGAGACCTACCTGACCATCGCGGAGGACCTCGGTTACGTCACTCCTGAGCAGACGATGGTGGCTACCTCCGTGGCTGACGAAGTCAGCGACCTCCTCTTCGAGATGATGAAGTCGCTCGAGTACGAGTACAACCGCACCTTTGGGTACGACGACCTCCTCGAATTCACGGAGCCGTACGAAATCGAGTGAGTGGTTAGTGGCTAGTGGTTAGTGGTTAGAAGCTCCTTGCTAACCACTAACCACTAGCCACTAACCACTCGTCTAAGAGAGGCCATGCACGTTCAAACTCTCAACTTAGACGAGTTTCGCAACTATAACCACCTCTCCCTGGAGCTATCGCCCGGCATGACCGTGCTGCAAGGCGATAACGCCTCCGGCAAGACCTCCCTACTCGAAGCCGTTTACATGCTGGCGACCACCCGCTCCCCCCGCGCCTCTTCCGACCTGGAACTGGTGAACTTTGCCGCGCCCGCCGATCTCGGCTCGCCACCTTTCGCCCGCATCACGGCCCAGGTCGAGCGCGTGCGGGGGCCGCTGTCGGTGGAGATATTGATTGTGCGCGACGAGGAGCCGGAGGGGCCGGGAGGGCTCGCGGGCACCGTGCAGGCGCGCAAGCGTATCAAGGTGAACGGGGTGGCCAGGCGTGCGCTCGACCTGGTGGGGCAGGCCACGGTGGTGCTCTTTACGCCGCAGGACGTGGACCTTGTGACCGGCCCGCCCGCCCTACGCCGCAAGTACATGGACGTGACCATCTCCCAGATGGACCACCGCTACGTGCGCCTGCTGGCCCAGTACATGAAGGTGCTGGCCCAGCGCAACTCGCTGCTCAAGGCGCTGAAGGAGCAGGGGCGGGGTGCCGGGTCGCGGGACGTGGCCGAGGAGATGGCCTACTGGGACGAAGAGCTTGTGAAGCACGGTTCCTACGTGGTGCTGCGCCGGGAGGTGTTCGCCGCGCGGTTGTCGCAGAGGGCCGAGGCGGTGCACCACACGCTGGCAGGCACCGAGGCCCCGAACGGCCGCTCCAACACCCGTCAGATGCTACGGGAGCGCCGCCCCACCGCCGAACTGCGCTTCAACGTGGCCTACCAGTCGGCGGTCGCGCCCGAAGCTCGTAAGGTGCTGGTGCCCGAACTGGTGGCGCAGATGGAAGCCGAAAGCGCCCTCTCGGACCTGGGTAGCGACGAGACCACAGCCGCACTGGACCCGGCGGCGCGTGGCAGGATACCCCACCTGGAGCGGCACATCGAGCGCATCTCGGAGGAGTTCAAACGGCAACTGGACGAGTCGCGCCCCAACGAGTTGAGGCGTGGCATGTCCATACTGGGGCCGCACCGGGATGATATAGTGTTCCAGCTTGGGGAAGCTTCTACAGGTCCGGGACAGGCGCTTCCCCTGAGCGCTTATGGCTCTCGTGGGCAGCAACGTACAGCGGTATTGGCCCTCAAGCTGGCCGAGGTGGACCTGATGACCGCCGAGACCGGCGACACTCCCATACTCCTGCTAGACGACATCCTCTCCGAGCTTGACGCCAACCGCCGGGGCTATCTGCTCAATGCGGTCAGCTCGCAGCAATACCAGTCACTCATCACCACCACCGACCTCTCGGGCTTCGATCCCAGGTTCCTGGAAGGTGCTAGCCTGCTCGCTGTGAGGTACGGTGAGGTGCTGGCTGGCGCTGCTTCCTAGGTTACTGCCCGCACAAGGCTCGCTGCCGTAGCGCAGGAACAGCGGCTTGCTCTTGCCTCCCTCGGTCACCGAACCTGCCGCCCACATGCTGCCGTCCTTCGCCGCCGATATGCCCTGCAAGCGCGCGTCGGCTCCCGGCACCGCGCTGGGGTAGAGGCCCCATTGCGCGCCGTTCCACTTCATCAGCAGCGTCTCGCGCATGCTTGGCCTGTCTACGTTCTCCCCAGCGACCCAGACGTCGCTGCCAATCTTGGTGGCTTCGTGCAGGAAGACGTCGGCGGCGGGTCCGGGCACGTGCACGATGTTCAGCTTCTGTCCGTCCCAGTGCAGGGTGATCGCAGCCGTGCCGTCGTTGCCCACGACCCACACGTCGTCTTTGCCAAGCGCAGTCACGCCGTCGAAGTAGGCACCCTCGGCGGTAGGGGTGGAGAGGATACGCCAGTTCGTGCCGTTCCAGTGGAGCACCTGTGTGCCGACAGCCCATATGTCGTCCGGAGCGTTTGCTGAGAGGCTGAGCAGCGTATGCGTCACGTTGAGGGGCAGGGGTGAGCGCGTCCATTCCGTGCCGTCCCAGTGGAGGACGACCATGTGGCCGTCTTCGTACTCGTGGTTGAGGTAGCTGCCCACCGCCCACACGTCGTCGGGAGCAAAGGCCAACACCGCTTTCAGCTCGTCGTCGTAGTCGCCCAGCTTGGGAGTAGGTATGGCGCGCCATTCTCTGCCATCCCAGCGCATAGCCAGCGTCCTGAACTTGCTGCCGCCCGTTGTGTACGCGCCGACCGCCCAGACGTTATCGGGGGCCGATGCCGAAACCCCATAGAGGCTGTTGCGCCCGCTGTCGGGGTTGGGGCCGTTGGGGCTGGGCACCGTGCGCCACTCGACGCCGTCCCAGTGCATCGTGAGGGTGCGCGACACATCGCCGCCGACGGTGCCTGTGTGCCCCACCGCCCACGCATCATTAGCAGAGAGTGTGTGCACCGCCGTCACGTCCACGAATTCGGCCTCAAGCTCCGGCCCCGGCA
>JAXDKH010000177.1:0-3772 GCA_034667185.1 Chloroflexia bacterium | reverse complement strand
CCGTTGCCCCGTGCCTACACGGCTACCTACTATGAGGATGATGCACGCTCGTTTACCGCGCTTTTGCACCACCTGATAACGGGGCCAGCTCACCTGGTCGGGTTCAGCGACGGAGGAGAGGTCGAGCTGCTTATGGCTGCGCTGACACCTGGTTTGGCCCGCTCTGTAGTAGCGTGGGGTGCTGGGGGCGCGCTCACAGAGGAAATCCTCCCGGCAGTAGAAGCGCTGGCCAACATTGTGGACGATCCCATCCCACCCATGCAGCCTTTCAGGGAATACCTGGTAGCCGCCTATGGCGAAGCTAACGCCCGAACCACGATCCAGCACTTCACGGGCGCCGCCCGCGCCATAATCGAAGGCGGCGGTAATATCAGCCTATCCAGGGCAGGCAATATTAGCTGCCCCGTGCTCCTCCTCGTGGGTGAGCACGACTCCATTGTTTCACCACCGCTTGTCTCAAACCTTGCCTCTCGCATACCCAACTCGGAATCGGTAGTAGTTGAAGGGGCCGGGCACGGCGTTCACGAAGACCGCCCTGGGTGGCTGGTAGAGACGGTGCTCGGCTGGCTGGAGAAACATTAGCGCGAGCTCCAGCACGGGGTAACGTTTCGACCCACGAAGCTATATGCTTTATGTGCTTACGGTACTGTATCTAGCGCTATCCACCTGATCGCAGTAGGTACTTTACCGTTGGCCGGGTCGAATCTCAGCATGGAGACGCCATTCTCCAATTGAGCACCAGCTACAAAGGTCCAGTAAGTATGGTCCTTGCCATCTTGCACTACCGGCAGATTGCTCACCCGCTCTTCGGTAAAGCCCTCACCCTGCCCGGACCAGTACCATTGATTGACGAGACTTTGAGCTTGCTCCCTTGCCGGATAGTTGGCAGCGACACGAACCCGCAAGAATCCTCCCCTGGACTCGAGAGCTTCTACATTCGCCAGGGTACCCACAAGGCGCGAATCTTCACTGTTTGGCTGAAAGGTTATGCCCTTGCCTGGCACGCAACTGTACTCAGCCTGTTCTGCGCGCCATTGCGCCAGCACACCGGCGTCGCAACGGGTGAAATCAACCAGCTCCAGGTTGTTGCCAGCGTCCTTCTCCCCAGGAAGCTGACTGCCCAGCGTGATCCCCGCTGCATAGGCTACGCGGAAGCGGGTGGCTGAGCGGTCGTAGGAGAAGCGCATGCTGAATACATCCCGGCTACTGCTGAGTTCCCAAAGAGGCGCGCCAACCGCATTGTCCGTAGCCTCTATCCGGGCCCCGTCTCCGGTGCTGAGACCACGCATATTGCCCAGCCCGATACGAAACAGGTAAGCACCCTCGTAATTGTCCGGCACGTTTTCGACGTACCAGGTCATGCCTTGCGGCCTGCCGGGAATGGTCGGTATCAAAGCTTGCAACTGTTTGTTGATTTCTTCGGCTTGTACTGTAGTAGTGTGCCAGGGACGTAGCTGGACCCAGCAGGCGAATACGCTCAACGCGAGCACGCAACCAACACCGGACAGGGCCCACCGTCTCTGCCACTTCACGCCCTTGATAGCGGCGTACAGCAATACGGCGATCCCTATAGAGTAGCCCACTGCCGGTAAGTAGAGGAAGCGGTTCTGTTGCAGGTCCTCAAGACGGATGGGCAAATTCAGCACGGGGAATAACGTGAGTATAAGCCACGCAGCGGCCAGTCCAAGCAAAGCCCTCTCGCCCCGCCCGTAAACGAGCACGCCTATAACTATCAATGTAGAAGTGAGCGCCCCAACTACCTGTACGAGGGGGTCGCCGAATACGGCGGGATTCAGCGGGGACAACAGGCCGTGCAACTGGTGAATGTAACCGTCCCAAAAGAAGTCCAGGTAGCTCGATTCCACGCCTTTATACCCACCGATACTGCCCCAGGTCGCCAGGCGGACCGCAAGGTTGGCGGCCAGCACCAGGCAGAATGGTATCAGGGCATAGAGAAGACGGAGTCGACCCTGCCTTCCCATCGGGGGCGCGGCAACCCAGGCCGACAAGGCGACCAGGGGGATAAAAGTAATAAGGCTCTCTTTGGAGAACAACCCTAGCGCGAAACAGAGCACGGACCCGGCGTAAAGGTACCACGACCACTGCATACCCTTCCACCACCGGGCGAACAACCAGAGACTGAGTAGCGCGAACAGGGTGGCCCACAGGTCCCACTGGGCGGCCAGCCACCCAACAGCCTCTGTATGTACGGGCAGCACCGCGAAGATTGCCCCGGCCAGCCAACCTAACACCCGGCGTGAAGTTATCTCGGCCAACCAGAGACCCAGCACCAGGCAAGCCCCGGCGTGTAAGAGGAGACCTTGTAGATGGAGCGGCAACGGGTTGAAGCCCCACAAGAGCCAGCCCAACTTCCAGGTTAGCAAAGCACCGGCGGGCCGGTAAAACGTCTCGCCTTGCGTTGGCAGCAAAGAACGCAGACCTATGACATCGGAGCGCGCGGCATCGAGCAATACCAGGTCGTCGGCCAGGAAGCCAATCCGCAAGACCGTGATGTATGCCCCTGCAGCGAGTAAGGGCAGTGCCACCCAGAACACGCTGCGAAAACCTAGCTTCTTTGGCGTTTGTGCCGGGGTTGGAGCTTGATATTGTGATGGTCCACTCTCAGGGAGCGGCACTGACGTAGCCTGCATGAAAGGCAGGTTAGCACAGCGATTGAGACCCGTCAAGCAGACTGCTATAACTGTCACCAGGCCGGATTCACTATGCGGCTGGACAACCAGCGAGCAACATATTCCACCTGCTCCCCTTATTGTTGTATAATAGGCCCATTCTGCTGCCTGCTGCCGCTTACATGCGGGCCGTGTACCTGTTTAACGTCACTACACAAGGGAGTGTGCATATGTACGTGCCTTATGATCTCAGTAAGGTCAAAGTGCTGGACCTGTCGCAGAACTTCAGTATGGACTCGCCTCCATTCGCGTTCTACGAAGGTCCGACCATCAAGTGGGTCAAGAAGATCGCCTTCGAGGGTGTGAACGCCCAACACATTTCGAGCACCAACCACATCGCCACCCACCTAGACTCCCCCTACCACTTCTACGACCCAGGGCCCGACATCGCGGGCATCCCCATAGACACCCTCTTCGGCCCTGCATGCGTGGTGGACCTCAGCAAGTACGGCATCGGGGACTACGACATCTACGGCTCGAAGCATTTCGAGCAGTGGGAGCGCGACACCGGCATCAAGATCGAACGCGGCGACATCCTGGTGATACACACCGGCTACCATCACTACTATAACGAGGACTGGTACAAGGTCCACAACAACGAGCAGCCCGATCTGCCACGCTCCTTCCTGCGCCACCCCGGCCCTCGCCGCGAGTTCTGCGACTGGGTGCTCGACCGTGGTATCCGCTGGATGGCTATCGACGCTATCTCCACCGACCACCCCTTCAACACCAAGGTGCGGGTGGCCCGTCCCGACCTGATACCGGAGGTAGAAGCCAAGATCGGCATGAGCATGGACGAGGCCTTCCCCTGGATGGAAGACTACCAGTGCACCCACACGCTGCTCTTTCCAAGGGGCGTCTTCCACGCCGAGAACGTCGGCGGCCAGGTGGACGAGGTGCTCGATCAGCGCGTGTGGCTAGGCTGCTTCCCCTTCCGCTTCAAAGGCGGCGAGGCGGCGTTCGCTCGTATCGTGGCGTTTGTTTCTGAAACGTGAAACGTGAAACGTGATGCGGCTATAGGAACAGAGTCGCAAATATCGAAACAATAACACTATCCGCATCACGTTTCACGTTTCACGTTT
>JAXDKH010000176.1:0-18043 GCA_034667185.1 Chloroflexia bacterium | reverse complement strand
AAAAAACTGACTAGTGGGTTCCTCTTCCTGGTTGTAGGGGTTCCGATCATGCTTTTTCTCTCCTCCAGTTCCGTCTAATCCGTAAGCGCCTTCAGGGTATCGCCCCGGTTGGCAGTGTCGCCGGGAGCATTGTCGCTACCGTTGGACATGGCCGGGGCATTCGCCGCCACCAGCAGCCCCGAAATCAGGTCCAGCGTGTGCCCCTTGCCGCCCGGCCCGACTTCCATAGCCGGTCCCACGCACGCGGGACAGCCGTCATCGCAGGCGCAGGCCTTGATTAGCTCTCGTGACCCTTCAAGTAGTATGCCGTGCATTTCGTAGAGCTTGCGGCTGAACCCGATGCCCCCCGGATACGAGTCGTACAGAAAGATTGTACTCTGCCCCGTAAAGGGGTTCTTCACCTGCGGCACCACACCCAGGTCCCGCGGGTCGCACATCAGGTACAACGGTGCTAGCTGCGAAAGCACGTTGCCCAGGCCCACCAGCCCCGCCTGCAGGGCCTGCTTGCCGGGCATGTTGTCGGCGACGATTGGCGGCACGCACAACCAATACGAGGTTGTATGCAATTCTTGTTCCGGCAGATGTATCTTGCCCCAACCGACGTTCTCGTGGGTGCCAAGCTTTATCTTCTTGTAGATGGTGGCCTGGGCCGAGACCATCACGTCGCCGTGGTTACGCAATGCCTCCACAGGCTCGCCACTCGACATATCTAATACACGCAAAGTCACGGCAAGGTTCGCATCTGTGTAGTAATCAGCTTCCACCGCCCGCACGTAGGCCTTCTGCTCGTCCCAATCCAGCTTATCGACGTGGTACTGCTGCCCCTCGTGCAGGTAAATCGCTTCTTCGTGCAATAGGGTTAGCACGGAGAAGCGGTCCATCTCCCCGATAATCCGAGGCGTCGGATCGGTCGTGTCTATAATGACAAAATTCTCGGCGGCTGCCGTCCTGAGCGAAATCTTCTCCGCCGGGAAGTTTTCGCTCGACCAGTGCCACATGCCGCCCGCGTGCCTCACCACCATATCGTCTTCCAGGTACTCCAGCATCTGGGCCATCTCGGCGGGGTTGTGATTGCCGTAGCCCTCGCTGTCGTGGAAAGGCAACTCGAACGCGGCGCACTGGAGGTGGCTCATCAGGATGAAGAGGTTGTCCGGGTTGATGAGGCCGTTTTCGGGCGAGCGATTGAAGAAGTACTGCGGGTTGTTCACCAGGAACTGGTCAAGCGGCGAAGAGGCGGCCACCATAACCACCAGCGACTGCGAGGCCCGCCGCCCCGCCCGCCCCGCCTGCTGCCAGGTCGAGGCCACCGTGCCGGGATACCCCACCAGCACCGCCGCCTCCAGGTTGCCGATGTCGATGCCAAGCTCCAGCGCGTTGGTGCTCACCACGGTGCGCACGGTGCCTTCGCGCAGCCCCTTCTCTATCTCCCGCCGCTGGTTGGGCAGGTAGCCACCCCGGTAGCCACGCACCTTGTCAGGGTCATGCCGGTGGGTGGTCGCCGCCTGCCGCAAATAGGTCAGCAGCACCTCAACCGCCGTGCGCGTGCGGCCAAACACAATCGTCTGTATGTCGTTCGCCAGCAATTGCGAAGCAATATCGGTCGCCTCAAGCAGGGCGGAGCGGCGCAGGCCAAGCTCCTTGTTGACCACGGGCGGGTTGTAGAAAATGAGCGTCTTCGGCCCCTGTGGTGCCCCGTTGTTGTCCACCAGGGTAATAGGTGAGACGCTGGTGACTCGCTCCGCAAGCTCCACCGGGTTCGCTATCGTAGCCGAAGACAAGATGAACTGCGGCCGCGAGCCGTAGAACTCGCAGATGCGCACCAACCGTCGCAGGACGTTCGCTACGTGCGAGCCGAACACGCCCCGGTAGTTGTGCAGTTCGTCAATCACTACGTACTTGAGGTTCTCGAACAGTCGGACCCACTTGGTGTGATGTGGCAACACGCCCGTATGCAGCATATCGGGGTTAGAGATGACAATATGGCCGGCGGTGCGGATCAGCTTGCGGGCCGTGGGAGGGGTGTCACCATCGTAGGTGTAAGTCTTGACATCCTGGTTCAGCAGGGTCGAAATGGCGTGCAGGTTCGCCATCTGATCCTGTGCCAGCGCCTTTGTGGGGAAGAGGTAGAGCGCCCGCGCCTCTGGATTCTCCAGGATGGTGTTGAGCACCGGCAGGTTGTAGCACAACGTCTTGCCGGAAGCCGTGGGCGTGACCACCACCACGTGCTCCCCCCGGTGTATTGCGTCAACCGCGTCGCGCTGGTGGGTATAAAGCTCCTGCACCCCGCGCTGCCGCAACACTTCCACCAGCCTGGGGTCCACCCAATCGGGATACGGCGCAGTGCGCGCCTCTCTTGCTGGGATGTCCTCCCAGTAGGTAATGCGCTGCCCAAACAAAGGGGAGCGCCGCATATGCTCGACAAGCTGTGTGAGGTTCATGGGCTTATTATAAGCGACGATAGACGATGGACGATAGACGATGGAAAGAGTCTCCTACCATCGTCCATCGTCCATCGTCTATCGCCCTCACTTGATCCACCCTCGTTTCTGCAACAACTCAGTACCTATATTTGCCAGCACTATGCGTCGGCTCTCGGGGAAGTCGCGGTGCCACTCGAAGCGGGCTCGCTCGAACCATTGGATTTCGAGGCCGTCGCTGGGGCTGTAGGACTCGCTGACCGGGTAGCCCATACCGTCGATGCGACCGTGTGCGCGCCAGTACTCCAGGAAGGGACCGCTGGTAGAGTGCTTGGTCGGACCGAAGTAGATGTTGTCGTCGGTGCTGACGAAGAACGGCAGTGCGCGGAAGGGCTGACCCGTCAGGCCCTTGACAAGCTCGGTGCCTATGTTGCCCAGGACTACTCTGCCGTCTCGGAACTCAAATCGGGCGCGCTCGAAGTACTGCACGCTTATCCCATTCTCCCCAAACTCTTCCGTGAGTGGGTATCCGAAGCGAGCCAGTCCACCATTGGCGTGCCAGTAGTCGCGGAAGCCGTGCGTGATGTTGTGCTTCGTCTGCTCAAAGTAATCAGACACCTCCGGGTCGCCCGGTGGCACAGGGTCCGAAGGCTTCGGCCCGTTTACCAGCGCGACGGTAGGCGTAGCCGTTGGCGGGGCGGTGGGCGTGACGGTCGGCGGCACGGGTGTAGGTGTGGGAGTGTATGTGGCAAGGCTCACAGCGGGGGGCGGTGTTGGGGGCGCGTGTGTGGCTGTTGAGGTCGCCTGCTGGGGCAATCTGACAAGCCCCGTGGGCATAGTGTAGCCATAGGCATTGCCCTCCGAAGACACAACGACGCGGCCACTGCCAGGGTCCAACGCGAGCATTACCGGCCTACCGCCTGCCTGCTCCGGCCCGAACGCAGTCCAGGTGCTGCCCCCGTCCAGCGACTGGTATGCCCCTTCCTCGGTGGCGAGCACCAGCGCACCCTCAGCATCCGCAAACAGGCCCGATACCTTCAAGGGCAAGCTGCTCCCGTTGGCCGCTGAGCTTGATGCTTGCGACCTGCGGGGCATGACAGACGAACTCCAAGTTACTCCGGCGTCCGTAGACTTGTAGAGGCCGTCCTGCGAAGTTGCAGCAAAGAGGGTATTTCCGCTCCAACCGAGGCCCGCAATCTCACCGCCGTTGTTTGGCAGCACCCGCAGGCCAAGCGACGAGGACCGCCACGTGAGGCCGCCATCGAGCGACTTGTAGATGTAAGCGGTAGGGTGGTCCCGTGTGGTGAACTGCAAGCCCATGTAGATGTTAGAAGGCTTCTTGGGGTCGGCAGTTAGCGCTGTTACCCAGGAGTTGGCCGGAAGCCCCTTTGAGGCGGCCTGCCACGTGGCACCGGTGTCGGTAGAGCGAAACAGACCACCGAGGCCGTCCATGCCAGCGTAGAGCACGCTCATGTTGTTCGGGTAGGCGGCCAACCAGCGCACGTGCGCCGCCGACGGGGTGAGGCCCTGCTGGGGCACATCGCGCCAGGTGCGGCAGCCGTCGTCGCTGACCCTCACCCCGGTCGCGGTGGTTGAATAGAGGAGAGGCTTACCCGCCTGGCCCTTGACCGGGGCGACCAACCGCATCATCGAAGCGCCAGGCGCACACACCGACCATGTGCCACCTTTGTCGCCCGTGCGCGAGATGCCGGCGCTGCTCAGAGCATACAACGTGTTCGCGTCGGACGGTTCCGGGAGCACGCTCCATGAGCCCCTCGGCAGCGTGCCCATGGCGCTCCATTGTGGCTGTTGCGCCTGGGCTGCCCCCGGCAAAGTCGCCAGTGCCGCCAGGAGCACAAGAGCCACAATCATGGCAGGTTGTCGAAGCTTACTTATCCTCATCAATACTCGTGCTTTCCTGGCCGGCACACGGCCACACACCTTGCGCCGCTATCTCTTCGCTCTCCAGCAATTCGCCTACCGGCCTGCAGCCGGGGTCCCGCAAGTCCGGCAGTAGCTCGGCCAGCGGCATCAACACGAACCGGCGCTGCCACATACGCGGGTGCGGTATAGTCAGCGAAGGGCCGTTGAGCGTCAGGTCGTCATACAACAATATGTCTATATCGAGCACCCGCGGGCCCCAACGCTCGCCAACGGTGCGCCCGGCCTCTCGCTCCAGGCGCTTGCACGCAGTTAGCAACTCACCAGGCTCGAGCCGAGTCTGAATCGAAGCGACCATATTTACGAAGTCCGGTTGGTCCACATTGCCCCAGGGCTTGCTACAGTACATGCCGGAGGCAGCTATTACACGCGTGCCTTCCACTTTGCCCAGACCTTCAAGCGCAGCCCGCAGGTATAACTCGCGATCCCCAATGTTCGAACCGAGGCCAAGATAGGCAATCGCCACGCTCTACTTAAGTCCCCTTACGATAGCATCTGCTATACGGGCTACCTGCACATTATGGGCTACGTCATGCACGCGTACGATCTCGGCACCGCTGGCTATGGCGAGGGCTGTGGTGGCTCCGGTGGCTGCAACACGCTCTTCAGGCGCAGGTAGCTCTCCGCCCAGCGACCGGGCCAACACGCGGCCCAGGAAGCTCTTCCGCGAGGTGCCCACCAGGATGCCGCAGCCAAGAGAGCGTAACTCACCCAGGCGGCGCAGCAATTCGAGGTTGTGGTCCAGCGTCTTGCCGAAACCTATGCCGGGATCGACCCATATCCGCTCTCTGTTTACCCCAGCCGATATGGCTTTGTCAACTCCCCCGCGCAAATAGGCGGTCACCTCACCCAGCAAGTCGTCGTAATGAGGGTTCTTCTGCATCGTCGAGGGTGTGCCCTGGATGTGCATCAGCACCAGTCCCGCACCTGTTTCAGCTGCCACGTTAGCCAAGGCGGGATCGTCGCGCAGCCCGGTAATGTCGTTGATCATGACCGCCCCGGCCTGCACCGCCCGCCTGGCGACCTCCGACCTTCGGGTGTCTATCGAGATTGGCAGGGGCACACCGTCAGGCGCGCTGAGACGTTCTATGACAGGCAGGACACGCCGCAATTCCTCATCTACAGGGACGGGATCAGAGCCTGGACGGGTGCTTTCGCCGCCTATGTCCAGTATATCGGCACCCTCGGCGTGCATCCTCCTTGCCTGGGCCACTGCTGCCTCTACGTCATCGCCCAGCGAGTCGCCGGAGAAAGAGTCGGGCGTCACATTCAAGATGCCCATCACCAGAGTGCGCACGCCGCGAGGCAGCACGAAAGGTCCAAGCTGCAGAGGGCGCGCATTTGCGCCAATGTTAGCCAGCAGCGCCGCGATCTGCCTGCTCGCCTCCGGCAGGTCGAACCCCTGCGCGTGCAGTTTGCCCACAAGGCTGTCGTACTGCTCGCGAGCGCCCGTAAGCAGCACCGATGTTGTGTCGCGCTCCAACGTCAGGCAGTCATGGTGCACCGCGCAGTCGCCGCCACGGGCCAGCATCTCCTGCTTGAGCACGTTCGCCGCCACGCACGAGAGATTGTCCAGCTTCACAACGAGGAAGTCAGACTTGGCGCTGATAATCATCTGCCCCGGCTTCTGCGCGCCGACAAGGGCCAGTTCCGAAGCAATAGTTGCCTGGTCAAGAGTAATGACGCGGGCGTTGTAGCTTGTATAACCTGATGAAGTCATCGTGTTTGTGACAAACAGGATTTTGGGCCACCAAAGCTGCCCCTGTCATCCTGAGCAACCCTTTGTCATCCTGAGCGCAGCGAAGGATCAGTAACCCGTGTTTGACTCTTGGTATTACGGTACATGGTTCCTAATGCCGCCATTATCCTGAACGTTGTAGACTCTCACCTACCCACCTGATCCTTCGCTACGCTCAGGATGACAAGGGGAGGATGGTCCTGAAAGGCCAACGAAGTATCATTCATGAACCAAATAACACTCACCACATCACGTTTCACGTTTCAGCCTACTGCCTCAACTTCGCCTCCACCTCGACGGGGTCCACAGTCGGGGCGTCGCAAATGTAGTTGCGGCAAATGTACGCCGTGGCGTGGTCGCCTACCTGCGGGCGGGCGGCCAGGAGGGGAACTATGCCCGCCGCACCTTCATCACCTGGATAGGAGGCGGCGACTACCTTGTTGGGAGCATATGGCCGCCACACTGCCTGCAACATCTGCTGCATTTCGCCGCTGGGCAGGTCGCCAATGAGCGCCACCTCCACGGGTGAGCCTAGATAGAAGTCGAGCGCGCAGAGCATGCGGCCAAAAGCCGTGGGTGCGCGGCCAAGCTTGTCGAGCAGAGGGCGCATGGTGTTCACGGCGTAGTCTTCGTAATCTGTCTCGGTTGTCAGCAAGTAGAGGCGTATCAGGGCTTCCGCCGCCTCCGCGTTGGCCGACGGGATAGCGTTATCGTACCACTCCTTCGGGCGGGCCACCAGCGCCTCGTGGAAGTTGGAGGTAGAGAAGAAGCCACCCGTACCCTCGTCCCAGAAGTGGCCCATGAGCGTCGTAACCAGGGAACGGGCCGCCGCAATCCAGTTAGGCTCGAACGTTGCCTCATATAGCGACACGAGGCCGTTGGCGTAGAAAGCGTAGTCCTCCGCGAAGGCCTGGATGTGCGCACGCCCATCTTTGTAGGTGCGGTAGAGGCGGATCTCGCCGCCGATGTCGTCAGCTTGCTCCAGCATAGTTGACAGCACGAACTCGGCGTTCGCGATGGCAGTGGTGCGGTAGTCGTCGCGACCCAAGATGCTAGCGGCCTCGGCAAAGGCCCTCAACATCAGCCCGTTCCACCCGACCAGTATCTTGTCGTCGCGGCCTGGGTGTACGCGCTCCTCGCGGGCTTCGTACAGCTTCCGGCGGCTGCGCTGCACGATCTCTTCCAGCTTGTCGGGCTCTATCTCCGCATCACTTGCCAACTCCTGTAGGGGACGCGACAGATGCAGGATGTTGTGCCCCTCAAAGTTGCCACGCTCGGTAACGTCGAACAGCATGTTGAACACCCTGCCGTCTTCCTCACCCAGCACATCGGTGATCTCCTGGGGGCTCCAGACGTAGAATTTGCCCTCCTCACCTTCGCTGTCGGCATCCTGGGTCGAGTAGAAGCCTCCCTCGTCGGAGGTCATTTCGCGCATCACGTAGTCGAGCGTCTCCTCGGCTATGCGCCTGTAGAAGCCATTGCCGGTCGCCTGGAAAGCCGCAAGGTATACGCGGGCGAGTTGTGCGTTGTCGTACAGCATCTTCTCAAAGTGGGGCACCAGCCACACGTCGTCCACCGCATAGCGGTGAAAGCCACCCCCCACCTGGTCGTAAAGACCCCCTAACGCCATCTTCTGCAATGAAAGCTCGACCAGGGTGAGCAGGTCGGTGTTGCCGGTGCGCCTGTAAGCCTTCAGCATGAACTCCAGGTTCATCGGCTGAGGGAACTTGGGAGCGCCATGAGTCCCGCCGTTCACCCTGTCCATCTGGGTCAGCATGTTGCGGGCGGCATCATCGAGAATGGAGGTATTAGGCTCCATCCGCGCGGGTTCGACAGCCATGCTGCTCTGGAGAAAGCCACGCATCTCCTGGGCGCTCTGGACCACCTTCTCCCGCTGCTCGTGATAGGCGCGCGAGACTGCTATCAACACCTGGGGGAAGCTCATCATGCCGTGCCGGGGCGTGGGCGGGAAATAGGTCCCGCCGAAGAACGGCACTCCGTCCGGCGTGAGGAAGACAGTCATGGGCCAGCCGCCGTGCCCCGTCATCGCCTGCACCGCCTCCATGTACACCGAGTCGAGGTCGGGTCGCTCCTCGCGGTCCACCTTGATGCTCACGAAATGCTGGTTCATCAGCGCGGCGATTTCGGGGTTCTCGAACGACTCGTGCTCCATCACGTGGCACCAGTGGCAGGCCGAGTAGCCGATGCTCAACATGATCGGCTTGTCCTCTGTCCTGGCGCGTTCCAGCGCCTCCGTGCCCCACGGGTGCCAGTCTACGGGATTGTCTTTGTGCTGAAGCAGGTACGGACTCGTCTCAGCGGCCAGTCTGTTGGGCATGCGTCTATATCCTCCTGTGTACGCAGTCAGCAATCTTTGAGCCAACAGCGTCATACAAACAAGCTGGCGAGCGACAACATGCCCATGCCCCCTATCGTGAGACCCGCCGCCCTGTTGACCCACAGCAGCCCGCGCCTGCTCACCCTTGACCGCAACATGCCGATTACTCCACTCAGTATAAGCCACCAGAGCGCGGAGCCAAGAAACACCCCCAGCACCAGCAGCGCGGACGACCCATAATCCCTTACCTGGCCCACAATGCCGAAGCCCGCGAAGATGGCGGTGAAGGAAAGGATTGTTGTAGGGTTCGCCAGCGTGAGCAGGAAGGTAGAGACGTACGCGCCCAGCAAGCCACGCCCGGAAGTGGCAGCACCGTTCTCCGGTGGTAGGCTGGTGAAGGTGCGCACGCCCAGGTAGCACAGGAACAGCCCCCCGATCAAGCGCAGCCACAGTTGTTGGCTCAGGAGCAAGCCCGAGACAAAGGTGAGGCCGAACGCCGCCACCCCTCCGTACATCATGTCCGCCGTGGCCGCCCCCAGGCCGGAAACGAGGCCAAAGCTCCTGCCCTCGGCCAGCGTGCGGCGTATACAAAGGACGCCAATTTGCCCAACCGGGGCCGCTATCGAGAAACCGAGTACCAGGCCTTGTATTAGATGCTCTGTCCCAATTGAGTGTCTCCTTTCGCTAAAAACAAAAACCGCCCGACCTGCTGAGGTCCGGCGGCACCGACGACTGCTATGGAGCAAGCGCGACTACCCTGACCTCCAGGTGTGGGTCTGGTTGCGCTGCTGCACGTTGCAGGTAGTTCCGATACCGTTCATAATTCTCGTGGCTCTTCCAGTGCGCAAGTCTGTATTGCGGCTCTTCATGTCCGATGCTTTCCACATTATAACTCTGGTTCAACGTTCTTGCTAGAGGTGAATCGGCCACGCAGCCAAAAGGGCACCATCGCAGAGCGTTTCCGCGAGGATGGTGCCCTTTTTGCACCTTGTTGGCTGTTTGGCCCGGTTACTTGGATGAGATGGTTATCTTGATGTTGGGGCTTACGTCGATGGTGATGGTCGAAGGGCCAGCAGTCAGTTGCTCGTCCCCTTCTTGCTCTTGCTCCTCTTGGTTTCCCTCGTCGCCGGGCATACCGGGCACCGCGGCTGTGTACGCCTCCCAGCATTCGTTGGTGATGTACTGGTAAGGGATTGTGCCATAGCCCGCGCCGTAGGGGCACTGGCTTCCCCACGTGGTACCCCAGTGATTGCGCACCAGGAAGTAGCCGCCGCCGGGGCTGTTAGGCGAGTCCTGGTAGCCCACGAGTAGCAGGGCGTGACCGCCGACCGCGGTCTCGTTACCCACCCGCATAGTTATGCGCCCGGAGCGGCGGGTCTCTGCGGATTGGTACCAGCTATTGTAGACAGGGATGGAAATCCCCACCGGTCGCTTCTTGGACATGTGCGCCTTATATGACGCCACGTCCCGGGCCGCCACAGCGATTGTGTTGAGCTTGTAGTTCAGCCCGTCGGGTCTGGCCTGTGTCGGGCGCACCCCGTGGTTGTTGCAGGGAGGGTTCGGGTCATAAGGCCAAATCACCTCACGGCACTCACCCCTATCGCGCAGCACAAGCACAGCCTTTGCCTGCCAGGTACCGCAGCCACCGGGAGCCCCATCTATAAGCTTGGTCTCGTAGTAAAGGTGTTGCTCGGACAGGTCCCGTGTCATGCCCCGGCGGCGAAGGCTGTATTCGTTCAGGGCGGTGAGCGTGAAGGCCACACAGGTGCCGCGCGACCGCTGATTCCGGATGGCCGACATGTAGGGGATGAGATTGACCGAGGCGGGTAGTGCCACCGCGCCTTCCAGACCGACCGCCAGCATGAATGAGGACTCGGCGGCAGTGATCATCTCCTCTGTGGGAGGCAGGACGCCAAGGCCCACGTCCCTCGGTGCGGGGTTGCTTACGAGGGCGAGCCTTTCAGGCGGCAGCGTCTCCTGGGCCTGGCTTAGAAGGGACCGGAAGTCCTTCTTCTTCAAGCCGAGGGTAGTTTCCAGTTCTCCCTGGATGTCCGGTACGGCTGCAAGAGCGACCAGTTGCTCGGCATCTTCAATGCCGAGGGCCGCCAGTGTAGATACGTACCCATCGGCCGCGTCCTCGCCAACGGCGAAAGCCATCTCTTCACCTGTCTGTATCTGCACCAGACGGTGGCCCCCGAAACCGGAGAAGCCCGTCGCCTCGTTGGCTGTCTCTACGTCAAAATCAAACCTTCCCATGATCGTTCCTCCTGTTTCAATCCTACAATCGAGGTTGGTGCAGATGAGGCCGCGATTCCCTGGCAGTCGGTCTTGTGCGTAGAGATATTCGCCGGGTGCTGAGCCTTCTGCTATGGCGTCGGGCGGTCGTGCCTTCTCGGACGATGCGCTCCTAAGCCGTATTCGCTAGTATCCACTGCCTCTTCCAACTCCGCTCGGATCGATGGCGCTAGGGTTGAGCGAGCCGCTTCGACAAGACTCCACGCCGCATCTTCCGGGATCTCGAGTTGCTCCGCGAGCGAACGGATGCCACCCTCCGTTGCACTCAACGCTACGACCTGCTCTGCAGTCGTTATCCACGATTTGCGCAAGCGCGCTACTTCCTCTTCAGACCAACCCGGTACGCTCTCCAGCGATGTTTCTGGCATTTCCTGGCTTCCTTTCCCGTGTGCCTATAGGTCACGACTCGTTTCATGATGGGGGCATGACCATCTGCTCCGTTTACCCTGGCGCACAGCCTACTTGAAATTCAAGATAGTTCGCCCAGTCTGGAGCCAGAAAAGACCTCTGGCCACCCGACTCAGGATTAGCATACAGCGTATTCCCCTGTCAGGCAAGGCCTGTTGCAGGCTCAAGAGAGACAGTACGAGAAACAATACGAACCCATAAGGAAGCTCATTGTGACAGTTCCGGGCCCGGTCTCTGCGGTGAAGCACAACACGCAGAACTGTTTGGTTCTGGACCTCCTTTCTTGCCGAAGGTTCTACGGGCTGCTTTGCTAGCCACCCAATAGACCGTCGCTTCAGTCGCAGGCCAGTGTAGCTGAGAACATCTTACATCCGAACAGGTGAGCAAGAGCGTCACAAAAAGTGTCACAAAAGGCCGGGCGTAAGAGTGCGGGTAAGGTGAGTACGCGTGACACACTTACCCGAGCACCTTGTAAAGGTGGGTAAGAACCAGAGGGGTGAAACACAGGCACGCATCAGAGCGCATAGTCATAGAGACTTGTGCTGGCGCGAACATCTATTTGATGGCCGTTGGTCGCGGAGTGTGAGATTTTCCAGCCTGTAAGATTAGGTTGGAGCGAGTTGAGCTATTTCATCTGGCGTGGAGCCCAATCCGTAGTCCAGGCTGCGGAACTGCGTGCGGTACAGCTCGGCGTAGAGGCCGCCCCGTGCGAGTAGTTCCGCGTGGGTGCCCTGCTCCACTAACCGCCCCTTGTCCAGGACCAATATGACGTTCGCGGCCAGCACGGTTGAGAGGCGGTGCGCTATCACGATGGAGGTGCGGCCTACCATGAGCCGGGCCAGCGCGGCCTGGATGAGCGCCTCCGAGTGCGAGTCGAGGGCGGAGGTCGCCTCGTCCAGCACTAGGATGCGAGGGTCCTTGAGCAGCACGCGGGCGATCGCTAGCCTCTGTTTCTCGCCGCCCGAAAGCCTGTAGCCGCGCTCGCCCACGACTGTGTCGTACCCGTCGGGCAGGGACGTTATGAAGTCGTGAATGTTAGCTGCCCTGGCCGCGGATTCTATCTGTGCATCGTCGGCGTCGGGGCGTGCATAGAGCAGGTTGGCGCGTATCGTGTCGTGGAAGAGATAAGCTTCCTGCGTGACCATGCCTATCTGCCTGGAGAGCGACTCCAGGGTCGCCTCACGTATATCGAGGCCGTCTATCGTGATGCGGCCCGACGTGGGGTCGTACAGCCGAGGCAGGAGGTAGGTGATGGTAGTCTTGCCCGCGCCTGACGGCCCTACCAGCGCGGCCAATTGACCGGGTGCTACCGTGAAGCTGATGTTGCTCAGGGCATAACGCGGTTCCTTTTCGCTCAGGTTATGTCCATCTTCATCTTCAGTTCCTGCTTCTAATTTGCCATTGGTCGCAACCGAGCCATTTGGACGTTCGGTGCCCGGCGCAACGCTTTTCGGCTTGCGTGCGGCGAGGCTGAGCGCGGCAGCCGGTGACTGCCCGAGACGCTGCACCTCGGAGAGCACAGCCCGCGCCTGCTCCGTAGCTCCATTCCCTGCCACATAGCTGAACGACACGTCCTCGAACCGGACTTCCCCCTCCACCTGGCCCAATTCCACCGCTTTCTCTTTCTCCTGTATCTCTTGAGGCAGATCCAGCACCTCGAAGACGCGCTCGAAGCTCACCATTGAAGTGGCGAACTCGACACGGGCGTTGCTCAGGCTGCCGATGGGTCCATATAGCTGGGCAAGGTAAGCGCTGAAGGCCACAATGGTACCTATTGTGAAGCCTGCACCGCTGATTACCAGGTAGCCTCCGACCCAAGCCACCAGGGCGGTACCCACCGCCGCGCTAAGCCCCAACCCCAGGAAGAACCACCTGCCGATGAGCGCCTGCCGGATACCTACGTCGCGCACCTTGGAGGCCCGGTCGGCGAAGCGGTCCGACTCGTCCTTCCCACGCCCAAATATCTTTACCAGTAGCGCCCCGCTCACGTTCAGGGTCTCGTTCATCATGGCGTTCATCTCGGCGTTGAGAGAAAGCTGCTTGCGCACAATTTCGCGCAGAATGTTCCCAACGCGGCGTGCCGGCGCTATGAAGAGGGGCAGGATCACGATGGACAGCAACGTGAGCCGCCATTCGAGCGACACCATGACGGTCAGCGTGATAATCACCGTGACCAGGTTGGAGAGTATGTCGACCACCGTGCCGGACACAGCGCGCTGCGCGCCCACCACATCGTTGTTGAGGCGCGACATCAGCTCGCCGGTGCGGGTGTTGGTGAAGAAGCGGAGGGACATGCGCTGGAGGTGCTCGAACAGGGCACAGCGCAAGTCGAAAATGATCCCCTCACCTATCTGCGAGCCCAGGTAGCGTTGGAGCACCCCCACCAGCCCGGAGGCAAGAGGTGCGCCCACCATGCCGAGCGCCAGCCAGTTGAGCATGCCGATATCCCGCGACGGTATAGCCACGTCAATGAGGGAACGGTACAGGAGAGGCTGCACGATGGTGAGCAGCGAGACGGCGAAGATGGTGGACAGCATGAGGGCGATACGCCCGCGATAGGGACGAGCGTACTTGGCGACCCGCCTCAACAGGGCGCGGCTGACCTGCGGCTTGTCTTGAGCCGGGTCGTGCCTTATATACGTCCACCAACCGCCACCGTGGTCCATGCTTGAATTATATACCCCAGGGCAGCCGTGTGCCCAACCGGCGCGAAGGAGCCACTGGCAAGGCGACAAGGAAGCACAGCAGCGGGTTAAATCAAAAAGCCTCGACAAATCCGAAGATTCCTCAAGGCTTTTCTTTCTCCGTAGGCTCAACACCTTCGAAGTGAGGACATCTTACACCCTTATTGCCGCTTTGTCAAGAGGGTAATCGGACTGATTTCAGAGCAATTTTGCGGTTGGACGATGAGCGGATGGTTATGCTGCTTCGAATCAACGAACAAGGTAGTGGCAGGGACAGTTCGGTGCTAGAATGGGGAGCAAAGATAGTGGCAAAGAAGAGGGGAGCCTGATGCCATCAAACCTACGCGAGCTATTCCTGCTCGATCCCACCGTCGCGTTCCTCAATCACGGCTCGTTCGGGGCCTGCCCGCGCGAGGTGTTCGATGCTTACCAGGCGTGGCAGCTCGAGCTTGAGCGCCAGCCGGTGGAGTTCTTTGCCCGGCGCTACTATGATCTTTTGCGCGAGGCGCGTCAGGTGCTGGGCGCGTACGTCGGAGCCGACCCGGACGACCTGGTCTACGTGCCGAACGCGACCTACGGGCTGAACGAAGTCGGACGCTCGGTGCCTTTGCGCGAGGGCGACGAGGTGCTGGCAACCAACTTTGAATATCCGGCCTTTGAGAATATGTGGCCCCATATCTGCCACCAGCGGGGCGCACGCTACGTACATGCTCCGGTCAGCATCCCACTTACGTCGGCCGAGCAGGTGGTAGAAGAGATCTGGTCGGGCGTGACCCAGCGCACACGAGTGCTCTTCATGAGCCAGATTACCTCGTCTACAGCGCTGATTCTTCCGGTCGCCGAGTTGGTGCGCCGTGCTCGCGAGCGGGGGATTATTAGCATAGTGGATGGAGCGCACGTCCCCGGCCAGATTCCCTTGAACCTCCGCGAGATGGACCCCGATTTTTACTCCGCCAACTGCCACAAGTGGATGATGAGCCCCAAAGGCTCCGGCTTCCTATACGCCCGCAAAGACATGCAGCCGCTGCTCGATCCTCTGCTGATCACCTCCGAGATGCGCCGCGAGGTGCCCGGCTCTACCCCTTTCCTCCAGCAGCACGAATACCAGGGTACTCGCGACGTGTCCGCCTATCTTGCCACACCCGCCGCGATACGGTTCATGGAGAAGTACAATTGGGACGCCGTGCGCCAGGATTGCCACGCAATATTGCGCTACGCCCGCGAACAGATCACCGCCCTGACCGGCCTGCCACCGCTCACGCCCGATGACCCCTCCTTCTACATGCAAATTGCCAGCTTCTTCCTGCCGCCCGTGCATTTAGAGGACCTCAAGCGCCGCCTCTACGACGAATACAGGGTCGAGGTTCCCGTAGGCGGCTGGAACGACCGCTACTTCCTCCGAGTCTCGGTCCAGGGCTACAACACCAGGGAAGACATCGACAGGCTGCTGGAGGCCCTTCAGGTGCTGCTGCCGCAGGTGACACTTTGAGATGTGCGTTGGGACATGCGACTATGGTCTACCGCCCAACGTCCGTTGTCAGGCCGTGCTCCATAGCGTAGCGGGTGGCGGCTGTGCGGGTGGTAATGTTCAGTTTGCTGTAGATGGAGCGGAGGTGGGCCTGCACCGTTCGGGTGCTGAGCACCAGGCGGTCCGCAACCTGCGCGTCGGTGAGGCCGTCGGCTATCAGCTGCAACACCTCGACCTCCCGCCTGGTGAGACCTTCGGGGTTCTCGGTGGGGGCAGCGCTGCGCTGGTCTGCCGGTTGCGGGCTCCCTTGCCGGTTGGGCACCTGGAAGACAGGGACGCTGGCGGCTGCAGATGTGCCACCGAGTTCCTGGAACAGTTGCAAGCTTTCCTCCCGGAGAGCGGCTGCGCGGTCTTGATCGCCCTGCGCCTTCACAACGTCGCTGAGGTTGTGAAGCGTCCAGGCCAGCATCCACTTGTCGCCGACGTTCCGCTGTATATTGATGGCTTCCTCGAGGCGCTGACGGGCGGTCGTGTAATCACCGGACCGCAAGGCTATGTGCCCGAAATGGCTAAGCTCAAGGGCCACACCCCAGCTATGCCCCACCTCCATGTACAGGGCAAGGCTTTCACGGTGAAGTTCCTCCGCCCGCATGTGATCGCCTCGCTCGCGCGCCATCTCCCCAAGAAAGTCCAGCGAGAGGGCCAGGCCCCACTTATCGCCGTGTTCGCGGAACAGCGCCACGCTCTCCTCGCCCAACTCACCGGCACGCACGTCGCCAAGCTGCTGGGCCACTCGTCCCCTGAAGGTCAGGGCGAACGCTGTGCCCCTAACGTCGCTGAGCACCCGCCAGATAGCAAGCGCCTCGTCCAGTCTACTCTGCGCCAGCACGTAATCGCTCTGCAGATAAGCAATCACGCCCGATCCGCTGAGGGCCTTGGCGCGGGCGACAGTTTGCTCGGCGTTATCATCCAGCGACAGCATCCTCTCCAGCCAGGTGCGGCCCTCGCTCAGGTAGCCCCTGAAGTACCAGAACCAGACCAGCGAACCTGCGAGCCTGAGGCCCAGTTGCCTATCAGTTTTGGCATGCGAGGTCCAGCCCCATTCGAGGGAGGCACGCAGGTTGTCGTGCTCGCGTTCGAAGCGCTCAAGCCACACCGGCTGGCTCTCGGTGAGCAGGTCATTCTCGGTGCTCTCCGCAAGTTGGGTGTAATACGCGAGCATCCGGCTGCGCACATAGCCCGCCTCCCCGACCTCTTCCAGGCGCTCCAGCCCGTAGTGGCGAATCGTTTCCAGCATCCGGTACGAGGCGGCACCTCCGCGCTCGTCCACGCTCAGGAGCGACCGGTCCACCAGTTGCGTGAGCAGGTCAATGGTCTCGAACTCGTCAGCTTCGAGGCCGGACACCTCCTGGGCCGCCTCCAGGGTGAACCCACCCGCGAAAACCGACAGCGACATGAGCAACATGCGCTCCGGCTGGGACAGCAGTTCGTAGCTCCAGTCCATCACTGCCTGCAGCGATCTATGCCGGGGCGACGCGCTCCTGCTCGTCGTGGAGAGCAGCCGGAATCGCTCGTCAAGACGTTCCACGATCTGCCGCACCGACAGCACACGCGTCCGGGCTGCCGCCAATTCTATCGCCAGGGGTAGCCCATCCAACTTCGCGGCTAGCTCGACGATCGCCCCAACATTCTCTTCGCTCACGACAAAGTCCGAGCGAATTGCAGTTGCCCTCTCAACGAAGAGGCGCAATGCTTCGTACTGGTCCAACTCAGCGGGAGGGGGAATGTGCTCAACGTCGGGCATCGACATTGGAGGCACGCGGTGAGCTACTTCGTAGTCGAGGCCGAGGGCCTGGCGGCTGGTGGCGAGGATACGTAGGCCAGGGCAGGAGGTCAGCAGGCGGTCCGCCAGGTCGGCACACGCCTCCACCAGGTGCTCGCAGTTATCGAGCACGAGTAGGACCCTACTTGACACCAGGGATCCGGCCAGGGTGTCGAGCAGCGCCTTTCCAGGCTCTTCACGAACGCCAAAGAGGGCTGCAACTTCCTGCACGGGGAGCGCGGGGTCGGATATGGAGGCAAGCTCGACCAACCATACGCCCTGAGGGTACTGGTCGACAACGCACGAGGCCACTTCCAGCGCGAGACGCGTCTTGCCGCTGCCCCCGGTGCCGGTAAGAGTCAGCAGGCGAGAGCGCGCAAGCAGACGTATCGCGTCTTCCTTCTCGCGCTCTCGCCCGACGAAGCTGGTGAGTCTATGCGGCAGGTTGCTGGGGGACGCCAATGGTGCCTCCTTTCGGCAACACCATTATACAGATATACAGGCGCGGGCCCTCCCCCGCTTATCTTACTTGCCTTTACGCGGCTTCAATACGGCCCATGTGCCCCACAGCGCAATGAGCCCCATTTCCGCAACCGCGTCCAGCAGATACACCGGCCTGATGCGCTTCTTGGCTACATAGATTATGTCAATAACTGTCAGCCCTGCGGCGCTCCCAATGGCCAGCAACGGCACCTCAGGCACAGGCTCCGCACGCTTACCTGCCAGCCCAAGCACCGCGCCGACAGCTACGATCAGCACCCCGACGGTCTTGACCAACCAGATGTCTACCTTCGGCCCCGTCACCTTCTGAAAACTTCGAATATCAACGATTGCCCAGAGCCCTGTGACTGTAAAATACACTGCCTGCCCCCAAGATAGCAGGGAGTAGAGCCTGCGGTAAGTCTGCTCGTCGGGCTGTATTGGTAAATTGC
>JAXDKH010000175.1:0-14486 GCA_034667185.1 Chloroflexia bacterium | reverse complement strand
GTGCCATCACCGTTGCCCAGCAAGAACGCGGTTCCTCTTCCATTCCCAGGAAGGGCCACAACTAAATCCTGAATCGTGTCACGATTGAAATCAGCAATATCAACGTCACTTGCGGCAGAAAAGAGATCGCCGCCCGGAACGAGCATAATAGTAGGTTGCTGCACGAAAGTGCCATCGCCCACACCTAGCAAAGTATAGAGTTGCGTGTTGTCGCCGGAGATCGCCAGGTCCTTGATTCCGTCGCGATTGAAATCACCTACCGCTATTCGACTCATGCCTGTTCCAACTTCAACTTCCCGAGTTGGCTGGAACGTGCCGTCGCCGTTGCCCATCATCACGGACATGGTCCGGGCGGGCGTACAAGGCGCGGTGTAACAGGCAATCTCATGCGCTATCAGTACATCGAGCTTGCCATCGTTGTTCAGATCGGCGGCGACCACGGAGGGCGAGTCAAAGCCGGACGTATTCGGGAGATTCACGGGGGCACTGAAAGTCCCGTCGCCGTTGCCTGGGAGCAGCGAGAGGCTAAATTGCGGCGTGTTGATCGTGACGGCCAGGTCGATTTTTCCGTCGCCGTTGAAGTCGCCCGCTGCCAGGTCTTGTGCCCAATCGGCAACCGGGAAGTTTACTGCCGCGCCAAATGTGCCGTTCCCGTTATTGAGCATGACAGCCGCCGACTTTGCTCCTGATCCCGCCAGGTCAAGCCGGCCATCGCCGTTGAAATCAGCCGCGACATGATTGTTTCCGAGGAAGGGATAAGTTTGCGTGGTAAAAGTTGCCGATTGTGTTGCTGCCTGTGCGGTCGCTGTGGCAAGCAAGAGAGAAGTGGTAATGAAGCCCACTAACGCGACACGAGTTCTCATGTTTCTTCCTTTCAGTCGTGCGACGTGACCCCTGGGAGATAATGCACCGGCCATACATAAGCGCATAGATATATTGGTGCATAAAGGCAGCGCCAGCTGTTCCGTTTTTGATTTGGTATCATATTTTACGTAGAGTAGTTACAGCTTTTGCGCACGAAAGGGGGCCCAGCATTAGCTGCTAGACCCCTTCGTGCGCAACTTACCCTGTATTCCCGAGTTCCTCAATATCGAAGTGCCGCACGCAGCTAGTCCTCGCCCGGCAGTCTACCTTCATCGCGCTATGTGATACAATCATGGCGGACTGCTCACACGGGGCTGAAATGCCCGCATAAGGTGCGTACACATGACGACGCGTGCCGTCGAAGACTATCTAAAGACGATATACAAGCTGCAGCAGGGGGGCTCCCGCGCTTCCACCAATGCTATAGCCGAAAAGATGGGCGTGCGCGCCGCATCCGTTACTTCGATGCTTCAGCAGCTATCGGAACAGGGGCTGGTGGACTATGCGCCCTACCGGGGGGCGTACCTGACCACGCTTGGACTGGCGACGGGCCTGCGAGTCATCAGGCGGCACCGGCTGATCGAGTTGTACCTGCACCAGCATCTCAGCGTGCCCTGGGACCGCGTACATGAAGAAGCGGAACGCCTGGAGCATGCGATCTCGCCATACCTGGAGGAGAGGATCGACAACTTGCTCGGCTACCCCGGCTTCGACCCACATGGCGCGCCGATCCCCACGGACGCCGGGGAAATAGCAGCGGAGGATGTCATACCCCTTTCCGAGCTGCCCCTGAACATGCCATCGGTAGTGGGCCACATTCCCGACGAGGACTCGGCCCTCCTTCGAGATGCGGCCTCGCTGGACTTGCTCCCGGGCGCGACCGTTACGGTAACCAGGCGTCAGTCCAGCGACGGCGCGCTATCTGTGGTAGTCACCCCTGCGCACGCCACTTCCGAGCGCACGCACGAAGTAGGGGCTGAACTGGCGTGCCGCGTGCTCGTAAACCGGCCAGAGCTGAACTGAGGCCGGTCCGAAAGTTCAGCTATCGGGTGTGGTGGTGCGAACTCGAACCAGAAGAAGAGGCTGGCTCACCTTACTGATGATGCCGGCGGCCACACTGCCTATCCAGAAAGCCCCTAGCCCGGCGCGTGCGTGAGTTGCCAGGACGACCAGCGAAGCGCCACTTTCTCTTGCCGCTTCCACAAGGCTCTGAGCCGTGTCACCTCGGCGTACCTCGGCGCGTGTGGCAATCCCCCTGGCGATTAGCTGGTCCACCACAGACTGCAAATACTGGCGTGAGGCACCCTCTTCCGCATCTAGCGCCGCTGAGGTGGCGATGGGAGTAAGGCGTGCCGCTGCCTGTTCATCCCCGGTCAGAGTGCCTATAGTGGGCACCACGTTCACGATCTCGACTTTTGCGCCACAGGTCTGAGCTATCTCGGCAGCCACGTTGAGAACAGCCTCCGTGGGGTGCGTGTTGTCAAGTGGAAGCATCACGGTGTCCACCGTTGTGAGCGGCGGCATGTCGGGGCGTACCAGGAGCACCGGCGCTGTCACCCGGCGCAATACCTGTTGGGCGATGCTCCCCGACACTACTCTCCGCAGGCCGCTACGCCCATGCGTGCAGAGCACTACCATGTCCGCTTGTAGCTCGGCGACATGGGCGGCGATGCTGCCGGCAACGTCCTGCTCTTCGGTGGCGTGCACGTGTTGCTCGACCTCAACACCCGCGCCCTGGGCCTTCAGCCTTTCCGCCAGTGCCCCCAGGTAGCGCTCTGCGTCCTGCGCCGACGTGAGGTGCACATCTCCGTGCACCCTCTGGGGAGCGTGCTCCTCGATGATGTGCAGCAGACTTATCTTCGCGTCGAGACAGCGGGACATGACCACCGCCATAGAGAGGGCGGACTCGGCCAGCCCTGAGCCGTCCAGCGGTACGAGAATGCGCTTGAATAGCCGGCTCATATT
This sequence comes from Chloroflexia bacterium, assembly GCA_034667185.1. Lineage (GTDB taxonomy): Bacteria > Chloroflexota > Chloroflexia > QHBQ01 > JADMIH01 > JADMIH01. The sequence goes on along the minus strand of JAXDKH010000175.1, from coordinate 11,657 downwards.
CCGCCTCCCGCAAAGGTCTCATAAAGAAGGTAGAGGTTGAGGGCGACAATCAACGCCGCCACGATGCTCGCGATTATCGTAGTCACTCTGTGGTTGGTCAACACTCCCATGAGGTCGCGGCGGCGCGTGAACATGACCAGCGGTATGAGCGCGAAGGGGATGCCGAAGCTGAGCACCACCTGGCTGATAACGAGCGTCCGGGTTGGGTCGAGACCGATGGCGATAACGATGAGCGCCGGTACCATCGTGACCAGGCGGCGTACCCAGATGGGAATCTTGCGCCGTATGTAGCCCTGCATGATAACCTGTCCGGCCATCGTGCCAACCGTCGAAGAGGAGAGGCCGGACGCCAGCAGCGAAATGGCGAATATGGTGCTCGCCGCGCCACCCAGCAAAGGCTCCAGCGTCAGGTGCGCATCTTCTATGCTCGCAATGTGAGTGAGGCCGTTCTCGAAGAAGGTGGAGGCGGCCATGATGAGCATAGCCCCGTTGATCAGCCCGGCCAGGCCCATCGCGATGACCACATCGATTAGCTCAAAGCGGAAGAGGCGCTTTTGCTCCTCGGGGTTGCGGACGACTATGCGGTTCTGGGTCAGGGCCGAGTGCAAGAAAATTACGTGGGGCATGACGGTCGCACCCAGGATACCTACCGAAATCAGCACGCTCTCCGTGCCGCTGAACTGCGGGGTGATGGCGTGCAGGCCGATCTGGCCCCAGTCCGGCTTGTCGAGTATGGTCTCGATGAAGTAGCAGATCGCGATTACGGCTACCAGGGATGCGATTACCGCTTCGAGGGGCCGGAAGCCGCGCCTCTCCAGCCCCAGGATGAGAAAGGTAGTGATGCCGGTAAGGATGCCCGCGGCCAGGAGTGGAATGTGGAACAGCAGGTTGAAGCCAACGGCGGCACCCAAGAACTCGGCGAGGTCGGTTGCCATGGCGACCACCTCGGAGACGCCCCACATGCCCCACACTACAGGCCTGGGGAACTGGTCGCGGCAGACCTCGGCCAGGTTGGAGCCGGTGGCAATACCCAGCTTGGCCGAGAGAGACTGTATCAGCATCGCCATCAGGTTGCTTGCCACGATGACCCACACGAGAAGGTAGCCGTATTGAGCACCACCCGCGATGTTGGTGGCGAAGTTGCCTGGGTCCACGTAGGCGACGCATGCGATGAAAGCGGGACCGAGGAAAGGTAGCAGGCTGGCGAAGCCCCGACGCCTTCCCCTGCCCTGCAGGACTTCATGCGCAGCGGCCACTGTTCCAACATCGCCGGGGCGCACCTCCACTACGGGTCTAGGAGGCGGATCACCTTTATCGCCAGCAGGAGGGGAGTCTGATTCACTTACCATACGGTTCATATAGCCACCTCATAAATCGGCGCACAAGATTTAGCCTTGTCTAATATTTAGGTATGTCTAAATGTATCACGGAATCTGGGTGCTGTCAAGGCCCTTGGTATGTGCAAATCATTGGAGAACAAGGATCGAGCCTCTCCCCTGTCATCCTGAGCACAGCGAAGGATCAGGTGGCAGTCGGTCTCTGTTGCAACACGGAAGTGAGGAGGGCAACCCCTCCTGGGTGCTCCAATTCCTTTTCTTCCCTACCCACCTGATCCTTCGCTGCGCTCAGGATGACAGGGGTCACTTTGGTCCTTCACCTCCAGCACTTTGCAGACTGGGCCTAGCGTAACCTGCCCGTTGTATAGATACTAATCACGATCCCATAAGCTCCGCCAGCACCAGACGGTATGCAGATGGTAAAATTGCGGGACGACAAGCATAATATGCCACCGGATATATGATGAGGAGAGAACATGCAGCCAGTCGATACTAGATTCCGTTTGGGAAGCGACTACCCGGTCCAACCCGTGCCGTTTACTGCCGTCCGATCCGATGACGGCTTCTGGAGGTCACGTATTGAGACCAATCGCGCGGTCTCCATTCCCTTTGCCTTCGAACAGTGTGAGCAAACGGGGCGTGTAGACAACTTCCATCGGGCAAGCATGGTGCTAAGTGGCGACCCGGATGCCGATAGGACGCCACCCGCTCTTGTATGGGACGACTCGGACGTCTTCAAGATAATAGAGGGGGCCGCTTACGCCCTGACCAGCCGCCCCGACCCGGACATGGAGGCGTACCTGGATCACCTGATCGAGCTAATCGCGGGAGCGCAGGAGCCGGATGGATACCTGTACACGGCCCGCATCATCGACCCCGATAACACCCACAGCTACGCGGGCAAGCGGCGCTGGGAACTGGAGCGCAAGGCCAGCCACGAGCTATATAACCTGGGGCACCTGTACGAGGCCGCCGTCGCGCATTATGAGGCCACCGGTAAGCACAACCTCCTGGACGTGGCGCTCAAATCGGCTGACCTGCTCGACCGGACGTTCGGGCCCGGCAAGGAGTCGATCTGGCCGGGCCACCAGGTGACCGAAATGGGCCTTGTCAAGCTCTATCGTGTGACCGGCGATTCTCGCTACCTGGCGCTGGCGAAGTTCCTGCTCGACGCGCGCGGACCCGACGGGCACGAAGGCAGCGGCAGCGAGTACAACCAGTCGCACGCGCCTGTGGTCGAGCAATCCGAAGCTGTAGGCCATGCGGTGAGGGCCACGTACTTGTACGCGGGCATGGCGGACGTGGCGGCGGTCACGGGCGAGACGGCTTACATCGAGGCGGTGGACCGCATCTGGGAGGACGTGGTTGGCAAGAAGCTGTATATCACAGGAGGCATAGGTGCGACCGCCGAGGGTGAGGCTTTTGGCCCGGCCTACGACCTGCCCAACCTGACCGCTTACGCCGAGACCTGCGCGGCCATTGGCAACGTCTTCTGGAACCACCGGCTCTTCCTGCTGCACGACGACGCCCGCTACATCGACGTGGTCGAGCGCAGCCTCTACAATGGCCTGCTCTCCGGCGTATCGCTGGACGGCATGGCGTTCTTCTACGAGAACCCCCTCGAGTCCGACGGCACGCACCAGCGCAGCCCCTGGTTCGACTGCGCCTGCTGCCCCAGCAACGTTGCCAGGTTCCTTCCCGCGCTGCCGGGTTACGTCTATGCCCGGCAAGGCGACACGATCTACGTCAACCTGTTTGTGTCGGGCACCGCCGAGATAGACCTGGGCGGGGGCCGAGTTGTGAAACTGGCGCAAGAGACCCGCTACCCCTGGGACGGCAAAGTGAGGCTTACAGTGGACGCGGGTACGGGTGACCCCTTCACAATCAAAGTGCGCATCCCAGGCTGGGCACGCAACGAAGTGGTGCCCAGCGACCTCTACCGTTTTGTCGATGCGTCAGTGGAAACTCCCACCCTGCAGGTAAATGGCGAGCCGGTGAGATTGCAAGTGGAGCGTGGTTACGCAAGCCTCACGCGGGTATGGCAGCAGGGCGACGTGGTTGAGTTTGAGCTACCTATGCCTGTGCGCCGGGTGGTTGCCCACCAACGGGTGAAAGCTGATAGTGGTCGTGTGGCGCTGCAACGCGGGCCGCTGGTCTATTGCGTCGAGTGGGCTGACAACCAGGGTGGCACCGTACGAGACTTGGTGCTGCCGAACGACGCGCAACTGACTCCCGAATGGGCACCCGACCTGCTGAACGGCGTTATCGTGCTCAAGGGCCGCGCGCTCCGCCGGACCGGAGTCAAAGGAGGGCAGTCCGCCCCGGTGGAGCAGGACTTCATGGCCATACCCTACTATACCTGGTCGCACCGTGGTCCCGGCGAGATGCTCGTGTGGATACCTGGCGCAGGACACTGAACACGCGAGCTGAGGAGCACCGGACGTGGCTGAACAAAGCGCATCAAAATTGGTGTGGGAGGAGCGCTGGCACCCTTTGCGCGAAGAGTGGGTTGTCATCGCCGCGCACCGCCAGCACCGGCCCTGGAGTGGGGATACGGTCGATGCCAGGCGCATCGACATGCCCTCCTACGCGCCGGACTGCTACCTGTGCCCCGGCAATCAGCGAGTCGGTGGCGCGCGCAACCCCGCTTACGAGGGGACGTTCGTGTTTGACAACGACCTTCCTTGCGTCGGGGTGGATGCGCCTGTAGAGATCGAGACACCGCCTCCACCGTATCGCGCCCGCCGGGCTGATGGGCTCGCCCGCGTCATCTGCTACAGCCCCCGGCATAACCTGACACTGGCTGAAATGCCGGAGGCGGCTATCGCGGACGTGGTGCGGGTCTGGCAGGAGCAGACGCTGGACGTGGGCAACCGGCCAGAGGTGCGGCATGTGCTGGTCTTTGAGAACAAGGGCGAGGTCGTGGGTGTGTCGAACCCGCACCCCCACGGGCAGGTCTACGCCACCAACTTCGTGTTCAAAACTATGGAGACCGAGCTACACGCTTCGGAACGGTATTTGCGCGAAACGGGGCGTCTGCTCTTTGGCGATATCATAGCCGCGGAGCAGCGCGACGGTCGCCGCATCCTGTTCGAGGACGAGCACACGATAGCCTTCATGCCCTACTTCGCCCGCTACGCCTACGAAGTGTACGTGGCACCCAAGCGGACGGTACCGCACGTCCACGCCTTGAGCGATGCGGAGGTGGAATCCCTGGCCCTGGCGCTCAAGCAGGTCACGGTGCGTTTCGACAACCTCTGGCAGATGGCCTTCCCCTACGTGATGCCGCTGCACCAGGCACCCACCGACGGCGGCGACTACAGCGCTTTCCATTTCTTCATCGCCTTCCACCCACCGCTGCGCCAGCCCAACCTCGTCAAGTACCTTGCCGGGCCGGAGGTGGGCGGCGGCAACTTCCTCAGCGACACGAGTCCCGAAGCCAAGGCCGCCGAACTGCGCGCCTTACCTGCAGTTCACTACCGGGACAGGGGCGAGACAGCATGAGAGCGCCCAGCACGGCTTCTCAACTGAACGAAAGAACCACGTAGAATGTGGCACCTTGAAGAACAACGTGGCGCGCTGCCCGCAGATGTCGAGCGCTGCCTGGGAGCGATAGAGGGGCATGCCAGCTTCTTTGACCCCGCCCAGCCCATTACCCTGACGCGGGCCCCTGGACGGCTGGACGTGATGGGCGGTATCGCCGACTACTCCGGCTCACTGGTGCTGCAACTGCCCCTGGAAGCCGCCACGTTCGTCGCCGCGCAAGCCACCCCGGAGCTGGTGGTCACGGTGATGAGTCCGGCGGCCCAGCATATCGGCAGCGACGAGCAGGTGCAGGTCCCGCTTGCGCCGCTGGCCCCCGTGGGTCAGCCGCTGGAGTACGAGCAAGCCAGGGAGATGCTGGCGACCGGCGTACGACAGCAGTGGGCGGCCTACGTCCTGGGGGTGCTGGTCGCCTTGCAGCGTGAGGAAGGTGTACGGCTGGAGCATGGGCTGCGGCTGCTGGTCTACTCGGAGGTGCCGATAGGCAAGGGCGTCAGTTCGTCGGCGGCGCTTGAGGTGGCGGCGATGCAGGCGGTCTGTGGCGTGCTCGGCCTGAGGCTAAGCGGGCCTCGGATGGCAGTGCTCTGCCAGAAAGTAGAGAACGCTGTGGTCGGCGCGCCCTGCGGTGTGATGGACCAGATGACCTCGGCGTGTGGCGAGCAGGGGCGGCTCCTGGTGCTGCTGTGCCAGCCCGCGGAGATCGGCCCTGCCGTGTCCCTCCCACGCGACCTTGCCGTGTGGGGCATCGACTCGGGAGTCCGGCACGCGGTGTCGGGTGGAGATTACGAGTCCGTGCGAGTTGGGACGTTCATGGGGTATCGCATGATCGCGGAACTCGCCGGTTTGCACGTTGAAGCAATTGAGCCGAAGCGAGTGCACATCGCAGATCCACGCTGGCGTGGCTACCTGTGCAACATGGACCCCTCCGAATGGGAGATGAGTTACCGCGACCATATACCAGAAACGATCCGTGGCGAGGACTTCCTGGTGCGCTACGCAGGCACAACCGACAGTGCGACCACAGTCCAGCCGGAGCGCATTTACCAGGTGCGCCAGCCCACAGCCCACCCCATCTACGAGCACCAGCGTGTGCGCCAATTCAAGACGCTGCTGGAGCGATCATCCCTCAGGCATGAAGAATTGCAACTGCTGGGTGAGCTTATGTACCGGTCGCATGCCAGCTACAGCGCGTGTGGCCTCGGCTCGCCGGAAACGGACCGCATAGTTTCCCTGGTTCGCCAAGCTGGGGTGGCAGCGGGGCTGTACGGTGCCAAGATCACGGGTGGGGGCAGTGGCGGCACGGTGGCAGTCCTGGGACATCGCGATGCAGGGGCTCGCGTACAGGAGATCGCACGTCGTTACGGTGAGGAAACGGGCCGAGAAGCAGCCGTCTTGTGTGGCTCCTCTCCTGGCGCGGTGCAGTTCGGTCTGCTCACTCTTCGACGCGACACGCTGTAGATGATGTCATAACAGAGTGCGGTCAGGAAAGAGTGGCGACTCTCCTGTGTATAATAAGGTACGGAGAAACAGGCAGCCAATGTCGGGCGTAGTGAGTGCGTACGTAACAGCCAGCCGTGGGGGTGTGATGCAGCAAGACGAGCAATCTTATTCGACCACTCACCTGCACGCCGAGCCTGACGCTACCGGCCACGTGCTCCACCCTCTCCAGCCCTCCGCTGAACTCCGGGCCATCTTCAGCACGCTCACCAGCTTCGTAGTCGCCGCAACCCCTTCCAACGGCCTCTTTGCCTCTCTGTACGACCCCGAACGGCAGTTGCGCACGGCTGTATACGCGTGGACTGACGGTGAGGAGATCGACGTTTCCACCCTGCCCCCAATGCCGATGACCGACAGCCCGCACAGCCGCGCAGTCTCAACGGGGCAAGTCATCCTTACTGATGATTTCAATGCCGCCATGTCAGGTAAGCCCCGGGTAAACGTCGGCCTCGACCGCGACCCCAGCCTGCCTGCTTCTTCTATCGCCGTGCCCATTATGGCACACGGGCGCGTGATAGGCGGCTTCGAGGCGCAAAGCACGCAACCTGCCGCCTACAACCAGCAGCATGTATCGGCCATGCTCACAGCGGCCAACCTGGCGGCCATCGCGATAGAAAACATGCAGCTGACCGAAGCCGAGCGCAGGCTGAAGACCGAGGCACAGGAGTCCGAGCAACGGCTGGCGACTATCGCCGAGCAATTGAACCGCCTCCTGGCTCAGACCGAGTTGCTGAACAGCATCGCGCTGTCGGCCTCAGGCGAGTACGAGCTTGAGCGTATCCTCTCCTCCACATTGGAGCACCTTACCAGCATCATCACCTTTACCGGCGGCTCAATCGCGCTGGTTGAGGGCGACAACCTGGTCATACGGGCTGCCATCGGGGCGTTCGCGGAAACTGCGCTGGGCCAGAGCTTGCCTCGTGGCAGGGGGCTGTCGTGGCGCATAGTGGAAGAGTGCAAGCCGTTCGTGTCGGGCGACCTGCTGGCCGGTGGGCTAAGGCCGACCAGCCCCATTCGCTCGTACCTGGCGGTGCCGCTGGTATGGCGTGATGCCGCGTTCGGGTTGCTGCAAGTCGACTCGGTGCACGTGGATGCCTTTCAGCCCGAAGACCTCCAGTTGATGCAGAAGGTAGCCACGGCCCTCAGCGGCTCGGTTGAAATTGCGCGGCGGTACGCTGCCGAAGTGCAGGCGCTATCGGAAACGGAGAGGGCAGTGCGCCTGCGCGACGAGCTGTTGGCCGTGGTATCCCACGACCTGAAGAACCCGTTGGCTGCCATCAAGGGGAACACCCAGTTGCTAAGGAAGCGTTTTATGTCGCTCGCTCCGGGCGATTCGACGGCGCTGCTTCCCGGCCTCGAACGGATCGACACCGCGACCACCAAGATGATCGTGCTGATCAACGAGCTGATAGATTTCGCCAACATCCAGTCGGGGCAGGCGCTCGACCTGATGCGGCGGCCCACGGACTTAGTGGCACTTGCCCGGCAGGCGGTAAAGCAACACCAGCAAACCACAGAGCGCCATACCCTCACTGTGGAGACCTCCCTGAGCCATTTGAGAGGCTACTGGGACCTGTTCAGGCTGGAGAGGGTCCTCGACAATCTGCTCTCCAATGCCATCAAGTACAGCCCGGAGGGTGGCACAATCACGGTGGGCATTTCGCAGGACGCCTCGAATGTAGGAGTAAGCACAATTCCTCTGGACCTCGACAAGGCCACGCCCACAGAGAGGGTATGGGCAGTCCTCACGGTCCACGACGAGGGCGTGGGCATCCCCGCCGCCGATCTGCCCCACATCTTTGAGTGGTATCGCAGAGCCAGCAACACCTCGGGCAAAATCTCCGGGGCAGGTATAGGCCTGGCAAGCGCCCGCCACATCGTGGAGCTACATGGTGGGTCCATAATGGCCAATAGTGAAGAAGGCGGCGGTTCTACATTCACGATACGTCTTCCACTGACGCCTGAGCTTTCCCCGCCGAGGTCCTAATCTTGCACGGCCCCGCGACGACTCGGCCCTTGTGTTTTATACACATGTGGGCACCGCAAAGTAGGGAGGGGATATGAAGTCGCTCCAGTTCCTCAACTGGCGAGGGATAATAGCCGGACTGTGCTTGTTGCTCCTGGCGGTTGCCGCCGTGAGTTGCACGGCACCAGGAGAGCAAGCAACCCCCACACCGACCAGCCTGCCTCCTACTCCGGTTCCTAGCCCCAGCCCTAGTCCCGTCCCCGGCCCGCGCACCGTCTTCGTGCACCTGTTCGAGTGGAAATGGACCGATGTGGCCCAGGAGTGCGAGAGCTTCCTTGGCCCCAAGGGGTACGCCGCCGTGCAGATATCGCCGCCCGAGGAGCACGTAGTGGCGCCCAACAACCCCTGGTGGGAACGCTACCAGCCGGTCAGCTATAAGCTCGAAAGTCGTAGCGGCAGCCGCGCCGAACTCGCAGATATGGTCAAGCGCTGCAAGGCGGCGGGCGTGGACATATATGCCGACGCGGTGATAAACCACATGTCGGGCATGGAAAGCGGCACGGGCATCGCGGGCACTGCCTTCACCCACTACAACTACCCCGGCCTTTACGAGTTCGCGGACTTCCACCACTGCGGCCTCAGCGGCAGCAGCGACGACATCTACAGCTACCGGAACCGCAAAGAGGTGCAGACGTGCGAATTGGTCAACCTGGCCGATCTCGACACCGGTGCCCCGAAAGTGCAGGATCGCATCGCGGGCTATTTGAGCGACATGGTCAGCCTGGGTGTGGCGGGCTTCCGCATCGACGCGAGCAAGCACATAGACACCAACGAACTTAAGGCCATCCTGGACAAGGTCAAGGACACGGCAGAGGGCAAGCGGCCCTACATCTACCAGGAGGTGATAGAGGGCGCGGGCGAGCCGATCACGGCCAAGGAGTACTTGCAGAACGGCGACGTGACCGAGTTCAAGTACAGCAACCGCATCGGCCCCAACTTCCGCAACGGCCAGTTAGCAAGTATGCAGGACTTCGGGCTGACCCAGGCCTTCTTGCCCAGCGATTCGGCCATCGTGTTCACGGACAACCACGACAACCAGAGGTCTAGCGGGTCCGGGGGCAACGTAGTCACCTTCAAGGCAGGCAGGCTCTACGCGCTCACGAACGTTTTCATGCTCGGCTGGCCCTACGGCTACCCAGAGGTTATGTCTAGCTACGAATTCACCAGCTCAGACCAGGGGCCGCCCTCCAACCCCGATGGGAGCACCCTGCCCGTCTACTCGAACGGCGCGCCCGATTGCGGCAAAGGACGTTGGGTCTGCGAGCATCGCTGGCCGGAGATCGCAGGCATGGTGAGCTTCCGCAACTACACCTCGCCCCGCTTCGAGGTCACAGATTGGTGGAGCAACGGCGCAAAAGCCCTTGCCTTCGGTCGTGGCGACCTGGGGTTCGTCATCATCAACCTGGAAAGCTCCGAATTGAGCAACACCTTCAAGACGAGCATGCCGCCCGGCACTTACTGCGACGTCACAAAGGGCGAATTGAAGCCGGACGGCAAGACTTGCACAGGTCCCACGGTGACGGTGGACGACAAGGGCCAGATTATGGCCTCCGTGCCGTCCATGAGTGCCATAGCCATCCACGGCGGGGCAAGAGTCACAAGCCCATGATAAAGTAGCCGGCGATCAAAGCAGAAGAGGCCCCGGGATTGCCTTCCGGGGCCTTTTTCCATAGTTGTTGCCTCTAAAAAAGCGCAGGTATAACGTTTTCTTTGCGGATACCGCCTAGCACAACCAATAGCTCCTTAGTCCGTTAACCCATGGAGCGCAAAGCGGATGCGTATTGCCTAGCCTATTCGCCAAATATAACATGCGTCTTCAACAGTATTAGTGAAGCTTAATACACTGAATATTGACATGTGCTACCGCCCGTTATATCTTTGACGGGGCAATACGCGTATGAGTTGCCTGAGTTCTTTCGCTCGTGCGGCGCGTCATCTTCGAGGAGTGAGGTAAGGAGTTAGAACCTATGAAAGCTTTCATCTCCAGTCTGGTTGTAGTTGTCCTCGCGGGTGTGGCCGCGCTCTTCCTCTTTCCGCCGCTGCATACCACGTCTGCGCAGTCCGCTAGTGGACCCGTGTCCGACCAGGGCGCAGGGAAGAGTGGGTCCGCGCAGGGGGCGGCCACCTCGGTGCCAACCTGCGCGCCTTCGTGGGTAGTAGTCACCAGCCCAAATGCCGTCATCAACGGGGACCAGTACTACGCCACAAACCAGCTTACGGGCGTGAGCGTGGTGTCCCCGGACGACGTATGGGCAGTGGGTTACTACAACGACCCCAGCGTAACCCAGCCGGGTTCGTCCAACAAGCACGTACCCAGGAACTCCCCTAACGACAAGGTGCAGATTATCGAGCCTGAGGGCTCCGGCGGTACGTACCGCACACTGGTGGAGCACTACGATGGCACCGGCTGGACGATGGTGCCCAGCCCCAACAACGGCGATGACGATAATCTGCTAGCCGCGGTCGTCGGCATCGCCAACGACGACGTGTGGGCGGTCGGATCGTACATCAACGGCTTCGGCATCGCTCAGACGCTCACGATGCACTGGGACGGTGAGGCGTGGAGCCTGGTTGATAGCCCCAACGTGGGGCCATTGCTGGACAACAGGCTGACGGCCATAGACGCGGCTGCCACCGGCGACGTATGGGCCGTGGGGTATTACTACAACGAAGCGGCGATAGGCCAGACGCTCACCATGCACTGGGACGGCGAGAGTTGGAGTATAGTCGACAGCCCCAACGAAGGAGAGCGCGACAACAACCTGTTTGCGGTCACCGTAATCGCAACTAACGATGTGTGGGCTGTGGGCGCCTATGCAGAAAGCAACGGCTACGCAGGAGTGTTCAAATCGCTGGCGCTGCACTGGAATGGCGTGGCCTGGACGGTGCAAGACACTCCCAGCGTTGGCTCCTTTACCAACATCCTCTACGGGATAGACGCGGCGGCACCCGACGACATTTGGGCCGTGGGCGTCTTCTCCGGTAGTAGTGGTTCGCGCGGCCTCCTGTTGCACTGGGACGGCACCGCGTGGACGCCGGTGCTGGGACCGAGCACCGGATCTACAACAGAAGTGCTCTTCGCGGTCAAGGCAACGGCCTCGGACGATGCATGGGCAGTCGGGCAGATCGGCGCGTACAGCAACCCGGCATCGCCCGTGGTGATCCATTGGGATGGCACGGAGTGGAGAAAGGCGCGCACGCCGAATCTGAACCAGAACGAGGGCGGATACATAGGCTATACTGCGCTGCTTTCG
>JAXDKH010000174.1:0-7871 GCA_034667185.1 Chloroflexia bacterium | reverse complement strand
CACGGCGACCGTATCATAGGCCGCGTAGACCCCCTCATGGACCGCAAGGCCAAGCGCCTCAACATCAACGCTGTCCACGCCGAGCCACACGCGCCCATGACCCACGAAGCAGCCCAGGCCGTAGCCGATACCATATCGGAGCTTGCCGCCTTTCTCGGCGCGAAAGAGGTGGTTTACGGCGAGCGGGTGCCGGAGGGTTGGCGGGATGCCCTACTAGCAACCGCTCCAGGGCTTACGTAAAAGTGAATCAGTCACAATTAGAGCACCAGAGGAGGCCTTGTCATTCCGAACGCAGTGAGGAATCAGGTGGGTAGAGATGAAAAGGAATTGCAGTAGGAGAGTGGCCTTGCCGTCTTTTTTCCGCGTTGCAACAGAGAACGACGTCCACCTGATTCCTCACTGCGTTCGGAATGACAAGGCTACCTTTGGGTGCTGTTGATCGTGGCATTTTGTCGCTCGTTAACTCTGCTACCTCTGCTGGGCCCCTGAACCGGCACGACAATCAGGCGTGCTATAATAGCGGCAGAACGTGGGCGGTCTACTAGACGCCTGCCGGTTCTCATTATCCATGTAACGCCAACCGGGCATAGCTGACGACACTATTCGCAGCATGTTCCGATTGGTGAGGAACCCTTGCATGAAGCACATAGTGGGTATATCCGAGATAGTCCTGTGGGTCGCCGACAAGGAAGCCTCCCTTCGCTTCTACCGTGACCTGCTGGGGCTGGAGGTCATTTCACCACCCGAGCTACGTAACACCTTCCTGCGAGTGGGCGAGGGGAACGCCGGCATCCCCCAGATGATGGTGCTGGTACCCAAGACCGCCGAGGTCATGGACAAACCCTCCGGCTACCAACTGCACCATCTCGCCCTGGAACTCCCGGACGACAAGTTCGACCTCCAACACGAGGCGCTCGTGCAGGCAGGCTACGCGCCGCGCCCCGGCAAACACCCCGTTCTTGCCAGCCGCACCATGTACGTGGACGACCCCGACGGCAACGAGGTCGAATTTATCTGCCGCGCACCTGCCGAATGAGCATGGCTACACATGGGACTGGCCCAATGAAGAAAGTTGTGCTCCTCTTACTTACACTTACATTTGCGCCCGCGGTCCTAGGTGCCTGCGATACCACCCCCGTGACACCCACGCCGGTTCCTACCGGCACGACAGCGCCACCCACGGTTACCATATACACGCCTCCTTCTGCTACCCCACAAGTACCAACCCCCACTCTCATAGCCGAAGCTACCCCAACGAACCAGATTGACCCTCCGCTGGTAGACGCTGGCGGGCATGAGCTCTGGATCGAATGCCAGGGCACGGGCAGCCCTACCGTAATCCTGGAGGCGGGGCTGGGGGTTACTTCGTTCACCTGGTCGAAGGTGATGCCGGGAGCGTCGCAGCTTACACGCGTGTGTCGCTACGACCGTGCCTGGTTGGGGCAGAGTCTACCCGGCCCACTGCCTCGCAACAGCCAGGTGATAGTTGACGACCTCCACGCGCTTCTCGCTAATGCGAAGATCGAGCCTCCTTATATCCTCGTAGGGGCTTCGTTCGGTGGTCTGTGCATGCAACTCTACGCGACGCAGCACCCGCAAGAGGTCGCGGGTATGGTGCTCGTCGACTCCACGCACGCCGACCTGGACGACCGCATCGAGGCGATAATCACAGCGGCGCAGGTAGAGGAGCGGCGCACGGACCTCAGCTTGAACCAGGAGAAGATCGGCTTCAAGGACCTACAGGAAAGCGACAACCAGGTGCGCGCCGCAGGCAAGTGGCCTGACGTGCCGCTGGTCGTCTTGAGGCACGGCATACCCTTCCAGTTCTCCGATGGCTGGCCCGCCGAAAAGATCGAGCAGATATGGGTCGAGTTGCAGACCGACCTGTCGAAGCGCACCTCTAATGGAAAGCTTGTGGTGGCGGAAAAGAGCGGGCACCGCATCAGCGAAACCGAGCCGGAGCTGGTAGTCGTGGCTATCCAGGAAGTGCTGGAGGCCACCAGGAAGTAGAGGTGTTAGGGTAACGAGACCCATACATCCACATCACCTGACGAGTCACTATGCCTGAGAACCAGCCGGAACGTCCCTCAGCCCGCGCGCAAGCCCAGAGGCAGGCCAAGCAGTTAGCTCCCTGTCTGGCCTTTGCCGTTGGGTGTGCCCTGATCGTGGGTCTCATTGCCTGGGTGTTGGTGCAAAACGCGACTCCTGGTCTGACGAGCGCGCAGGTCAGCGCCACGGGGGAGGCAGTGCAGGTCGCCACGTCCCAGGCTGAGCGGCGCGCCACGGTGAGGACTTCCAGGGCCACCGTCACGACATTAGCGAGGCGAACGGCCACAGCGGACGCCCGCGAGACGGAAGCAATGTCCCACCGGACCTCCATCGCTGCCACTGCCGCAGCGCAAGCCACTGTCATGGCGCCTCCCACCCTCACAGCACAGGCGAGGGCACACGCGACCGCCCAGGTACAGGCCGAGGCCACCACTCAGGTGCTGGATGGACAAGCCACGTTGCTCTACGGCCCAACGGAAGGCACCCTGGAGCAGGCAGAAGAGAAGCAAGCACCCTGCGTAGCTGCGGGCGCTAACCTGCGCAACTTTGTCGCCGAAGCCACGTTTCGCAACCCTACGGACGCCGGGTTCGCGGCAGGGGGAGCCTGGGACTACGGCCTCATCTTCTCGAACGTCGGGGAGGACACCGAGTACAGGACCATCTTCGACTCCGAGGGCACCTGGGCGTTCAGCCTGCACAGCGACGCTTACGACATCTCCATCTCAGACACCACCAACCTGCTGGACCTGTCGAACAGCGGCTCGAACACTCTCAAGCTGTACGTGACAGACAGTAGCGCGCAGCTTTACGCCAACGGGCGCTATATTTCTACATTCGACCTGGCTATGCTGGGCCTGGGCCAGTCGGAAGAGGCTACGCACGACGTCTTGGTATGTGCGGGTATAAGAGAGGGGTATACGGCTGTCGGGAGGCTGACGCCGTATGAGGGGGTTAGGGTGTGGTCGCTGCCTTGAGGTACGGCATAGCATAGTTCATCAGGCCAGACAGTGGGTCATCTGGGCTCAGGCTTGGCTATCTTTCCAGGCACTGAGGAACTCAGCACGGTCTTGCATTTGCTCAGCCGACAAACCAGCAACTATCCTGAGGATCCGCCGCATCAGCTCTCCCACGTCGTAGTGTTGATCTGACAATATCAAACCGGTATGAGACTGGCCTTGCTGTAACCAGGACGTGTGCAGGGCCATGTAGTGCCCCATATTGAAGCTGAACAGCACGAGGCCCCCGTCCGTCGTATATGCCAGGTGTTCTGCATCGGAGCGCCCTCGCATACCTACGTCTGAAGCAACAGTCACATCCACGCCACGGCTGCGTAAGGCATTGATGAGACTGCGGCTCATTGCGTCTTCGTCCAGGTAGATACGTATCTTCACGGTCAACCTGTGGTTTTCAGGTGCTCTTCCTCTAACCGCCTGTGCTCAGCCTCTTCTTCAGCTATATCATCCTCTATTGACTGCTGGTTAGCGTGATAATATGCCAGTGCAGCATATACTTGAGCTATGTTCAAGTGATCTATTTCCCTCAGGATCTCTTCTGCTTCGTAGCCAAGCTTGTACCAGCCGACGATGCGCCTCACGGTTATGCCAGTGCCGGCAATGTATGGCTTGCCGTCAAATTTGTCAGGTGATCTAGCTATAAGGGTGCCAATATTAACTGACGTTGTGCTTGCCATGAATTGTCTCCTCATACCTTACCGGACGAGTTGCTGGCGCGCCAGGCGCGCCAGCAACTCCTCTTCCAATCTCGTCTCTTCTGCCTCTAATTCTGCCATCTCGGTATCAACTTCTTCCTTGTTGGCATAGTAATGCGCCAGCGCAGCATAGACATGGACGTGGGACAGGTGCGGCATACGCCGGACCATTTCGTCAGGTGTTAGGCCTTCTCTCTGCATGTACACAATGGTCCGCAGCGAGACACCCGTACCCGCAATGTGTGGTCGTCCACCGCGGACACCTGGCTTTCGGATTATGAGAGTACCTATATCTACGGGTGGCGTTGCCATGTCACACCTCGCCAACTTCTAACCCAGCAGCCATGAATCCATTGTAGACCCATTACCTCAAACAGGCAATAGACCACTCCACGTTAGCCCTAAACTTGACAGTAAGACACTCAACCCTTATAATATCTTTGTACTCATAAAACAGCGTTCATATCATATGATCCGGCCATGCAATACAAGGACTACTACAACACACTAGGCGTAAAACGCGGCGCTTCGGAGAAGGAGATCAAGTCGGCCTTCCGCAAGCTGGCGCGTAAATACCACCCCGATCTCAACCCCGACGACCGCGAGTCGGAAGCGCGATTCAAAGAGGTCAGTGAGGCCTACGAGGTTCTCAGTGACGCCGAGAAGCGCAAGAAATACGACCAGTTCGGCTCGGAGTGGGAGCACTACCAGCAGGCCCAGGGCTCGGCGGCGGGCTTCGACTTCAGCAAGTACGCCCAGGCCAACGGCGGTCCCGGCGGTGCGCGCTACTCCTCGACCACCTTTACGGGCGACGGCGACTTCTCGGACTTCTTCGAGATGCTGTTCGGTCGCTCGGCGGGAGCGAACAGGAGTCCGGGGGGCAACGCATATTACACCGGGGGCCGCGAGCGCACCATACCGCGCCTCGGCCAGGATTATGAGCACGATATTGAAGTGACGCTGGAAGAGGCTTTCGCCGGCTCCCAACGCATACTCCAGATGGAGGTGCCTGAGACCTGCCCCACCTGTGGGGGCCGCGGCATCGTGAACAATCGCGTGTGCCAGACCTGCGGGGGTGACGGCACGGTGTCTCGCACCAAGCGCCTTGAGGTAAAAATCCCGCCCGGAGTGCACACCGGCTCGCGCATACGTATAGCCAATGAAGGCGGCCAGGGCACAGGTGGCGGGGGCAAAGGCGACCTCTATCTCCGGGTAAAGGTACTTCCCAACTCTCGTTTTGAGCGTAAAGGCGACGATGTCTATACGAACGTAACTCTTCCCCTCTACACGGCAGTTCTGGGGGGCGAAGTGGAAGTACCGACCCTCAAGGGCACAAAGCTGGCACTCAGAGTACCATCGGGCACGCAGAACGGCCGCAGTTTCAGGCTGGGCGGGCAGGGTATGCCCCAGCTCAAACAGCCGGACAAGCGCGGCGACCTGTACGCCAGGGTCGAAGTGCAGCTGCCGACGCAGCTGAGCGACGACGAAAAGCAACTTTTCGAAGAGTTGCATCGTATATACAGTAGCCGGGAGGGAGGGCAGACCGATGCGAGCTAGACGCTCCACGGAGCAAGCTGCCGAGCACCCTGACGAGCAAACCGGCGGCAGGCAAGCCCCCAGGAAAGCCTCAGCGTCCACCGGGCGCATCTCCCGCAGCTACGAAAGCCACAGGGTCTACCAGGAACTGAGCGCCGACGACCAGCCGCGCTACGTGATCAGCGTGGCGGCGCAGGTACTGGGCGTTCACCCGCAGACGTTGCGGCTCTACGAGCGCGAGGGATTGGTGGAACCGGGCCGAACCGGGGGGAAAATCCGGCTCTATTCGGAAAGCGACCTGGAACGAGTGCGGCGCGTAATGCGGCTCACCAACGACCTGGGCGTCAACCTGGCGGGTGCCGAGGCCATCCTCAACATGCGGGAGCGTATGTCCGAGATGCGCCGCGAGATGGATCGCATACGCCGGGAACTGGAGGACACGATCCAAAGGTACAGGCAGTTTCTCGATATAGACCACGAGTAGTCCCATGCTTGTATTACACACCACCTAATCCTCACAACTACGATTCGTAATACAGCAGCCTCAGATACTACTCTAAAGGGTGATACTAAACCAACGCAGACGGGATACAATAGACCATAGAACGCAACGGCGAATCCGCAATCCGAATTCCCAAATCCCAAATTCCTCAATGGCACCACCCGTGCTACTAAGTGGAAAATGCAGGGACGAGGGCACACAGCGGAGTATACTACGCAACACCACGCGGGCCTTCTCAACGGGCTCCAGATGTTACCACCGGCTCCGGCGCACACAAGCGGCACCCCGTGCGCGTTCTACATGATATTAGATTGGAAGTATTGACATGATGATGAGCAGATTTACCGACCGGGCACAGGAAGCGTTGCAGCGGGCGCAGCAGATTATGTTCGCCAAGCAGCACACGCAGCTTGACGTGGAGCACCTTTTCCTGGCCCTCCTCCAGCAGCGCGGCTCTCTCCCCGCGCAGATAGTCACCAAACTGGGTGGCGACGCTCAGATGATGGTCCGCCGGCTGGAGAGCGCCCTCAATAACATGCAGAGCTTTGCGGTGGGTAGAGGCGTCACCACCGGCTATATAACCCTCCGCGCCAATCGCGTGCTACAGGGTGCCGTGGAAGAGGCCGACCGCCTCAACGACGAGTTTATCTCCACCGAGCACATCTTCCTCGCGATAGCCAACGAGAGGGGTGGGGCCACGGGTCGCATCCTCCAGGAAGCCGCCATCGACCAGGAGAAAATATATACCGCCCTGCGCGAAATCCGTGGCGACCGCCGCGTGACCGACGCCAACCCCGAAGAGCACTACGAGGCCCTGGAGCGGTTCAGCATCGATCTCACCAAGCTGGCCCGCGAAAGCATGCTCGACCCGATGATCGGGCGGGCGGACGAAGTGCAGCGCGTGATGCAAATCCTCGTGCGCCGCACCAAGAACAACCCCGTGCTGATAGGCGAACCGGGCGTGGGCAAGACCGCCATCGTGGAGGGCCTGGCCCAGTTGATCGCCTCCAGCGAGGTGCCGGTGCTTCTCAAGGGTAAGCGCATCCTCTCCCTCGACCTGCCCTCTATGGTGGCAGGCTCCAAGTTCCGGGGCGAGTTCGAGGAGCGTCTCAAGACCGTCATGGAAGAGGTGAAGCGCGCCCGCAAAGAGATCATCCTCTTCATCGACGAGATCCACACGATTGTGGGCGCGGGTGCCGCTGAGGGCGCGCTCGACGCGGGCAACATACTGAAGCCCGCGCTGGCACGTGGCGACCTGCAGTGCATCGGCGCTACCACGCTGAACGAGTACCGTAAGATTGAGAAGGACCAGGCATTGGAGCGCCGCTTCTCCCCCGTCTTCGTGGAGCAGCCCTCCGTCGAGGAGTCGGTGCAAATCTTGCTGGGCCTCAAGCCCCGCTACGAGCAGCACCACGGCCTTTCCATCACCGACGAAGCCGTGAACGCCGCCGTGCGCCTGTCCGACCGCTACATCTCAGACCGCTTCCTACCCGACAAGGCCATCGACCTGATGGACGAGGCCGCCTCACGCGTGCGCCTGGCCGTGTTCAACATGCCGCCTGAATTGCGCGAGCTTGAGAGCAAGCTGGAAGACCTGGAAAAGCAGATGGAAGACGCTTCCAGCAACCAGGACTATGCGCTGGCGATGGAACTGAAGGCCGAGAAGGTGCGACTAGAGGAGGAGTTCGAGGTGGCCCGTACCGAGTGGTTCAGGACCAACAGCCTCGATGAGCAGGTGGACGAGGAAGACGTGGCCGAGGTGGTCGCCAAGTGGACGGGCGTGCCCGTCAAGACCATGCAGCAGGAGGAGAAAGCCCGCCTGCTCGACATGGAGAACGAACTGCACAAGCGGGTTATCGGCCAGCACGAGGCGATTGAGGCGGTCAGCGACGCGATCCGCCGCAGCCGCTCCGGCCTCCGCGACCCGCGACGGCCCATCGGCTCCTTCATCTTCGTCGGACCTACCGGCGTGGGCAAGACCGAGCTAGCCAAGGCGCTGGCGGACTACATGTTCGGCAGCGAGGAAGCTATCGTGCGCGTGGACATGAGCGAGTACGGCGAACGTCACACGGTCGC
>JAXDKH010000173.1:0-9169 GCA_034667185.1 Chloroflexia bacterium | reverse complement strand
CAGAGGTACGAAAGGGGCGTGATATTTCACGCCCCATGTACCCCAACTAACATTCCGAAGCTGCAATTGCTAGCCCTTTACAGCCCCGCTGGATAGACCACTCACAATTTGCCTCTGAGTGAGGAAGAAGAAGATCACTACCGGCAGCGCACCCACCAGGGCCGCGGCGGTGATGACACCCCACTCCTGCGAACGGTCGCTGGCGAAGAGGAAGAGCCCCACCATCAGGGTGAACTCGTTCCTGTCGCGTAGCATCAGGCGGGCGACCAGGAACTCGCCATACACGCCGATGAAGGTCAGGATTCCAGTCACCGCGAGGATGGGCCGCGACAGGGGCAGGATGATCTGCCAGAAGACCTGCCAGCGGTTTGCCCCGTCGATAGTGGCAGCCTCGTCAAGCTCCCTGGGGATGGAGTCGAAGAAGCCCTTCATTAGCCAGGTGTTGAAGCCCAGTGCTCCCCCGATGTAGAT
This sequence comes from Chloroflexia bacterium, assembly GCA_034667185.1. GTDB lineage: Bacteria > Chloroflexota > Chloroflexia > QHBQ01 > JADMIH01 > JADMIH01. The sequence goes on along the minus strand of JAXDKH010000173.1, from coordinate 8,698 downwards.
GAGGATCAAGCCGCCGTGGGTGTTGAGGCCAAGCCACTCCAGTCCCTTGATGTTGCCGATTTGCTGCAGCATTAGGAAGAGGGCCACGAGCGCCAGCGTGTTGGGGAATAGCTGCACCAGCATAACCGTCAGGAGCGTGCCGCGCCTGCCTCTGAAGTTGAAGCGGCTGAAGGCGAAAGCGGAAAGGGCCGTCAGCGACACGATGATCACCGCGCAGATTATCCCGATTTTCGCCGAGTTGAATATCCAAAGGGCGAAGGGCGTCTGGGGATCGCTGTACAGCTTCTGGTAGTTGGCTAATGTAGCCCCCCTGGGAATGAAGCTCAGACCGACAAGGGAGTTCAGCGGGTTGAACGATGCCGAAATGATCCAGGCTACCGGGTACAGTGCGAAAACCGTAGCCAGTATCACCAGGAATAGCTTGAACACCAGCTTGATGCGGCGGGTAGCCGTGAGGTTGCCCGCGCGTACTGCCGCGCGTGAGGCCGTGGCTGCCTCTCTGCGTACTGTTTCTAGGCTCATACCAGATTCTCCAGTCGCCTGGTGAAGCGGAAGTTGAAGGCGGTAAGACCTGCCACCAACACGAATATGAAGAGGCCAATAGCGGAAGCCAGGCCATAGTCAGCGCCTTGTCCCGCGCCGAACGCCAGCCGGAAGGTGTACGACAGGAGGATGTCCGTCTGGCCCGCCGGGGTGGCGGCCCCAGGGATGGGCGGCCCTCCCCGGTTGTAGGCTTCAATCGCGCCGAAGTTGTTGAAGTTGAACGCGAACGAGCCGATCAGGAGGGGTGCAACGGCCACCAGGAGCAGCGGCAGGGTGAGCCTGAAGAACTGGGTCCAGGCAGGCGCGCCGTCGATCTCAGCGGCTTCGAACATGTCGGTGGGAATGGATTGGAGGGCACCGAGGCATATCAGCATCATGTACGGGTACCCCAACCAGGTGTTGATCAGGAGTATGCCCACTTTGGCCCAGGTGCCGTTGGAGAACCAATCGGGGGAGTGGCCGAAGATGCTGGCAATCAGACCGCTGAATTGCCCGTAGTTGGGATTGAGCAGGCCGACCCAAACGACCGTGCTGATGATAGCCGGGATGGCGTAGGGAATGACTATCAGTGAGCGCCACATGCCCTTCAGCGGCAGGTTCTTGTCGTTCAAGACCAAGGCCATACCCAGGCCTACACTGAACGTTAACAGCACCGACAGGAGAGCAAAGACCAGGTTCCAGATAAAGACGGATACAAACGGCCCCTTGATGTTGTCGTCGCCGATCACACGCACAAAGTTGTCGAGGCCCACGACCACGCTGTAGCCGGGGCTGAGGGTCTTACCGTCAGGGGCCGTAAAGAGGCCGCGTATGGGAGTGTAGACCACGCCGGTCTGCTGGTCGGTGAGCTTGTCCGTGGCCGGGTCGTGGACGTACCTCTGCAACGACTCGCTCGCTCTACCCAGACCTCCGACTTTAATCTCCTTGTCACCACTCTTGAACTGCAACTTGGTCAAGGTGCCAAGGTACTGAAGGGTCTGAGTCAGCTCCAGCTTTTGATACTGCTTGCCTGCGGAGTCGCTCAACGTGGCAGGTAAATCGCCCGTGCCTGTGAACGGCTTGAGACTTTCCTGCTCATTGCCGACCAAACGGTTGCCCTGCGGGTCCTGAAAGACCAACAGGAAAGTGCCATCGGGATTGCGGTAGGCGGTCCAGGTGTAGCTGACGGAGTTTTCGGGTTGGAAGTACTGGCTGGTGAGTTGAGCCAGCACTTGCTCCTTGGAAAGCAGGTGGCCGTCGCTGTAATTCGTGAGCGAGGTGTAAAGCGTGAAGCCGAGAGGGTACACCACCATGAGCAGCATAAGGAGAAGGCCAGGCGAGAACCAGCGCCACGGGTAGACTCTGTCGTCGAGGAATACCCAGTTTAGGATTGCCGTGACGATAAGGAGAATGACACCAGCGGCCGTCTGCCCTTGCCCAAAGAGCGCGTAGGCAAAGTAGAAGGCTACCGCATCGATAAAGAGCAGTCCGAGTATGCGTAGGAGCAGGCTGGAGGTTGGAAGAGAGGCGCGCCCACGCGCGCCTCCCTCTTTGCCCGAACCTGAATCTCCACCGCTACGGCTTGAGCTTTGCGCGGATGGAGTTGGCTGCATCGGTGATAGCCTTTCCAGGTTCTTCCTGCTGCTGGAATACCAGGTTGATAGCCTTGGTCCAGTCTTCCCAGACCGAGGACATCTGCGGAATGGCAGGCATAGGCACGCCCACCGAGGCTGATGTTGCGAACGCCGCTATGTCCTTGTCGTTAGGATCGGACGAGGCAGCCACTTCCTTCTGGACAGGCAACCAGGCCGGAATGCGCGGGTCAGCGGTGTACATGGCCTTCATCGGCTCGTCTGCGGCCATGAACTCGGTCAAGAACGCCTTGGCGATGTCCTTGTTCTTGCCGAACGCGGATACCATGAAGCCCTGCGCGCCAACGAACGGCTGCGGCTGCACCTCCATCTTCGGGAGTGGGGCGATTCCGTAGTGGATACCAGCCTTGCGCAGGTCGGCCAGACGCCACGGACCACCGACGGTCATGGCGGACTTGCCGGTCGAGAAGAGGGTCTCACCGATCTGGCCGGTGATGTCCTTGCGCAGCAGGCCGTCCTTCACCATCTGGTCAATTTCCTTGATGGCCTTGATACCGCCGGGGCTGTCGAGGCCTACCTGGTTGGGATCGTAGGTGCCGTCGGGGTTCTGCTTGAACACATAGCCACCGAAGCCGGTCCACAGAGGATATGCATGGTAGGGGTCGCCCTGCTGTAGCACAAAGCCCTGGTCAACCTTGCCTTCGTCCTGGAGCTTCTTGGCGATGGTCTTCAGCTCGTCCCAGGTCGCGGGAGGCGTGGGCACCAGGTCCTTGTTGTAGAGCAATGCGATAGCTTCGAGGGCGTAGGGGAGACCGTACAGCTTGCCGTCGTAGGTGAAAGCCTGGACGGTAACCGGGTCGAAGCTCGCTTTCTTGTCGCCCAGGTCGAGCGGCTCGAGCAAGCCGTTGGTCACCAGTTCGCCGAGCCAGTCGTGAGCGCCCGCGATGATGTCGGGGCCTTCACCGGCGGGGCCTGCGGTCTTGAGCTGGTCGCGAATCTGGCCGAACTCAAGTTCCTGGATGGAAACCGGGATGCCGTACTTTGCAGTGAACTGCTTGCCGGCCTCGGTGACAGCGGGCACTGCCAGGCGCTGCACCCAGAGGGTCAGCACGCCTTCCTTAGAAGGCTGGCCCATAACCACGGTAGGGGTGGCGGCAGCTTCAGGGGCGGTGGTAGCGGTGTCGGCAGCCGCCGGTGCCGTCGTGGCTGTATCCTTGACCGCTGGTTGTTGCGGGGCGGTCGTCGCGGTGTCAGCAGCCACAGGCTCTGTGGTAGCTGTATCGGCGGCCGGTGCAGTGGTTGCAGTGGCCGGCACGGGTGTGGCTGCTGGCGAGCCACCGCAGGCCGTAAGCAACATTGTGGCAATCACAAAGAGCACGACCAGTTTAAAATACTTCCGCATTGAAGAACTCCTCCTTCTGATATTGAAAGTGGGTACCAAAGACCTCTCATTCGTGTTGGTCTCGCGCCCCGCGTGGCTGCAAGATTCGGACCATGCAGCAGTTGTGTGCGTGAGAATTGCCCTGGATCTCTATGCGTGGCGAGATCAACAAACCCAGTTCATAGGGTCGCACAGGCGTAATGACTTGCTTATTGCCGGTGAGACCGGCACACCATAATTGCTCACCCCCTTTCCTCGGCTACTACTGTAGTTGGCCCGACGTGAGCCGCGTCCAATCAGAGCGTCCTGTGCAGGGTCTTCTCTCATTCATGAGCAGTGAGGACATATTTTCGAAGGGAGCCCAGAGTAGGCTGGGGAGGACTCAAGAGTGAACGGGCCGAGATAAAAGCAATTGCTGGGAGAAGACCTGGAAGCTGGTAAACGGCGGCCCCACGGCTGATAGGCACGTGGCACCCTTACAATTAATGTCACTTCGACCTGTCACGCTCACCGCGACCCATAATGGTATACAACTAAGCCTGTATCGCTGTCAATATGCAACTGTGACGATAGTTCTGCTAGTGCTTATAAGCCTAGAGTAACACAACCTGTGTTCACCGGTGAAGCGGTTACTATCTCAGGCTCTGGCGGGTGGCTGCATTGGTAAGGTCACCAGTATTGTGGTGCCCTGGTTGGGCCCCGCGGAGGTAGCTGAGATAGTGCCTCCATGAGCCTCAACGATCCCCTTGGACATGTACAAGCCCAACCCGAAACCCTCTGCACCGCCAGTGTTAGCGTTCTCAGCCCGCACATACCGCCTGAAAAGCTTGGGCAGATCCTTGGAGGGTATACCGATGCCATAGTCGCGTATGGTTACTTCTATAGCTTCTTGCCCAGCATCATCGCTCTCCGTACGCTTCTTATCCTCGGTAGCGTCGTGTTTGCCCCCACTGCGCCCGCGAAGCGTAATTTCGATAGGGGAGCCTTCAGGCGAGTATTTGGCGGCGTTAGCGAGCAGGTTGACGAAGACATGCTCCAGCTGGTCGGGGTCCCAACGACCAACAGTGTTTACGTCAGAGGACTGCTCGACTGAAACGCGTTTCTGTGCGTCCAGAGCAAGTCTCACGATCGCCTGGTGCAAGATAACAGCCAGGTCCACCTCGGTTGGGTGTAGCTCAAGGCTGCCAAGCGCCACCCGTGACGCAGAAGATAGCAACTTGAGCATAGAGGTCATTCGCTGCGCGGCATCACGAATGCGCCCGGTTGCAAGCAGCGCGCCCTCCACGTCGGGAGGAGACTTCGACAATTTCAGTTCTGCCAGACCTGCCTGTCCCATGAGGACGGTAAGAGGTTGCAAAACCTCATGCATGCTGAAGGCAAGGAATTCTTCTCGCAACTGCTCAATCTGGTCCGTATAAGCACTAAGCGCCAGAGAAATCGCACCATCGATGGCATCATTCACCATCATCTGAGCACCAATTACATCGCTGCTCGGCGCAGTGTCCGGCACGACTTCCCGCATGGCCCGCCATATCTCCTGCCTGAGCAAGCGGAACTCAACCACTACATCTGGGGGTCGTAGCCCTTGTTCGGCCCTCATGCGGGCGTGTGCCTGCGCCGCGGACAGCACAGCGTCATTATCCATCGGAGCATAAGGGTCTACCCAGCGTGGGATACTGGTTTTGAGAAGGTCAGTGACACCATCAAGCAGTGCCGGAATATGGTCCGCAACCGCGAGATCTCTACGCCCATTGTGAAACGACTGCTCTCCAGCAGCACTGAGCCAGGAACTGAGTATGTTGTCGCGACACTCGATAAGCGAGGAGGCCACCCACGCAAAGTCAGCGTCCAGTACATAGTTCTCGACACGGTGCTCGGCGTCGGCGGAGTTGGGAAGGTCTGAGGAACTTCTGTCCAGGGAACCGTTCGAGGTACCGTTCATCTAAGATTTCCTCCATTAGAGTGCGGTTTGCCATGTCGTATCGGGTTGCTCCCGCGCACTCACGGAGGCATCCCACATGTAACAGGATTAGGGCAGCAGTTCTCTGGCAGTTCGTGCGTGCTAAAACTGCCCCACAAACAAAAGGGGGCGTCAAGAGCCCAAGTAGTGCGCAGATCTAGAACACACCAGCTATGTGTGCCGGAGGCGGGATTCGAACCCGCACGGGTTTCCCCACTCGATTTTAAGTCGAGCGCGGCTGCCATTACGCCACTCCGGCGGCAGAAATGAAAATGGGGCAAGCTCCAAAAAGCTTCCCCATTGGAGCGGAAGACGAGATTCGAACTCGCGACCTTCTCCTTGGCAAGGAGACGCGCTACCGCTGCGCCACTTCCGCATTCAACAGCCAAATTATATCAGAGGCCTCCGGCCTTGTCAAGGAAGCCACGTGCCTGGCGCTACGCTTTTCGGTCGTCCTGAGGTGCATTTACGCCCGCCGCGGCTTGACTGCCACTACGCCTACAGACGAGCCGAACGGCAGATTGATTCGCCTCAGCAGCTTGTGCTCCAGGCCAAGCACCATCGTTAGTATCGAGTTGAACGGAGATGGCGGTACGTTGATATCGGAGCGTGCTTGTTCGTGCTCATCCCGGCCCCGAAGCCGACTCACCGAGCGCACTGCCAACACCAGGGGGAAGAGGAACATGTTCCAGTAGGTCACTCGCTGGACCTTGAACCCGACCGAGCGAAGCTGCTTCGCAATGCCACGTGTCGTATAGCGACGCGCAACGCTTGTAGCCTTATCGTGCTCGCCTTTGAGGAAATTGTAAGCAGGCAGGTTCAGGAAGAGCCTTCCGCCGGGTGCCAGCACGCGGTACAATTCACGCAGCGCCTGCATCTCGTCTGGTAGCCCTTCGTCGTTTATGACGTCGCAGGAGACGATTATTTCAAGCGAGTTGTCGCGGAAGGGCACCGACATCAGGGAGCCCTGGCAGATATTGTCGAGACCGCGCTCCCGGCAGAAGTAGATGCCGTGGGAGTTGTAGTCGAAGCCGAGCACGTGGCCGAAACCCGCTTGCTCAAGAGCGTATATGTTGCCGCCCGTGCCGCAGCCTGCGTCAAGTATCCTGGTCCGAAGGCCCTCACCTCGCTCCAGTCCCAGCAGGGTGAACATCACGCCGCGCAAGCCTCGATACCACCAGTGCACATCCTCGGCCTCGCGCATGATGCGGTACTCTTCGAACTCCAACCTGTGCCTTCCTCCCTATTCACCCGAGCACAATACCGCGTTTAACCGCCTGCTTTCTTCAAAGCCTCCACCGTACGTTCCAGGCCCTCTTTGAAATCAACATCGACGCGGTAGCCCAGACTGCGTTCGGCCAAGCTGATGTCCGCAAGGGAGTGTTTCACGTCACCGGCACGTGTGGGCGCAAAATCAGGCTCAAAGTCCGTGCCCAGGATTACGTTTAGCTGAGACACCAGATCGAGCAGCGAGATCCGTTCTCCGCACGCTACGTTGATCGCCAGTCCAATCGCTTCCTCGCGCTCACACGCAAGCAGGTTGGCGTTCACAACGTTCTGCACGTAGGTAAAGTCGCGCGTCTGCAGGCCGTCACCGTAGATCGTGGGAGGCTCTCCACGCAGCATCTTGGAGGCAATGCCAGGGATGGCCGCCGCATACTGGGACTTGGGGTCCTGGCGCGGTCCGAACACGTTGAAATAGCGCAAAGCCACGGTGGGCAGGCCATACACCTGCGCAAAGACCTTGCAGTAGTCCTCCCCGGTGAGTTTGTTCACGGCGTATGGCGACATCGGCGCGGTGGGCATATCCTCGCGCTTAGGCAGAGTAGGGCTGTCGCCGTACACCGAAGACGAGGAGGCATATACCACCCGCTTCACACCGGCGTCGCGGGCTGCCAGCAGCACCTTCAACGTGCCCGTGGCGTTTGCCTCGTGCGCCGATAGGGGGTCCTCTACAGAGCGAGGCACCGAAGGCAGGGCTGCCTGGTGGAGGACATAGTCTATACCCTCCATAGCCCCTGCCAGGACAGCATCATCGGTGATATCGCCCTCGATGAGTTCGATCTGTTGCAAAAAGGGCTGTAGATTGCTGCGCCGCCCGGTAGCCAGGTTGTCGAGCGCGCGGACCGACTCGCCTCGCCGCAAAAGCTCTTCTACGATGTTGGAGCCGATAAAACCCGCGGCCCCCGTGACCAAATATCTTGCCAAATTATCGATGCCGCCTTATCAACGTAGTCGCGAAGCATTGTGCAGAACCCCAAAGCGCCCGCCCCGCCGATGCACAATATACGTGATTGCCATCGAGTCTGCAACAGCGCGAAGCGTTGCGTGGGCAGGGAAAGCTCCACCAGGTATGCAACCGCCGGGGCCTTCCAGCGGTTATACTTGCGTTAGAGATCGCACAACAAATATCAAAGTGGGGTAAAGGGGAGAGTACCGATGAGGGGCACACAAAGGGGTATCATTGCTGCCATGACGCTATGTCTGTTTGGCTCTATGCTTCTGCAGACCGTGCCGGCCAGGGGCGACACCTTTTTCAGGGAGACAGGCAAGACCATCTGGGGTCCGTTTGAGAAATACTGGCTGGAGCACGGTGGCCTGGCGCAGTTCGGCTTGCCATGCACCCTGGTGTTCCCCACCGGCCAGGGTTACGACGCCCAGTGGTTCGAGCGCGCCCTATTCACCTACAACCCCAAGAACCCCGACCCCTACAAAGTCGAGCTTCAACTGCTTGGCGCCCAGGTCACAGATAGTCGCAAGGGAGAAACCCCGTTCAAGCCGGCGACAAAGCAGACAGGTGCGCAGTTCTTCTCCGAGACCCAGCACAACCTTTCCGGCAAGCTGCTGGAGTACTGGCAGACGACCGGAGGTCTACCCGTTTATGGCTACCCGATTTCGGAGCCATTTACCGAGGTGAATAAGTCTGACGGTAAGCCCTATACTGTGCAGTACTTCGAGCGCAACCGTCTCGAGTTGCACCCTGAGCTAAAAGGCACGCGCTTCGAGGTGCAGTTAGGGCTACTCGGCAGCGAACTCCTCGACAAGGCGGGCGGCCCCAGCGTGTTCGACAGCAAGGGGCTGCCGAACTTCTACCAGCCTCCGCGACCGCGCGAGTCGGTGCCAGGCGGTGGCATAGTCGAGCCGACCGTCAGCGGCACGCCCGAACCCACCGCTACCCCCATCCCCTCTGCACCGGCTCTGCCGCCAGCGAGCAAAGCCGTCACCTATGAGGACACATTCTCG
>JAXDKH010000172.1:0-9206 GCA_034667185.1 Chloroflexia bacterium | reverse complement strand
GTTGCAATGTGGTACTGGACGGGCGCAACGCCCTCGATGCCGAAGTAATAACCGACGCGGGTATGGCATACATTGGAATAGGCTAGGCCGTAATGCCCGGATCATCGTCGCCGCCGGTGCTTAAGGTGCTACTGTTGCTGCCTTATGAACCCGCGGCTTTTATGCAGTGGGACATTGAGGCGCTGAGCCGCCACTTCCACCTTGATGTTATGTTGCACAACAGGGGCAAGCGGCGGCTCTTCCTGGGCTTGCTGCGCCGGTTGCTGTTCGAGCGACCCGACGTGTTGCTTATGTGGTTCATCGTACCGAGCTACGCGCTCCCGGCTACGCTGCTTGCGAAGTTGCTGGGCGTGAAGGTGGGCTTCTTCACCGGGGGCTTCGATGTGGTGAGCATTCCCCGGATTGGTTTCGGGGCCATGCGCTTCCCCTTGTTCAGGCTCTTCATCCGGCCCACTTTGGCACTCGCGGACCTTACAATGGCTATGTCGGAAAGCGCGGCGCAGCAGGTGCGCAAGTACTCGCGGCCCCGGCGCATGGTGACTCTGTACCAGGGCATAGACACGGACTTCTTCTCCCCTCAGCCGGACATAGCGCGTGGGGCGGTGGCTGTGACGGTATCGCCCGTCATAGAAAGCTCGATTGTGCAGAAGGGGCTTGGTGCCTTCGTTGAGGCAGCACAGTATGCGCCAGGTGTGAAGTTTGCCCTGGTCGGGCGCTCCCCGGATGGCTCTATTGAGAAGCTGAGGGCCGGTGCTACACCTAACGTGGACTTCATCGACCGTTTCCTGCCACCCGAAGAACTGAGGGACCTGTACGGCACGGCGGCCTGCTACGTCCAGGCGTCGGCCCACGAGGGGTTCGGCATTGCGGTGGCCGAGGGGATGTCGTGCGGCGCTATACCCGTGGTGACCAGGGTCTTTTCGCTGCCGGAGGTTACGGGTGGGCTTGGTGAGTACGTGCCTTTTGGGGATGCACGCGCCATAGCTGAGGCCGTCCGGCGTACGCTGGATGCACCACAGGAACGACGGGACGCCGTCCGCCGCCACGTGAGCAGTCGCTTCACGTTCGTGCGTCGGGAGAGTGAGTTGGTAGATCTGCTGCTTGCTCTGGTGCCCGGCAGGCGTCAACTCGACGGCGGACGCTCAGACACCGCAGGCCAGGCTACGCAGTCCGATTAGCACCCGCGTGCGGCAGTGGCTGGAGATATACCGCCAGCAAACACGCCCGACTGTGCTATAATTTTGCGGTATGGAACCTACACACAGGCCCTCGTCTTCCGCGCGTAAACCCAGAATTCTCCATGCCCCGGCCAACATCGCCGGAAGGGCTGGACTCCTTGCCAGAGCGCAACGGGACCTCGGCTTTGACGCAACTTCCGTCGAATATTTTGCGCGCCCGTTCGGCTTTGGTGTGGACCGGTCGTTAGGTCTAAAAGCAACGGACGGACGTGTCAAGAAGGCTGCCCTCATGGGGATGTTCGCCCTGGGAGCCTTCGGGCGCTACGATGTATTCCATCTCTACTTCGGCAACACCTTACTGCCGCACCCTTACCCAGACTTACCCGTGCTTCGCGCCCTGGGCACGCGCATCGTCTTCCATTTTTGTGGCTGCGACATACGCCAGCGGGAACATACCCTCAGTCACTATTCACTGAGCGCATGTACCGACTGCGTCTTGCAGAGGTGCAAACAGTTGAAACACCCGGATCTCTCGGCGTGCGATGTGGCACTTGTATCGACTCCAGACTTGCTGGAGTTTGTTCCGGGAGCGCGCGTACTGCCCGCCTCGGTTGACCTGGAAAAGTGGACGCCGAAGCTATCGCGGCGAGGGCCGGTATCCCACTCGGACCCGGTCCGTATTATCCACGCACCGACCGACCGCGACATAAAGGGTACTAAATACCTGCTTGCGGCGGTTGAGAGGCTAAAGGCGGCCGGGTATCCTGTTGAAATTAGTCTGCCCGTGGGTCTATCCCACCGGCAAGTACAAATTCTCTCAGAGCAGGCTGATATCGCGGCGGACCAACTGATGCTTGGCGCATATAGCATGTTTGCCATTGAGATGATGGCGAGGGGCCTGCCGGTAATCTGCCGCATACGCGAGGACCTGAGGCGTTTCTACCCGCCCGACCTGCCGGTAATTTCGGCCGATCCAGGCAGCATTTATTACGTGCTTGAGTCGCTCATCACTCAGCCAGAGAGTTGGGCAGACCTTGGCCGCCGTGGCCTCGAGTACGTGCGTCGTGAGCATGAGATGCACCATGTGGCGGCCCGTTCCCTGGCGCTCTACAACTTTGACGCGGATGCGCATGCTACATCCGCACAACGTGGCGCTGTGCCAGTTTCTCCTGGAGTTGAGAGCCAGCTAAGGCAAAATTGACACACGACTCTTACTTACCGGATATCTCCGCGAGCTACCTACGTGCTATCCAGGCTCTCTAGTCTCTCCAAGGACGCCGTCGTCTACGGCCTGGCCGGGGCGGCCGCGCGCGTATCGGGGCTGGTGCTCCTCCCGGTGTATACTCGCGTGTTCCAGGACACGGAGAGCTATGGCGCATGGCAAATAGTGAGCATCTTCGGCGCTCTGCTGGTGGCGGTTGCCGCGCTGGGGCTGGACGGGGCGACCTCCATCCTCTTCTTCGACACCGACTCTCCTCTCGAACGGCAGCGTATCACAACGCTCTGGCTGCTCATCTCCGTGCTGGCGTCGGTGCTGCTTACCATAGTGCTCGTGCTGCTATCCGGCCCCGTGTCGGGCCTCCTTACCGGCTCCGAGCGCTACGCAGATCTCTTGCGGGTGGGCATAGCGGTGCTGCCGTTCAACATGCTGCAACTGGTGGTGGCGGGCATCTTGCGTTTGCAGTTTCGGCCCCGCGCCTTCGCTCTGCTAAACGTCGGGCTGACAGTGCTGGTACTCTCCACAAGCATCTACCTGGTGGTGGGCCTGCACATGGACGTGATGGGAGCGCTGCTGGGCACCCTGGCGGGCACAGCAGTAGCAGCTATCGCGGGGTTGTGGACGGTGCGCTCGGCGGTCGATTGGCAACTGCTCACCTCGGAAGCCTGGCCCGTGGCAGCCAGGATGCTCAAGCTGGGCGCTCCACTGGTGCCCGCCGCCGCCGCCCTATGGGTGGTCAGCTTCTCCAATACTTTCTTCGTGGCACGCCTCCTCAGCACGGGCGACGCGGGCGTATTCCGGGTGGGAGCGCAGATCGCTTCGGTGCTAGGGATAGCAGTGTATGCTTTCCAGTACGCGTGGTCGCCCTTCAGCCTCTCCATCGCCAAAGCACCCGACGCACACCGCGTGTACTCCAGGGTGGCCATGCTCTACACCGCCGGGTCGGTGGGGAGCGCGGTCCTGCTTGGAGGAGCCGCGCCCATCGTGCTGCTGCTCGCTAAAGGCGACTATGCCCCGGCTTCTTCGGTAATTGGGCTGCTTGCCCTCGGCGCTGCGTCTGTCGGCTTATACTACATCTCGGCGTTGGGGCTGAACCTCGCTCAGCGCACCGGGCATGTAGGTTGGACCAATATGGTAGCAGCGCTCGCCAACGTAGTTCTGAATGCCGCACTTATCCCCATTTGGGGCATTATCGGGGCGGCTATCGCTGCGTTGGTTGCGAACCTGCTATTAGTCGTGCTGCTGTATATCATGTCCCAACGCGTCTACCCGATACCTTTTGACGGTGTAAGAATGGCCTGGGTATGGTTGACAGGGTCGGTGGCGGTGGCAATCGCCGCGGCCTTCAATGTCATGGTGCAGCCGTCAGTCTGGATGTCGCTGGCCTTCACGACGGTGCTCATGCTGGGCTACGTTGTGGTGCTGTTCCTGTTAAAGGCGATTACTCCTGGGCAGGTGTCGTTGGGACTGGCCGGGATTCGCGCCGCGCTTCGGGGGCGACCCGCCGGGCAGGTCGGCAGTGGGGCGGCGGGCGAGCGCAGGAGATAGCCACGAGTGCAAGGCCCAGATGATAAAATAAAGGTGCTCATCTTGCCCTCGTGGTACCCGACCGAGAGGTACCCGGTGGGCGGCGTCTTTATTCAGGAGCAGGCGAAGGCGCTGGCATGCAGGCCGGACGTAGATGTGACGGTACTCTTCGTCGACCGTGTCTCACTGTCCGCCTGGCTGCGCGGGCCCAAGCTACTGCACATGCGCCGGGAGGAAAGCATACCGGTCTACCGGTTGCTTATGCCAACCGTACCGGGTGTATGGCGGTTCCTGGCCGTGCTGTGGGGATTGCTTGGCTACGCGGGCTTGCGGCTGCTGAAAGTACGCCCCGACCTGGTGCACGCGCACGTGGCGCTGCCTGCCGGACTTTCGGGCGCTCTAATCAAGCTGCTCTGGCGCGTGCCAGTGGTGCTGACAGAGCACACCGGCCCTTTCTCTAACCTGATGCGGAGTCGTCCGGCGGCCCTCGCTACAGGTTTCGCAATCCGCAGGGCTGACCGTGTGGTGGCAGTGAGCGCGGCCTTGCGCGACCAGATACTATCGTATCGACAGATTCGCAGGCGTATAGAGATTGTGCCGAACGTTGTGAATGTGCGGGAGTTCGCCGTGAAAAGCGAGGTGCGCAGTGCAGATTGCCCGGCCCGGCTGTTGTTCGTTGGGGAGATGATAACCAGCATAAAGGGGGTAGACTACCTGATAGGCGCTGTGTCGATACTGAGAAAGCGAGGCGTCGCGGTGACGTTGGATCTTGTGGGCGATGGCCGCAGCCGGCGCGAGTACGAGACGCTTGCCCGCCGACTGCGGGTGGCAGACCTGTGCCATTTTCACGGCATTCTGCGACACGAGGAGGTGGTCGAGATGATGCCCGGCTATGATGTGCTGGTGGTGTCCTCGCTCGCTGAGACTTTCGGGGTCGTGGTGGTGGAGGCGATGTCGTCCGGGGTGCCGGTGGTGGCGACCCGTTGCGGCGGCCCGGAAGGTGTGGTTACGCCCGATCTGGGAGTGCTGGTGGACAAAGCCAACTCAGCGGCCCTGGCAGATGGTATCATCGACGTGCTTAGCAGGCCCGGTGATTTCCCCCCTTCGCACCTGCGGGAGATTGCGGAGGCGCGCTTCGGTCAGGCGAGCGTCTCGGCTCGATTAGTTCGCCTTTACCGGCAGGTCCTTGGGAGACAGCGCTAGTATGAAGGTGCTGATGATCGTGCAGGAGCCGATAGTCACCCGGCGCATCCTCCAGGAGGCCCGCAGCCTCATCGATGCGGGGCATGACGTGCATATCATGTCGCGCCCCGCGGGCACCGAAGACGCACGGGAGGTAATTGACGGCGTGCCGGTCGAGTGGGTAGCGGTGAGAGGGCGCGACCCTCGCTTTACCTGGCTGTACCGGCTCGCCGGTATGCACCACGGCAGCAATGCGGCGGCCCTCTGGAGTGTGCTGACCATGCGGCACACTTTCACGATGAGGGCTCTCGACAGGGCAATAGCAGCAAAGGCCGATGTGTACCACTCGCACGACCTGAACAACCTTGAGCTTGCATGCGCTGCGGCCGCTGCCAACGGGGCTAGGGTCGTGTACGACTCACACGAGCTTTTCACCGAGATCGGCAACCGCTGGATACAGCTGCGGCGCAAAGCCTGGACCCGGCTCGAGCGCAAGTTCATCAAACGCGCCGACCTGGTGGTGACCGTGAACGAGTTCATCAGTGAGGAGCTATCGAAACGCTATGGCGTGCCCGCCCCGCTGGTGGTGATGAACTGTCCCGACCCACCGCCCGATTTCGACCCTACCAGGGGCTACAACCTCCTGCGCGAGCGCCTGGGTTTGCCCGACAGCCGCAAGGTAGTCCTGTACCAGGGCTGGATGAGCGAGGGCCGGGGCCTGGAGAACCTGGTGAAGTGCGCGCCCTTGCTGGCGGGCGATGCGGCGGTGATTTTCATTGGCTACGGGGACTACCAGGAGGTGCTGGCACGCATGGCCGCAGCGGAAGCGCCTGGGAGGGTGTACTTTCTGCCCGCCGTGCCGCACCGGGAGCTCCTGCCTTATTGCGCGTCGGCGGACATGGGCCTCATCCCGTACCAGGCAGTGGACCTGAACAACTACTACTCCTCCCCAAACAAGCTGTTCGACTACATCCAGGCGGGCCTGCCGATAGTCGCCAGCGACTTCCCGTTCCTGCGCAAGGTAATAGCTACCGATAACCTGGGCGTGCTGGCCGATTTGAATACCCCTGAGAGTTACGCAAAGGCTATCAACCAGGTGCTCACCCTGCCGGATAGCGGCGCGCATATCAGAGCCAACATGCGCCGGGTGGCCCCTCTATACACGTGGCAGAGCCAGGTGAGCAGGCTGGTTTCCTCCTACGAGAAGCTGTCGGCGCGGGGTTGAAGCTGCCTGACGTACTGTGCTGTTTTAGTTCGTATGTGCCAGTTTGCATATTTATGGTGCCACAGTCAGTACTTGTCATTCCGAGCGTAGCGAGGAATCAGGTGGCGGTCGTTCTAAGTTGCAATGCGGAGAAACGTAGGCAAGGCCACTATTGAGCGCCATTTCCCTTTCTTCCGTATCCACCTGATTCCTCGTTGTGCTTGGAATGACAATGCGAAGCTTGGGTGCTCCACTTCAACTATTGACGAATCTGATCTGAGTCACAGGAGGGTCGCACCTGTCCAGGTTTGCTCATGCAATAACGTCGCTCTGGTCGTGGGCTTTGTCCAGGCCGGGGCTTGTGCTGTGCGGCCTGGTATTGCTGGCCTTTGCGCTGCGCCTGGGGTGGTTGGTGGCATCCGGTGGCCTGTTCGCGCCGCCTCAAGAGGACGAGGTTGATTACAACGAGTTGGCGAAGAGCCTGCTTTCGGGGCAGGGCTATAGCCTGCAGGGCGTCCCGCAGGTCAATCGCTCGCCCGGCCTGCCTGTGCTGCTGTGGCTGGTTTACAGCAGCTTCGGGGTACAGCCATTGGTGGCGCGAGTGGTCCAGGCCGCGCTGCTGGCGGGGGCCGTTCCGCTCCTGTACTACATTGGCCGCAAGGGTTGGAGCCCCAGCGTTGGCATGGCCGCAGCGGTAGTCTTTGCGCTTTACCCTTTCAGCATCTTCTGGAGCCGGTACCTGGCGACGGAAAACCTGCTGGTAGTGGCCTATGCCGGGCTGGCTGCTCTCCTGGTCTCACCAATTCGGGCTGGAAGCTGGCGCTTGCTGGGCGCAGGCGTGGTGCTTGGCCTGGCGCTGCTGACCCGCCCTACTGCGATACTGGTGGTGGTGGGACTTGTGCTGTGGCTGGTGCTGGTATTGCCGGGCCGGAAAAAGCTATTGGGTCCAGGGCTGTTAGTAGCCGGGGCGGCGCTCGCCCTGTCGCCCTGGATTGTGCGCAACTTCGCTGAGTACAACCAGTTCATACCGCTGACCTCCGGCTATGGCTCTTCGGCGGGAGGCTACGTCTTCTGGATAAGCAACAACGAGTACACAGCGAAACCCGGCGAGCACTGGGGGCGCTACGTGCCCGCCGAGATGCTGCCTGATTACCGGGAGTACATATCACTCGGCAACAACCCCGGCCTGCTCGACAGGAAGGGCTACGAGTACGGCCTGCGTTACCTTACCTCTCACCCGCAAGACGTGCCGCTGCTGTTGCTGGGCAAGTTTCTCCGCTTCTGGAACGTCTTTCCGGGTGCCACAATCTTTACGAGGGGCGCGGGCGCCACGGTGCTGGTGCTGCTCCCGTTCTTTCTGGCGGGGCTGTGGGTGTGCCGACGAGACCGGTACAATGGTGGCATGGTCCTGGTGTTCATCGCGGGCACGATGCTGATTGGGCTGGTCTTTTGGTCTGACACCCGCATCCGCGCCCCGGCTGAACCCTTCATCGTGCTGGCCGCCGCGATAGGGGCCGAGAAGCTGATTAAAAGGAAACGGACGGCAGAGAACTCTCCACCGCCCGTCTCGTATAAAACATCTGAAGCCTAGTGGTGCACCACTGTCGTCTCGTCCTTGCCGATGAGCGAGCTTGTTTCGCCCGGCAGCGGCATCTTGGTAAACGGCGCGAAGTGGCACGCGACGAAGTGCTCCAACTGGCCGGGAGGGGCCACATTGCGCCACTCCGGCACTTGCTGCTTGCAAATATCCTGCGCCAGCCAGCAGCGCGTGTGGAAGCGGCAGCCGGTCGGCGGGTTGAGCGGCGAGGGCACGTCACCCTTGAGGATGATGCGCTCGCGCCTGATCTTCGGGTCGGGGATAGGGATGGCCGATAGTAGCGCGTGGGTGTACGGGTGCTGCGGGCTGGCGAACAGCGCGGTACGTTCCGCAAGCTCGGCCATCTTGCCCAGGTACATCACGCCCACGCGGTCGGAGATGTGCTCCACCACGCTCAGGTTATGCGCGATAAAGAGGTAGGTAAGGCCTAGCTCCCCCTGCAGGTCCTTCAAGATGTTGAGCACTTGCGACTGGATCGACACGTCGAGGGCCGACACCGGTTCGTCGCACACAATGAACTTGGGGCGTAGCACCAGCGCGCGGGCGATGCCGATACGCTGCCTCTGGCCGCCTGAGAACTCGTGCGGATAGCGCCGAGCGTGCTCTGGGAGCAGACCCACGTGAGCCAACGCGTCGTACACGCGGTCCTGGCGCTCGCTCTTGGACACACCGTGTATGATGAGGCCCTCACCGATGCTTTCACCGATGGGTACGCGGGGGTCGAGCGAGGAGAAGGGGTCCTGGAAGATGATCTGCATATCCCTGCGGACCCTCTTCAACTGGTCGGCCTTGAGGTCGAAAATGTTCTTCCCCTGGAAGCGCACCTCACCGCCGGTTGCGGGGGTAAGGCGCAGCAGCGTGCGGCCCACCGTGGTCTTGCCGCAACCCGACTCTCCCACCAGGCCGAGCGTCTCGCCCTGGCGGATGAAGAAGCTCACGTCGTCAACCGCTTTGGTCCAGGCCACCGTGCGCTGCATGAGGCCGCCACGCACCGGGAAGTACTTCACCAGCCGGTCCACTTCGAGAAGCACGGCGGGCTTCTTACCGTTTGGCGGGCTGGGGATTTCGGTTGTGGCCGCACCCGTGGGCATAGTGGCTGCGCCCCCACTCATTGAGATGGTTGGGCTGCCGCCGCTGGCTCCGTTGCTGCCCTCCAACGACCCATCAGCCCCTGGCTCCGTCGGAGTAGGTGAGCCGAGGTCTTCAGGCGCGTGCAGTGATATGCTTTCCTGGTCGCTCATAAGCAGGTGCTCCTTGGTTGGACGACGGACGATATACGATTGAAGATGGAAAAGCAGC
>JAXDKH010000171.1:0-4276 GCA_034667185.1 Chloroflexia bacterium | reverse complement strand
TCAAGGAGGCCGTGCGGGTGAACGCCGCCGCCATCATCGTGGCCCACAACCACCCCAGCGGCGACCCCACCCCCTCACCCGAGGACAGGCTGGTCACCGAGCAGATCGTAGCCGCCGGGAAGCTGCTGGAGATAGATGTGCTGGACCACCTGGTAATCGGTGAGCGCAGGTACACCAGCATGCGAGAAAAGAGGTTAGGGTTCAAGAGCTGAACCCTAACCTCCTGGAACCTGGTGCTGAAGCAAGATGAGCGAGTACCTAGGCACCTGCTCATCTTGCTCGTACTAGCCTCTACGGACGCGTGGTGTCGGAGCAGTTGGGGAAGAATGTGTTAGCCACAATCTTCGAGGCCTGCCCCCTTGTCACCTCGATGCCTGGGCGGAAGTAGGGGTGGTTCTGAACGTCGCACGGCTCGGAGTGGTTGGTGCCGCACTGGTAGCCCGACATGACGCCCCTGTTGGTGAGGCGCATGATCCAGGTGTAGAACTCGCTGCCCGCACCGGAAGACGGCACGTCAGCGTAGTACTGGCCCGACACCGCTTCGTTGTAGCCAGCGGAGTTGGAGACGATCTTGGCTAGCTGGCCGCGAGTTGCATTGAAGTTGGGCCTGAACAGCGATGGGTTCTCAGGCGTGCAGGGCGTATCGCCAGGTGCTGCCTGGCCGGGCTTGGTCGGGCAGGGGTAACCGGAGACTAGGCCCCTGTTGGTCAGGCGGTTGACGTAGGCGTAGTAGGGCGAGCCGGGCGGTACGTCCTGGTATATCTGCGAGCCTGGGTCCTCGAAGAAGCCGGCGGCGTTCGCTACCACCTTGGAGATTTGACCGCGCGTGATATTCCACCCGGCGTGGAACATGCCATCGGGGAAGCCGGAGACGACACCACGGCAGACGAGGCACTGTATGTAGGAGTAGAAGGTATCACCCGGCTGGTTGTCGGGGAAGTTGGTGGTGCAGACGAGGGTTGGAGTGCTGGTCGCCCCGGCCACACTTGTCCTCGTCGCTGTAACCGACGCTACAGTCGTATTCGTAGCTGGTGCGCTGGTGTTAGTCGCGGGTGCACTGGTGTTGGTAGCTGGGGCCGTCGTGGCAGTGCTGGTAGCCGGGACAGAGGTGCTGGTGGGGACTGTGCCAGTTGCAGTGTTAGTGGGTGTGTTGCTCGGGGGAGCAGGGGTGCTGGTGGCGGTGTTGGTCGGAGTGTTAGTCGGCGGTACGCCGGTGCTGGTAGCGGTGTCGGTAGGCGTGTTGGTGGCGGTGGGAGTGCTGGTAGGAGTATCGGTAGGGGTGTTGGTAGAGGTGGCCGTGGGGGTTGGGCCCGTGCCACAGGGGTTGACAGTCATGGTGTAGGTAGTGCAGCCCAGGTTGGGGCTGACCTCCAAAACCACAATAACAGCGGTTTGTCCGGCCGGGAGCGTGAACGAATAGCTGAAGGTGTGCCCGCTCGCTCCTCCGTCTGCCAGGTAGTTAGTTTGTATAGCAGCAGGGTTGAACGAGCCCAGGTATGCTACGCTCTGGATCGCGTTATTGCCGCAGTCCTGTACAAAGCTCACCGTCACGCATTCGGGGCCGCTGCTCGCGTTGGTGTAGTTATAGCTCCTGTAATGGCGTGTAAGGGTGTCGCTGAGGGCGGAAACCGCCTTGGGGACGGCGCAACTGCTCTTGGGATCTCCGAGACCGAGGCGGCCAGTCTGGGTCGGGTCGGTGTTGCTGATCGAGGCCGTGATTGTGGAACTACCGGGGCACTGGGTGGGAGTAGCTGTGCGTGTGGGGGTGGCGGTCGTAGGGGTGCCAGTCGGCGTCGCGGTAACCGTAGGTTGTGCCGAGCAGCTGGGGAACTTGAATGTGCCGATGCGGGTGCGCCAGTCGCGCAGGCCCGTCTGCGAGAAGTATTCGGTAGTGTACCAGAAGGTGCAATCGTCGACAGGGTCGACGCTGATGTTGCTGTAGTCGCCCCAGCGAGGAGCGGAGGGGAAGTCCTCGGAGCCCGTGCCCGCGAAGAGAGTTGTCTCGCCCTGCCCGAACGTGCCAAGCGGGTCTGTGGGTATTCTACCCGCGTAGCGAATAGAGGGGAACAGGGTGCTGCTGGAAGCGCTGTAGCCCATAGCGATGTCGCCCGTCTGGTCCTGGGCGATACTGCCCATCCAGCGGTGCACGCCGTCGCCCGGGTAGAACGTGCCCTGCTGGAAGACTGTAGCTCCAAGGACGTTATTGGGGTCACGCAACTCGTACCAGCGAGGGGCAGCGATGCCGGGGCTGCCGCCGGTCGCGTTGACTGTGTGGTTCAATACTATCGACTCGTAGGAGCCGAAGTTCCGGTAAGCAACACGATACATTAGTTGGTCGCCTATGACTTCAAGCTGAGCGGTGGTGCCCGGCTGCGGCACGCAGCGCTCGCGGGCGTTACCGCAGGTAGGATAGTTAAAATTGGCGACAGGGATGGGGATCGGTCCTGTGAAGGTGCCTGTGCCTGTAGTCCAGTCTACGTGGAACTTGTACTCGTTCAACAGGCCGGGACTAGGGTTAAGCCACTCGAAGAAGTAGTTGGGGCTGCCCGCTGGCGGTGGGGTAAGGCCGTCCATATCCGAGGGCAGCAGACCGCCGTCAGCCGACGGGAAGTAGAGCATGCGGGCTGTGGGGTCACCTACCAGCATTCTGGCGCGTTCGAATGCGTAGTTACCGCCACCGTTAGTGGTGCCGAACTCGTTGGTGGCCATGTAGTACGCATCGGGCCACACACCCATGTGCGGGTAATCTTCAAAAGCGGTAGTCACCGGGCTGGTGACGAAGTCATAGCGGTACCACGCGCCCAGTGGGTCCGGGCTGGAGGATATCGCGATGCACTGGTGGGTGGGGTTGCTCTGGCCGGTGAACCAGTTGAGGATCCAGCGGTCGGCCATCGGGTCGTAGAGGGCCACGGGGTCGCCCGCGTTGGACGTCTCGCAGATGCCGCCGAAACCAACGAACAGGGTATTGTTGTTCGCCGGGCCGTAGAGTGTAACGCCAGACTTGTTGAAGATGGTGAAGCCGTTGTTAACTATCTGGATGTAGTGATTGCTGCCCACGTCGCCGTTGGTATCAGGCGGGATGAGGCCGTATTCATTATACTCCCCATCGAAATTGAGTATAGGGGCAGGCATAGCCAGGGGCCCGAATGATTGCTGCACGGCGGTGTCGAAGGACAATACGGAGCTGCGACGGCGCAGGGGCGCGTTCTCGTTGGCCTCGCTTTCCGGAATCGTTACTTTGTTGCGTCTCGGTGCAATGCTGCGCAACGGCACGGAAACATCACTCTTCTCTGATTTCTTGAACTGCGTGGACGTACGCACCTGCGGGGCTGTGCCTGGCTTAGCCATTTGTGGGCTACCCGCAGCTTTGGCGCTGTCAGCGTTGCGGACTTGACCGCCAATAACGGTAATCATTATCAGGCAAATAGCTGCCAGGAGGACGTAAAAAGCTCGTGTCGATCTCAATGATCTCCCTTCCTTTCGACTTTGACACTGCTATCCATCTGCTTCCTTTACACGGTTACACTCAACGAACCCCCCTTTCCTTCTGAAGCTTGCTGAGTTAAGCCGTGGCAACTCGCGCCAGTTTTGGCCCACGAAAGCACCGGATGAACGGAAAACTCGGAAAGTGCCATAACCCTGACTACACTTTAGCTCATCGAGGTATAGAAGTCCTGGTCATATAGGCACGGAATCGCGCAGCAAAAGGTGCTATTGAGGTTCAGAATTTAGGGGGTAGTTGTATGTACCGTCTGATTAGCCGTTGGGTGTGGCAACGCACAATCGCCCTCCAGATAAGCGAGTTGTGATTCAGCAGTTGAGAATAGGGTTGTTCACGCTACTCACAATTCACACACAACTTGAAATCCCTGTTGTGCATCACTGTAGTACCGGGTAGCAGAGTAACCACCCGAACAGAAGACTCCAGTGGATGTTCGTTGCCTCAGAGGATGAGAAGGAGGAGAATTGGGAATTGTGAGGCAGCTAAAGATGCGCTCTGAGTAAAGAGCCTCGTGTGGAGCGGATTGTACCACCAATCTCTAAGCGCGTCAATACTTGCTAGCCTGAAGAGTGCCTGGATCTATCGCAATAGCAGTCATAGACATTTCTTGCCGCGCAATAAAACCGCACTGCGCGAGCAGGATTTCCCAGATGCTGTTCGGCTTCAGCGAGACGTAGCAAACCGGCTGCTATTTCAAACCTGGTAGCAAGATGAGCAAGTACCTAGGCACCTGCTCATCTTGCTCGTACTAGCCTCTACGGACGCGTGGTGTCG
>JAXDKH010000170.1:0-10140 GCA_034667185.1 Chloroflexia bacterium | reverse complement strand
CGCAAAGAAGCCCACGATGACCGATTCCCCCACCGCTATCTCTGACGCAACCATGCTTGCTCTATCCTCTGCGGCTGACATTTCGACTCCCAGGCGCAACCCCGATGCCTCACTGAGTGGTGTCGAGAAGGCGCGCTACGTCAAGGGGATGTTTGGCCGCATTGCCTGGCGCTACGACCTGATGAACCGCATCATGAGCTTCGGCCAGGACGCCATGTGGCGGCGCTACACCGTGGACCAGGCGCAACCTACAGTCGGTGGCCTGGCACTTGATGTAGCAACGGGTACGGGCCGCATAGCGCAGGAGCTTGCCGGCAGGGGTATGCGGGTGGTGGGGATAGACCTCACTGTGGAGATGATGCTCCAGGGGCGCAAGGACGGCGTCGGCAGCAACGAGCCGGTCTACTTCGCGGGCGGCGATGCCCTTAGCCTCCCGTTCCCGGACGACACGTTTGATTGCGTCACTACGGGGTTCGCCATGCGCAACGTTGTAGACATAGAGGGTGCGTTCCGAGAGATGCGGCGGGTGCTCAAGCCGGGCGGCAGGCTTGTGTGCCTGGAGGTAGGGCGGCCCAAGCGCGCTATCTACAGGCTCTTCCACCGTCTGCACACGCGATTCGTTGTTCCTTTGCTGGGGCGGGTAGTGGTGGGAGATACAGATGCGTACAGCTACCTACCTAGCTCGATGGGGAAATTTCCACCGCCCGCGGAGTTGGCCCGTATAATGCGGAAAACAGGACTGAGGAACGTTCGCTACCGGCAATTGACCTTCGGGGCAGTGGCCGTGCACCGCGGCACCAAATAGCATCGATTGCGAGCCAGTTATGACGAACAGCAGTTCTCGAAAGACCATCATCCAGCCATTCGCCACCGGCGAGGACGAGACTTCCGACCTTGTGATGTCGGAAGGCGAGCCAGCAGAGGGTGCGGGCGCGATACCCGACATTGTTATACGCAGGCTGCCCATTTACGCTCGCAGCCTTCAATACCTGGTACACGACGGCCTGGAAACGGTCTCCTCCAGCGAGCTTGGCACGCGCCTGGGGGTTAGCGCCGCCCAGATACGCCGCGACCTGTCTTATTTTGGCGAGTTCGGCAAACAGGGCAAGGGATATAACGTCGCATACTTGCTCGACCAGATTAACTCCATTCTGGGGCTGAACCACGACTGGTCCATGTCGCTTGTCGGCCTGGGGCACCTGGGGCGGGCGCTGCTCCACTACGACGAACTGGCGGCAAGAGGCTTCTGCATTCGCGCCCTGTTCGATCACAACCCGGCCAAGATAGGCACTCAGATAGGCGACCTGACGATTCACTCGATTGAGGAATTGTCGCAGGTGCTCAGGCGTGAGAACATCAGGATGGCTATCATCGCGGTGCCGGCTCGCGGAGCGCAGGAAGTGGCCGATGCCCTGGTGGAGGCGGGGGTGCGGGCCATACTCAACTATGCGCCCATTGTGGTGCAGGTGCCCTCGCGCGTGAAAATCCGGCACATAGACCCGGTGGTCGCCCTGCAAAGCATGACCTACTACCTGGAGAACGAGACCCCACCCGTCAGACAGGCTTCCGGAACGACGGGAAGCGGCCAGCGGTAGCGCGTCGTGGACTCTAGGTCTCTTCGCTGAGGTCGGGTGCCAGCCCGTAGTGCTTGCGAGCCTCAGCCACGATAAAGAGCGAGCCTGCCACCAGCACGATCGGTGGGCCGTAAGTAGTTGGGCCAAGTGACAGCGCAAGAGCCTCGGCCCGTTCGAACGCCTGGGCGGGTTCTTCGATCACTTGCGCTTTTAACCCTCGTAGCTCGGCTTGCTCGGCGATATGGCGGGGATCGGCGGCGCGGGGATGTTGCGACTTCGTGGCGATTACGTTGTCTATCATCAGGCCGAGGATACTCCCCGCCCAGTTGCTTAGCTCCTCTATCATGCCCGCGATATCTTTGTCGTTGGACGTGCCGAGCACCAGCACGAGGCGCTGGCGGTGGAAAAGCTCGCCCATTGCCTGGTTGAGCTTGGTCATCGAATCGACGTTGTGAGCGCCGTCCACGATCACGATAGGATTGCGGTGCACCACTTCCAGCCTGCCGGGCCAGTTCACGTTCAAGAATCCCTCGACCACGGCCTCACGCTGCACCTCAAGGCCCATCTGCACCAGGAGGCGCAAAACCGTAAGGGCAATCGCGGTGTTCACCTGCTGGTGGCTGCCCAGCAGTGGCGTCTTGATGCGCATCCGGTTCCTGCGGGTGTCCTCATCGGCACCGAAGCGCACGTTGAAGGCCTGGTACAGCGGCACCATGTCGTCGTCGAAGACAATCTCCGGCAGGTGGTCAGTGCTGATGTAGACCTCGCGGCCCACGACTGCTACCTGCGCGTTCTGTCTCTCGGCAACCTCGTTGATGACGTTCATCGCGTCGGGCACCTGCGGGGCGCTGACCACCAGGCTGTCCCGCTTGATAATGCCCGCTTTCTCGCCTGCTATCTCGGCTATGGTTTCCCCTAGCACCTGTGTGTGGTCCAGGCTGATGGACGTGATCACCGACACAAGGGGGTCTTCGATGATATTGACAGCGTCCAGCCTGCCGCCCAGCCCTACTTCAAGCACGGCCAGGTCTACACCCCTCTCCTGGAAATAGAGGAAGGCGAGGGCTGTGGTGATCTCATACGTGGTGGGCATGAGGGTGGGGTCTTCCAGCCAGCTAATGCGCTCGATGACAGACTTCAGCTTCGTTACGAGCCGCACCACATCGTCCGGGCTTATCATCTCGCCGTTCACGCGAATGCGCTCGCGGTAGGTGTGCAGGTGGGGCGACGTGTAGAGACCAATGCTGTGCCCGGCCTGTCTCAGCACCGAGTCGAGCATGGCCGAGACCGAGCCTTTGCCCTTGGTGCCCGCCACCACTATGCTCTGGAAGCTCTTGTGGGGTCTACCAAGAAGGCGTAGCAACAGTCGCACACGCTCAAGGCCGTCGAACTCGGTGTCAACGTTGAGCCCCGGCACGGTCTCGAAGTTGGTGAAGCTGTTTATGTAGTTATAGGCGTCGATGTAGCGCATTCAATTCCTCTTGGGTCCGTTCCATGCGCATTATAGGGGAAAGAGACGCTCGCTGCCACTACCTGACGGGTGATATTCGTATCAGGTAGGTCGTCGGTTGCAAGCGGCAATGGCTAACACTTCTCAGTCGTACCGCGTGCCCACGGGTGCTTGAGGCATGAAAATCCCCAGCGGTATCGCCGGGGAATCGTCGATCAGCTTCGAGCCGTGTCAGCGCCGCTTGGCACGTACAAGGTTTACCCCTGCCACGCCCGCGCCCACTCCAGCCGCAAGGAAAAGTACCGCGCCCAGGTACGAAACCCAGTCGCCGTTTGCCATCCCCGGCTGTATCGCCTCGAAAGCCAGCCACAGGTAGAGCAGGCCAATTGTGCCCAATACAACTCCAAAGAGCACCCTGGAAACCATCGTATTCTCCTCTGAAACCCCGTAGCGCGGCAGTGCGAGGCAATTATAGCAGAAAGGAGGGAGCTAGGCTATTTGGGAACCGCCTGTGCTCCTGCCCCTGGCATGGGTACGGCTCCAAGCTGCTGTAGCATGCCGAGCATGTCCGGGTAGGCCCATCGTGCCGTAATCTTGCCATCCTTGACCTCGAAGACGTGTGCCGCACGAAAGCGGATGTCCTTGCCGGTGGGTGGAATGCCCATGAACGGACCGTTGTGCGTTCCGGTGCCCCAGCCACGCACCAGCACGTGGTCCCCTTCAGCGAGCAACTCCTCGATGTCGAAACGGTAACCGTCGAAGTTGTCCTGGAATAGCTTCGTGAGCGCCACGGAACCCGCGATGCCGCCGGGCAGCCCTGGCGGCCCGTAGTGCTCGACGAAATCGGCGGCTACATAGCGTGGTGCAGCCGCCAAGTCCCCTTTGTTGGTTACTTCCTCGATAAAGTCTCGTACGACAGCTTTATTCTCGTCGGTTGTTGCCATCTCTCCTCTCCCTCCAGGTGCTAGCAATGCATGCGGTTCAAGCTCCCTGGCTAGCAAGCTCAGTCCGTGGCGGGGAGTTGAGGCTATTATACTCGTGTCCTTGCTAATCTGTAACTGGCCTCATAGCATCGCCGGAACAACTTTATTCAAGTGCGCGCCAGAGAGTGCGCATGGCTGCCAGTCGTAGACGGAGGCCTGGTGATACCCTGGCAGCCCACCTTTCAGCTTTCAGCCATCGCTGTCCGATGCGAGCTTGAAAGCCCCTCACTATGTCGTCGGTTGCGAACGCTGCCATGTCGCTCAGCCATTCGAGAAGACCTAGTGGCCCCAGTACGCGCACCATGAGAGGGACGACCTCGGGGTGACGCCTGGCCGTGGTAAGCATGATACGCAGGTACTCGCGGAAGGTGTAACGGTCTTGCAGAAAGCGAACAGTGGTATCGGGTCCAAGATCGTAAAGTGCCCCGCAGAAGACGTTCATCAGGCGGTTCACACAGGCGGGGTCGGTGCTGGACCAGGGTTGCATCAGCCTGCTGAAGACCCACGCCACGCGCAGATTGGCCTGGTGAGGGCTGATGCGGCGGAGGTGCGGCTCTTCAAGCAGGTCGTGTTTGAGGGCGTAAGCAACCAGGGCCGACACCCTCCCGACGTGGCGCACAAATGAGCCGAAGCCGCAGAACGTTAGTGGCGATTGTCCCGCTGCCGAGTCGCCCAGGCAGAGCAGACCCCTTGCTGACGTCTTGCCGGAGCGTCCGTGCTTCGCCGGGATGTAGCCGTAGACGGGCCTGACGTGGCGGCCACCAGGTCGTAGCTGCTTGTAAGAGGGGAGTAGCGCAAAGTACTGCTCAAACAAGTCGAGCAGACCCTGCTTCCTCGCCTCGTTGCGGCCGGTGCGGTCGTAGTAGAAGAGATAGACGGTCGTCTGGCCGTTCCTGCCTGGAAAGCCCTCCCAGATTAGCTGCCGGCCACCCTGGACACCCGCGACGCTCATCAGCACCTCGCCGGTAGCGGAGTCCGCCTCAAGGCCCTCTACCACGGTGCCCGCAGTAGGGCAGACCCCGTCGAAGGGCAGACCGCTGTTCAGGCCCATTGCGATAGGCGAGACCGAACCCATGGTGTCAATTGCCAGGCGGGTGCGGTAGAATTCTCGACCGGCCGGGCCTTCAACCTCGAACACTGAGGCGACCGTACCACTCCGCGCCATGTGCAAATGCTTGAACGTCCTCCTCTCCAGGATGGTGCCGCCCGCGGTCACAAAGCGCCTTCGTGCCAAATCGAGTACCGCCTGAGCGTCAAGAGCTACATCTAGCACGCCCTCCAGGAATAGCGGGCAGGACTCGCCGCCGGTACCCGTCGGATCGAAGGAGATTACCCCCTGACTGTATTCGGTGGCAATGGCCTGTGCAAGCTCCTGTGGTGAGAAGATGCCCCAGTTGGAGAGTGCCGCCAGTTCCCGTCGGGAGATGTTCCATTCGCGGTGGGCCGCTCCAACGCGGTCGCGGTCGAACACCATCACTTTTAGGCCTCGTCGGGCCAGGGCTGCTCCTGCGACTAGTCCCAGACTGCCGCCCGCGATAATAACATCGTAGTGGTGCTCTGTTGGACACTGAGGTAACTGCCTACCTGTGGGAACGTACTTGAATGGCTTTGAGATGAGGCTGCTACTGTTCAGTTCTATCCAGCGGCGTTCCAGCCCGAGGACCGCCTCCAGGGCCCTCTGGCCGCCCTCCATCTGAGAAAAGGCCGCTACCGTACGTGGGTAGCAGCCTGCCAACTCGGTGAATATTGTTTCTGGCGGCGTGTGGGTGCTAATCAACGCCTTGCCTCTCCAGGCGTGCACGCATCTGGGTTCGTGCGGGGAAGAGCAGCATAGCCGCTACGAGACCGCCCAGGTAGCCTGCGAGCATCATAACAGGGTGGGGACTGAACCAGACGCGCATATCGGTGAGCATTACGTCGGTGGCCCAGGGGATGAAGCCGATGATGAGCACCGCCAGCCGGATCTCCAGCGACGCGGCATGCCAGCGCGACCAGAAGCGAGACACTCCCAGGCGGGAGATAGGTCCAAAACCTTCGCCTGCTCGACCATACAGCAGGCGCACCGTCCAAAGCCCGAACACCGCTGCCCAGCAGGAGGAACACACGGCCAGAGGGTAGCCGAGAAACATGAAGTGGAAGTCTACCTTCGGGCACACGGCATCGCCGAGCATATAGATACCCTCTGCGATGAACTGGAACAGCGGCTGCCCGGTCACCACGAAGACGGGCGCGACCACCGGCCCCAGCAGCAGAATCCAGAGCCACAGGTCCTGCATCCACGGTCTGGCGGCATGGCGGGAGGCAAGGTCTCTGCCATCCACTCTTAGCCGCTTCGATTGTCCAATAACTAATTGCATTTGCTACCTTTCTGCCGCGCTCGCGCCACTCGGCTGGTTAATCTTAGCACGAGTTGCGCCGCCCGGCACCCCAGGCTGTGACATCAATGCTTTGGCAGCGAGGTGACCGCTGCGCACTGCTCCTTCCATCGAGGCCATATAGTCCTGGCGGGTGTAGTCGCCCGCTAGCGCAAGGTTCGGGATGGGCGTGCGTTGCGTGGGGCGTAGGGAGTCGCTGCCGGGCACCTCGCGGTAGATGGAGTTGGGTATCTTCACCACGTTGGCATGCACCACTCCGGCTGATCGCGTGCTGGGCCACAAGTTGCCCAGCGCACGCAGGCACTCGGCGACAACCTCGTGGTCCGGTAGATGCCAGAGCCCTTCCGCAGGGGCGACGGCCATCGAAACCAGTGAGCCCCCGGTGCGGTCGAAAAGTGGGCTGGTAACCGCCAGGTCGGCAAACACCGAGAAGGGAGCGTCGGCGGTGAAGAAGAGGTTGTCAACATCCGATATGTAGCGGTCGAACCACACCTGCACGTTCATCACCGGGACCGACTTGAGCCGCCAGAGGTTTGCAAAGTAAGGGTGGTGCTTAAGCACCCTGGGCACCATCTGGCGTGTGTTGTGCAGAGGTGCAGCCAGTACAACGGCGTCCGCCCCAAGCACCTCTCCGCTTACCAACCTCACGCCTGAGACGGTGGGCTTGCTTGCCTTCCAGTCCAGTTCTAGCTGGTCCACCCTGGTACTACAGCGCACTTCGCCACCCCTGGTCGCTATGTAGTCGACGAAGGGCCGGTGCATGCGCTCGCCTGGTGGGCCATCGAGAAAGCCGGCGCGCGAGGCGTCAGCGTGTCGTGAGAAGTGGTGGAACACCGTGGTCATGGGCCGCGCCGACATCTCTTCGGCGTCGAGAAAGCCCATCGAGAGGGCTATCGGGTTCCACCACTTGGTGAGCACCCCTTCCGCGATGCCGGAGTCGCGGTGCCACTGGGCGTATGTCCGGTCGTCCCAGCGCGCTACGCGGTTCAGCGAGGAGCGCCACGGCTTTATCAATGCCCGCACGTTGGTAAGCTTCTCGTGCCAGGTGAGCAGATCATTGCCCGTGAAAGCCACGATGCCGTTGAGTGGGGCCGGGACATTGGGGAAGTGAAAACGCGCTACCTTGCCGCCCGGTCGTGCTACGTAAATGGTATGTTCTTTCCAGTTGATGTTCTCGTACGCGCCTACTCGCTTCATCATCGCGAGCAACTCTCGGTAGCAGCCGAAGAAGATGTGCAGGCCGGACTCCACCGGGTACTGAGCTTCGTACCAGGAGGAGACTTTGCCGCCCGGTACATCGCGCTTCTCCAGCACGAGCACCTCCGCCCCGGCGTCAGCGAGGTCGGCGGCTGCGGTCAGACCGGCCAGCCCGGCTCCGACGACTATTACTCTCACAGGGCGTCACCCACCAGGCCGCCTCCCGCGAGGGCGCGTCTTAGCTGGGTGAGGGCGGCGCGGGTGCGGGTCTTGACGGTGCCAAGCGGCTCTTGTAAGCGCTCCGCGATCTCCTTTTGGGTCAGGCCGCCAAAGTAGGCCAGCACTATCGCCACCTGCTGCTGGTGGGGCAGCGTCTTGATTGCTTCTCGCACGATCCTGCCCTGTTCGTCACTCCACGCATGGTCGTAGGGGGTAGCCGAGCCATCTGCAATGAGGTCAACAAGGCTGACATCCCCTTCCAACGCGCCGTCCAGAGGCAGGACCGGCCCGGCAGCACCGGCCTTGAGCCTGCGCAGCTTGTCCACTGAACGATTGTGCACCAGCGTCAGCAGCCAACCCGAGAACTTGCCACGCTCGGACGAGAAGATACCGGGGCGGCTCCACAGCTTCATGAATACGTCCTGCACCACCTCTTCAGCGATAGATGGCTCGCGGACGATCTTCATCGCCAGGCCGAAGCAGCCTCGGACGTAGCGGTCGTAAAGCTCCTCAAAGGCCTGCACGTCGCCCCGCGCTATGTGCCCCATCAACGTCTCGTCGTTGCACTTATTTAGCTCCTCCCTGCCCACCGGGGGCACGACCGAGAATGGAGCCGGGGCGGTTGCGCCTGTGCCTTCTTGCGTGCTGGCATGGCGCTCATCGCCTTCCGCCGCGAAGACTATAAACTCGCTATCTATTGCAGCTACTGCGTTCATGTTCCACTCCTCTGTCATGCGTAAGCTCTGTTGTGTGGTTCTTTCGCTGTAATGGGTCTCGTTTTACTCTGCTACTCGGTGGGTCATCATGCAAGAAAGGTATCAAACTTGGGAGCAAGAGAGTTATTGTCATCCTGAGCGTAGCGAAGGATCAGGTGGGTAGGGAAGAAGATGAATTGGAGCACCAACGGGGGCATACCAATGCTTCCCTTAACCCTCCTACCCCTCCAATGCAACACAGTACGACTGCCAACTGATTCCTCGCTACGCTCGGAATGACAATTCCATTCTTGGTCCAATTATTCGTACATTACTTGCAAGATGATCCACTCAGGCGGGCTGTGTGGCTTCTTGTGCGCCAGTGTGACGCATGTGCCTGGCCTGCCACCAGACTCTAGGCAAGCTGCGCGCTTTCTCGCCCATGCTCAGATGTGCGCGGTTGTTGAAGACATCGTAATTGAGCTCAACTATCTTATCGAGTATGCCCCGGTAGACGGTGGCCGCGGCTGCGATGGCCGGGCGGCTGTCGGCAGGTAACATGGCTATCCCTCTCCAGGCTGAGTTGTAGAGGGCATGGGCTCGCTCCATCTCGAAGTCCAGGAGGCGGATGAAGTTGCGGTTGATAGTGCCCGACATCAACATCTCCCGCGTGTAGCCGAAGCGCGCCATGTCCTCGGCTGGCAGGTAAATGCGTCCTGCACGTGCGTCCTCGCCCACGTCGCGGAGGATGTTGGTCAGTTGCAGGGCCACGCCCAATTGCACCGCGTAAGGCACGGCTTCCATCGTCTCGGTGCCGGTGATGTACATGCTCATCAGGCCCACCGTACTGGCGACCCGGTAGCAGTACACCCAGAGGTCGTCCCAGGTGTCGTAGCGGTCGAGCGTCAGGTCCATCCTGATGCCCGCGAGTAGCTCTTCCGGCAGTTGGCGTGGGATGCCAAAGCGGCTACGGGTGTCGTGCCATGCCTGCACGACCGCGTGTTCATGGTCGCTGCCGTGATGGCAGGCCAAGGCCCAGCGGTCAAGTTCGGTGCCGGCCTTGAGCCTGGCAGCCGGAGTGTTGCCTTCCATGCCTGCCTCGTCCACGAGGTCATCGGTCACGCGGCAAAAGGCGTAGAGGGCCATAATGCCAGCGCGCTTTGCGACCGGCAGCAGGCGGGCACTAAAATAGAAGCTCTTCGAATGCTGCTTGATGATCTCCGTGCACTGGCGGTATGCCCAGACCTTGTCGGGTGTGGGCTTCTGCGCCTCCGCAAGGCAATGGTAACCCAGGCTGTCGTAACCGCCTCGGCGACCCGGCTTGCCCGCGGATACGAAGGCGAGGTTGTGGGGCGGGGTTAGATATTCAGCAAGTCGCTCCAGCACCTGGACGCTAGCAGGCGGGTGCAGGTGCGTTTCGGTTACCGGCATGGAGAACCAGCGGCGGCTTCCGACAGAGCAGGGCCAGGTGGCATTAGACTCCAAGGGCCACCTCCGAATAGGGTGCTCGCGCTACGGCTGCTGCGATCTTATTGGCCGCACGTTTGCCGCTTAGCACCGCGCCCTCCATGCTGGCGAGGTACTCCTGCCTGGTGTAGTCGCCGCACAGAAAGAAGTTAGGGACTCCAGTCGCCTGGTCGGGGCGGT
>JAXDKH010000169.1:0-12653 GCA_034667185.1 Chloroflexia bacterium | reverse complement strand
AAGCTGGCGCTCCAGGTTTGCCACTGTGTAGTGGACGTAGCCCAGCCGTGCCGCCGCGTCGATAACGGGCGGTGCGCCGGTAGTTAAAGTAACGTTCGATGCCATAGACTTATTTTCCTGCAATCCTAATCGCGTTTCACGCTTCACGTTTCAAACCTTGATGTCCTTCACGCGCAGTTGTAGGTGCGTGTCGCCCTTCCATTCTCGGCGTTCGATGGAGTAGATGAGGTCTACCTGGCCTTTGCGGCGGATGTTCTCTGCCATATAGCCGTAGCGGAAGGCTATCGCTTCCAGGGGGGTGTGCCCGTTATTGCGGTCGGCGACGATTAGCTTCAAGTGGGCATCGTTGTCGCCTACGGTCGAGGCGCTGACCACACGCACGCCCTTAGCCATGAAGAGGGGCGAGGGATTGCCCGCTCCGAACGGCGACATGCGGTTGAGCTGCTCCAGCATCTCGTCGTCCACCTGGTTGACCGGTAACTCGGCGTCCGCGCTTATTGTGGGGCGCAGTTGCTCATTCTGTAGCTGGTTCTCGCAATTGGCGCACAGGCGGCGGTGCAACTCTTCGATGTTGGCCGTCTTGACCGTGAAACCTGCGGCGGCGCTATGCCCGCCATACTTCACGAGCAGGTCGCCACTTTCGGCCAGGGCTTCCACGATGTTGAACTGCTGGACGCTGCGGGCAGAACCCCTGCTCTCTTCCTCGCCCTGCTCGATCACCAGCGCCGGACGGCCAAACTCCTCAACCAGCCTGCCCGCCACCAACCCCACTACGCCCGAAGACCAGTTGGAGTCTTGCAGCACGATTACGCGGGTGCTGTCGTCCATGCGCTTCACGCGCTCGCGGGCCTGCTCCACGATGGCGTTCATCGTGGCCTGGCGGCGGCGGTTCTGCGCCTCCAGCTTCTGGGCGAGTTGCCGGGCGTAATAGGGGTCCTCGGTCATCAGCAGCTCGTAGGCGGTGCGCGCGTCGTCCACGCGGCCTGCGGCGTTCAAGCGCGGACCGATTATGAAGCCCACCCGGTCGGTATCGATGGAGCCTGGCTTCAACCCCGCGAACTCAAGCATGGTGCGCAGGCCGGGCAGGCTGTTCTCGGGTATGGCGGCCAGTCCCTGCTGCACCAGCGGGCGGTTGGCACCCTTCAACTGCACCACATCGGCCACCGTGCCTATAGCCACCAACCCTAACAGGTCCTTGTTGCGCAGCCGCTTGGGCTTGCCACATTTCTTGACGAGGGCTCGCACCAACTGGTAAGCCACGCCCACGCCCGCAAGCTCCTGGTAGCACTCGCACCCGGCCACGAGTTGCTTGGGGTTAATGCACGCGGCGGCGTTAGGGAGGTCGGCGGGCAGGTGGTGGTGGTCGGTGACGATCACGTCCATACCGGCCTCGCGGGCCACCTCAACCTCTTCGCGCCCCGAAATGCCGCAGTCCACGGTGATTAGCAGGCGCGTGCCCCTAGAAGCGAGTTGCTGTACGGCACCTGGGTTGAGGCCGTAGCCCTCGTTAGCGCGGTTGGGCACGTAAGGCTCGACATCGGCCCCGAAATGGCGCAGGGCCGTCGTGAGAAGGGCGGTGGAGGTCACACCGTCCGCGTCATAGTCGCCGTACACGACTACCTTCTCATGGCTGCTGAAGGCCTGGCAGATTCGATCCACGGCAGCCTGCATGCCGGTGAGCATAGTGGGGTCGGGGTGTTGAGAGACGTCCTGCGGCTGGATGAAGGTCTCTATATCCTCAAGCTCGGTAATGCCCCTGTTCGCCAGGAGTTGCACCATGAGCGGGTTGAGACCTAGATGGGAAAGCTCGCGCTGTACGCGGCGGACCTGCTCGTCGGACAGACGAGGGTGAATGTGCCAGTGTGGGGAACGTGGTTCCAAAGCCGGTTACTCTCTCTTTGTACACAATAATAAGCTGCTCAATTACCCGCTACATTCTCTCGCCAAATCATAGCACACAGGGATGTGTAAAGGCAATACGCAGGCTGTATCAACTCACGGCTGTGTTCAAGTAGCTTGCGTAACGTTGGCGGCGACCCTGCTCCCCCTTGTCATTCTGAGCGCAGCGAAGGATCTAAGATGCTACTCTTACCTGTATATTGAACCCCGGCACTATGAGCCGTAAAGTTAAACAGCAGCACAAAGCTCGTTCAATTCGGAGCCCTGAACTAATAGGTGAACAAGACGCCCGGCTGAACGCCAGCTAGCCTACATGAACCCTTCAGCTTCGCGGGCGCCAGTAGGAACCTCCGGCCTTACAGTCATTGACAGGCCCTACAGCCGGTGCTATAATCGCTCCCATACGGGTGAATTATAGTAGCCCTCCACAATGGCGTGTCTACCTTCCTCCTTCTTCCCCACTGCACCATTTGCCCGAGTGATGCTCCTACACTTTTGGCCTACACATCCAACCGGATGCAGTTAGTAGACTGCCCTCTGATCCAAGCGCCATCCTTTTGTCGTCTGGATAATGAGTCCATTAATACGCAGAATTGAAAGGAGCAACCTCAATGTTATCAGAACATCCCGTACACCCAACTCTTCCCGCGACCGATCTGGAGCGCGCCAAGCAATATTATGCTGATAAGCTAGGGCTTGTACCGGAGAGCGAAACACCGGGAGGCGTCTTTTACCGTTGTGGGAACGGCACCAGGTTCTTGCTCTATTCAACAGGGGGTACCGCCAGCGGCGCGCACACTCAGATGGGGTGGGCGGTCGACGATGTCGAGGCTGAGGTGGCCGAGCTTAAAGCCAGGGGAGTAGTCTTTGAAGAGTACGATATGCCGGGTCTACAAACGGTAAACAGCGTCGCCACGATGGGCCCCATGAGGGCAGCATGGTTCAAGGATAGCGAAGGCAATTTGCACGGAGTAGTCCAGGGTATCTAGGATCCAAAGGTAGAATGTTACCATGTATACCTTAACTCCTACGTGCAAAAGGAGCAGGCCTGCGACAGAAGATCCTACTGGTTCCTCAGTACTTCATACATCGCCTGCTGGCGCTCCATAGCTCGCTTATACACCTCGTGGTGCGCCATGTTGGGGCGGTAGGTCTCGGCCAAAGAGGTTGGCACCTCGCTAAAGTCTCTAATTAGCCCCAGCGCCCGCAGGATCAGCATAGCGGCCCCCTTTGAGCTTGCCTCAGACTCCCCGGAAGCCGTCACCGGCACCCCCAGCACGTCCGACAGCATCCCTATCCAGCCGGGCACGTTGAGCAGCGCCCCACCGCTGGCTATAACCATGCCGGGCGCGGGCACCACACCGCATAGCTGGTCGTATATGAGGCCGAAGCGGTACATTATCGCCTCCTGGGCCGCCCGGATTATGTCAATGGGGCGGGTGGCTAGGGTCAGGCCGCTGATTGTGGCGCGGGCCGCGGGGTTCCAGCCGGGGCTGCGCTCGCCTGCTATGAACGGCAGCAGGGTGAGACCGTGGGCATCGGGCGGCAGGGCGGCGGCCTCGGCGGAGAGGCCTTGCCAATCGCCCACGTTGAGGGTCCGGCGCAGCCAGTCGAGCAGGTTGCCCCCCTCGGAGAGCGCCCCGCCCAGCAGCGTAAGGTCTCGCGTCGCCCGGTAGCACCATAACCCCTCCGGCACCTGTGGTACGCTGCCCGGTACGATCACCCGCATGGCCCCGCTGGTGCCCACCTGCACTGCTACCCTGTCCTGCGCCCAGCCCCCGCTGCCCAGGTTGCTCGAAGCGCCGTCGCCCACGCAAGGGGACCATGGGATGTCACGCAGTTGCGGCCAGCGTTGCGCGAACTCCTGCCTCAACCCTGCGAATGGAGTGTCCACGTCCACCAGTGGAGGCAGGTTGTCGCGTTCGATGCCCAGGTACTCAAGCCAGGCAGCGTCCCATTGCAGCGAGTGCCGGTCGAGCAGCCCACTCCACGAGGCGACGGAGAGACTCTGCCCTAGCTCGCCAAACAGCCGCAGATAAAGCCACTCGCCCAGTGTGAGCCAGCGGGCGGTGCGGCTGTACGCTTCAGGCAAGACCCGCCGTAACCAGAGCAGACGCGCGGGCAAATACGAGCTGTGCAGGTAGCAGCCGGTGCGCTCGTGGACGGCTCGCTCGTCTACGAGGTCACGCAATTGAGCAGCCTCCGCCGCACACCGCGTATCCGCCCAGGTGTAGATGGGCGTGGTGGGGTGCCCCAGCGCGTCGATCCCCAGCACGTTGGACACCAGGGAGCACATGCCTACCCCCTGTATCGCTCCCGCGTGCTCGCCCGCGAGTGCCAGCGTACCGTCAATGGCCTCGAAGATGCGCTCCAGCAGGTACTCCGGCTCTATCTCCACGCCGCCGTCGGGGGTCAGGCGCACGTCGTAAGCAAGCTGGACCTCGCAACCTGATAACTGGCGGCCTTCCACCGTAAAGAGGTTGGTGCGCAAAGACGAGGAGCCGACGTCTATCGTGAGCACGACCGGCTCGACTCCGCCGCTGGAAGGGGAAGGCTGCATAGGCTGCATTATATACCAGTGCCGAGTTCTAGATTTTGCAGTATGCTATGTAAGCAAATTTCAACTCAGACCCTGGTCTTTATCATTTACCATGAGAGAATATCGCTGGCAATTGAAGGTGCGCAGTTACGAAGGCGATGCGTGGGGATACCTCTCCTCCGCGTGGCTGCTACGCTACCTGGAGCACTCGGCGGTCATGGCCGCTGCCGACGTGGGCTACGGTGCCCAATTCCACGAGGAGAACCGTTCGGCCTGGGTCATCCGCCGCATGACTTTGCTCATGCCTGGCCTGATGCAACTGGCGCAGGACCTTGAGATCGTCACCTGGATATCGCACTTCGCACGCGTGCGGGGCGGGCGCGAGTACCGGGTGTTCGACACGTCGGGCGAGTTACTGGCAACGGGCATCGCGGAATGGGTCTACATGGACCGCGCCACCCTCACTCCCATAGCGATCCCACAGCAAACGGCGATTGACTTCGATGTGCCCGGCGCGCCCCTCGGCAACTACGATCCACCCACGCTCGAAACTGCGGATGACGTTCAAAGCTGGGAACATAGCATGAGGCGCACCGCCTACTGGCACGAATGCGACTCGCTGGCCCACGTAAATAACGCCGTGTACGCCGGGTGGCTGGACGATGCGATGTTCGCGGCGGTGGAAGCCCAGGGTACCAGCATCAGCGGGCGGCGAGAAGAAGGGCTGAGGCTCGGCGGCGTGTACTACAAGCTCGACTACAAGAGAGCCGCGCTGCCCGGCGACGAACTGACCATCACCACGCGCCTCGAAAGGCAGTCCGGGCCCAGCTATGGGGTCGCCCAGTGTATCGTCTCCGCGGACGGTAGCGACTTGCTAATTGCCAGCAGCATCTACACCTGGCAGAGCATCGGCTAGCTACTTCTGCCCGTAGACGACTTGCACGCCCAATAGACCCAGGCTCACCTTGTATGGGTCCGGCAGTTCGGGGTGCCACTCGAAGCGGTTACGCTCGAAGTACTGGACCGTGTACAGCTTGCCATCAGTGGACGAGGCCTCCTCGAATGGCTCGCTGATGGAGTAGCCGTAGACCGGCAGACCACCATGTGTTACCCAATATGTGCCAAACTGCGGCAACATATTATGCTGAGTCTCAGGGAAGTACCTGCCGCTACGGTCGTCCCATTGAGAGGCCACTTTGAAAGGCTGCTCCTGCGTTCGCGCCTGCGTGACTTCGTGCCCCAACAGGCCGAGTAACACATTGTAAGGCGACGCGTTCTCAGGGTGTAGCTCAAACCTGGCGCGCTCGAAGTACTGCACCGTGTAGGTCTTGCCGTCTGTGGAGCTTACGGCGCGGAACTCCTCCGTTATGGGATAGCCGAACTGCGGTAGGCCACCATGTTGCTGCCAGTAGTCGCGAAACGCTCCGCGCAACGTATGCCCCACAACGGGGAAGTAGGTTACCGCTGGGTCTTTGGGGTCGGGCACGGTCGCCGTCGGGTATTGTGCGGGCTGAGACTGAGGAGTAGCCACTGGTGTAAGGCCAGGCGTGGGGCTAGGCGCGGGTTGGCTGCCGTAGCCGTAGCTCAGCACCAGGCCGCCTGTGCCCACCGCCAGCGCCTGGTCCGTCTCGACCGCGCTAACGTCCAGCAGCGCACCTCTCGCATTCGCAGGCATGAACTCGTTGCTCCACAGGCCGCTCTTGTAACTGAGTACCAGCGGCCTGCTAGCGTCTTCGGGGCTTGTGGCGTTTGCGTTGTCAACGTAATGCCCCACCGCCAGCCCATTGTTCTCGTCGGTGAAATAGACGTTGCTGAGGAAAGCCGGGGTTTGCGGGGGGAGGTTGTAGTTGACGATGGGGTTATCCGGCAACACGCGCTCCCAGCGTCCGCCGGTTCTGTGGATAACGTACGGCGTGGAGACGCATATGCCGCAGGTGCCGCTGCGGCTACCCACCGCCCACGCTTCCTCCGAGTTGATGGCGCGCACTCCCGCGAACGTGCCGTAGCAGGTGGTGTCTGGGCAGGCGGGCGGCGGTAGTTCTTCCACCCATGAGCCGCCCTCTAAATGCCAGATGCCCACGTCACCTACCAGCCAGCCGCCGCCTTGTGCCAGGTGCAGATCGTAAATAGTTCCGTTACGACGTGGTGCTTTGGTCGCGTCCAATGTGTCGTTCTTGTAGTGCATGAGCATAGGGCTAGGCGCGGTGCCGGGGCTGGTTATATGCCAGTAGCCGCCGATCCAGCCCTCTTCCCCGCTGAGCATCTGTATCGTCGTCAGGTCTGCCCTGGGCCTGTCTTTGGGGAGAGGTAGCTCGTCGTCCAGCGCTTCTATGCTCAAGACCTCATGCCCATCTGTCATGATGCGCAGGATTGTTTCAATGTCGCCCACCGCCCACACCTCGGTGTTGCTGACGGCCACGACAGCGTTCAAGGGAAGCGGGTATGTCTTGCTGGACACCGAGCGCCACACACCGTTGATGAACTCGTAGCGCACGATGATGCCGCCCTTGCCGTGTTGCCCGCCCACGGCCCACGCAGCGTTGGGGCCGGTCATGAAGACGCTACGGAGGTCGTACCCGGCCACCGCGGGATCGAAGATCTGAGACCACACAAACTGCAATGGCTGGCTGGTAGCCTGGGCG
This sequence comes from Chloroflexia bacterium, assembly GCA_034667185.1. GTDB lineage: Bacteria > Chloroflexota > Chloroflexia > QHBQ01 > JADMIH01 > JADMIH01. The sequence goes on along the minus strand of JAXDKH010000169.1, from coordinate 5,573 downwards.
TGGGCACCCAGCACAGTACCGATGAGGGTGATAACCAGCAAGAAAGTAATAGCAGCCAGGATGGCAAATTGCCTTAGACGTGACATAGAGGTACTCCGCAAGGGGATCTAAAAGTGAGACGAAGCACCGGCGGTGGGGTTTCAAGGAAGAGAGGAAAACAGCCCACAATAACAAAACTCCGAACCGTCCTTGCGGACCGTCCGGAGCCTGTTTCCCTCAGCTATTGGAACCGAAGCTCAAATCTCTGAAGTGGCCTCAGTATAGTGGATGTCCCGGCCCCGGTCAACTGGTGCGGGGCCGGGTTTTGCACATCCCGCCGCGTCGCGGAAGGGCGGGGCTAGCTGTAGACTGAAAGGTGTACCGGGCGCTCTTTATCGTGCGCCCGGCGAAGTTGCGATTGCAGGATGTTACTCGCGGTCGCTCCCACCTGAGGAGCCACTGCCCATGTTGCCACCGCCACCGCCGCCGGTGGACCCGCCACCTCCCATGTCAGAGCCGGTAGCGCCACCTGAGCCTCCGCCCATGTCGCCACCCATGCCCCCGCTCATTCCGCCGCCGGACATGCCGCCGGTGCCGCCACCGCCCGACATGCCACCCATGGAGCCTCCGCCCATGTCGGTGCCACCCGTGCTGGTGCCGCCCATGCCCCCTGCATTGCCGCCGCCCATGACCCCTGAGTTGGAGCCGGTGGAGCCCATGCCGCCGGACATGCCGCCCATTGAGCCTCCGCCCATGTCACCCATGTCATCGCCCATGCCCCCGCCGGTGCTGCCACCGCCACCAGACATGCCGCCGCCCATGGAGTCGCCCATGTCGCTGACGCCGGAATCGCTCATGCCCCCTACGTCGCCGGAGCCGCCCATTGAGCCTCCGCTACCGGACATGCCGCCGCTCATCGAGCCGCCACCCATGTCACCAGAGCCGCTGCCCATTGAGCCGCCACCGGACATACCGCTGGTGCTCTCTCCGGAACCCATGTCGCCTCCTATAGAGCCGCCCATGCCACCGGAGCCACCCGTTTCACCCATCGAGCCGCCGGACATGCCTCCCATGTCGCCGCCCATGCCACCGCCGGTGCTGCCACCGCCACCAGACATGCCGCCGCCCATGGAACCACTCATGGAGCCGCCACCGGACATACCGCCCATGTCGCCTCCACCTGTGTCGCCCATACCGCCGCCCATAGAGCCTCCACCGCCGCCCATACCGCCACCGGTAGAGCCGCTCATGGAGCCCCCACTCATATCGCTTGAACCTGTGTCGCCGCCCATGTTGCCGGCGCCACCCATGTTAGAAGATCCGCTTGCGCCCGTGCGCATGTCACCCATATCATCATCGCGATTGCTCATTTTTGTGCACTCCTTCGGGCCTCGTTGCCCAGTAGTGTTACCAGTAGAGTTGGTCGTGTTGTTTGCCGTCCCGGTCGGCCCTCCGCGACAAGGACCCTCCGGTTTTGCGGTTATGCGTTCTTAGTATACCGCACCCCACAATGGGTAGCATAAGACGTGCCAGACAGGCAAAAGGACGACTCCTGCGTGTTTGTAGGGCCAGGTAGCAGGCAACGTATCCTGACTACGAGCAACGCGACCAAAGCTAGCATTGTCATTCCGAACGCAGTGAGGAATCAGGTGGCAGTCGTTCTCTGTTGCATTGGAGGACTAGGGGAGACAGGGCCAGTTTCTTCCCTCAATTCCACTTCTTCCCTACCCACCTGATTCCTCACTACGTTCGGAATGACAAGGGGGAGTCTGGGTGCTAAGAACCCGACAGCGCGGCAGGGCCACGTTTGCGAGAGGAACGGGGAGTCTGTGCCAAAGTGGGGGGCACGGAAGTCGCCAGAGCGTAGGCAAAACGGGGGGGTTTAAACAGAAAACCCAGACAATCCGTGAGGACCATCTGAGTCTCTGTTCCTCCGCTGTTACCAGCGAACTGATAACCTCGAAGTGAGATGAGTATAGCAGCCTTCCGGGAGGGAGTCAATAACCATAGCAGTGAGTTATCCACATACCGCCGCTTACAGGAAAGGTGTTATGCAAAGCCGCTTGCTGACCACCGAGCGCCGGGACTATTAGACGGGGAGCACCACCTTGAACACCGCCCCAGTGCCGGGAGTGGAAGTGGCGCTTATGCTGCCACCGTGCGCTTCCACTATGCCCTTGGCGATGGCAAGCCCCAGTCCCGCGCCGGGTGCCGACGAAGTGCTGTCGCGGGTGCGAGCGGGTTCGCCCCTGTAGAACCTGTCGAAGATATGGGGCAGGTCGGCACCGGGTATGCCCTCGCCGGTGTCGGCCACCGTAAGCTCCACGTGGTCGGGCTCACTACGCAGCGTCAGGGTAATCGTCCCATCCGCAGGGGTATGTCGGATAGCGTTCTGGATAAGGTTGTACAGGACGCGCTGCATGCGTGGGGCGTCGAGGCGCACTCGGGGCAGGTCCCCTTCGATGTGGCTATGTATCTGTATCTTCTTGCGGTCCGCCTGCGCCGACATGCTCTCAAGCGCGTCCGATAGCAAATCCGACAGGGAGGTAGGCTCGACGTGCAGTTGCAGTGCGCCCGCGTCTATCTGCGATAGCTCGAACAGGTCGTCAATCAGGGTGGTCAGGTGCAGCGTTTCGTTTTGGATCGTGCGCAGGTAGCGCGACACCGTTTCCGGCTCGCTCACCACCCCATCGTTGAGCGCCTCCACCATCGCCCGCACGCTGGCCAAGGGCGTGCGCAGGTCATGGGACACTGACGCGATAAGGGTGCGACGAGATGCCTCCAATCGCTCGCGCTCCATCATGGCTTGGTCGAGTTGGGCCACCATCGCGTTGAGTTCGGTAGCCAGTCTGCCGATTTCGTCGGGCGAGGTGTCGTGTGCCCTCACCCCCAGGTCGCCCGAGGCCACTCTGCGGGCCACCACCAGCAGATCACGCAGCCGCGACACCATGCTTTGTGACAGGAGGACCGCGAAAAAGAGGGAGATAACGGCGGAAAAGACGAGCAGTATGCTCAGCAGGCCCAGGTCGTGTGGCGAGGCGAACATCAGCACGGCGGTGTAGAGCACGTTGACCGCCACCACCGCCACACCCACCAGGTAGGCCGCCGCGATAGCAATACGCAACGAGGGCAGCCGCGTGCCAAGTCCCAACCGGAAGCTCAGCGCACCCAGCAACACCGACACGCCGCCGGAAATGAGCAGGAACTGCGTCAGGTCCTGGAGGTCCTCGCCAGGCAGCTGGAACTGCATGACGGCATACATCAGCGTGCCGGACAGGGCCACCGCCAACCCAAGCATCGCCCACCCCGCCGCCTTCATCCAGTGCGAGGGGACGGCGCGCCTTGGCTGCGTTGGTCGATGTGCGGGTGTGCCCATAACAAGAAGGAGGTGATTAGCTGTCTACAAGGCTAGCGCGTTGTGTCGCACGCTCTTCGAAAACGCGAGCCGGTAGGGGCCGGAATGACGCGGTGTAGCAGGTCTCCATGTATTCCGGCATGGCGGCTTCATTGCGCTGACGCTCGTACTCCGACATAGCATCATCTAGCGAGAGCCGCCCGGAAAAGCCTTCGTCAATGGCATCGGCCAGTAGTTCGGCGTCGCGGAAAGCGTCAGACACGCCGCGTGCGGACACAGGGTCTTTGTGGTAGCCCGCGTCGCCCACGAGCGCCCAGCCGGGGCCATAGGGCTTTCGGAAGAAGTTGGCCAAGTCGCCTGTGCCGTAGAAACGCTCCTCCCGGTTCCCCGCCCGCAGTCGCTTCGAAAAGTCCGGCGCCAGGTCGATAACGTCCATAAAGTGCCTTTCCACGTCCAGCCGAAACTCCGCGAACCGGCTGGAGGGCACCTGTACGGCGGCACACGTGAGGCCAAAGTTGGTGGGGAAGACGATTATCACATAAGCCGGGTCGCTGCTGTACCATATCTCCAGCCCGTTGGAAGGCAGACCACTCCAATAGCTATAATAGGCGCACGTGAGCGTCGGCCTCTCGTTGTACGTGGCAGCGCCCACGGTCTTCGCAACCAGGGAATGCTGCCCGTCTGCGCCGACGACTATGCGCGCCCTCTCCTCTACCGGAGGACCACCCTTCGACTTACCCATTACGCCAACGACTCTTCCGTCCTCCATCACGATCTCGGACACTGAGAAGCCTTCGCGTACTTCAGCACCTGCTTCGGCGGCTGCGTCCACGAGAATCTTGTCCAGCACAAAGCGCCTGGGAGCGTACTCCGCCTCCACACCGTCGGAGGGCAAGGTCTCCGCAGGCAAAGGGAAATCTCCGAGATCGAATATCTGGCGGCGGATGGGCGGGCAACCGGTGGCTATCACCCTGTCCAGGAGGCCCCACCTTTGCAACTTCGCAACCCCCGGCAACCGGATCATGTGGTTGCGCATCGTGTCGCTCGGGAAGGTGGCCCTATCCACGAGCAGCACCTTGTAGCCCTTCCGGGCCAGCAGCATGGCCGTGGGCGAACCAGCACACCTCGCCCCTACCACAATCGCGTCATACATCCCTTTCCCTCCATGAGAACTGTTCGGTCAGCTCAAAGCACAAGAAGATACTAGCCCTGACTCAAGAACAGCACTCGAATACCAAGTACAGAGTCGCACCCTGTCATTTCGAACGCAGTGAGAAATCTCGTCCCCTACCGACCAAGTAACACCTTTCCTGCAGTCCCACAGTACATGAGAAAGAGGGAACATCCTGGTGAGGGACCAGATTTCTCACTGCGTTCGAAATGACAATGTGGGGCTGATGTGCAGATATCCTTGAGTTGCATGATACCTAGCCTGCTAGTTCGCCTGCTACTTCTCGAATTTGTACCCGACGCCCCACACCGTCTTAATGTACCGTGGGCGCATCGGGTCGGGCTCTATCTTTTCGCGCAGGCGGCGGATGTGGACCGTCACGGTGGAGGTGTCGCCGTAATAAGAGTAGTCCCACACCTGGTCGAGAAGCTGGGTGCGGGTGAACACCTCCGACGAGTGGCTGGCGAGGAAGAAGAGCAGGTCGAACTCCTTGGCGGTCAGTTCGGCGGGGCCTCTGTCGGTTTCCACCGAGCGGGTCCGTGGGTTGATCTTGAGGCCGGAGAAGCGGAGCACGGTGTCGGCCCCTGGTTCGGGCGTCGGTGTCACGGTGGCGCGGCGCAGCACCGCCTTTATGCGAGCCACCAGCTCGCGAGGGCTGAAGGGCTTGGTCAGGTAGTCGTCAGCCCCGATGCCGAGACCCACCAGCTTATCGCTCTCCTCGCCCCGCGCCGTAAGCATGATTACGGGAGTGTTGCCCTTCGACCGCACGCGGCGCAGCACCTCTAGCCCGTCGAGCCGTGGGAGCATAACGTCCAGCACGACCAGATCGGGGTTGTGCTCCTCGAATTTGCGCAGGGCGGCCTCCCCATCCGAGGCGGTCACCACCGTGAAAAGCTCGCGTTGCAGGTACGCGCTCACGACCTCCACGATATTAGGCTCGTCGTCCACCACCAGGATGGTCATCTCTCGTGCGCCCAAGCTCATCTCCTCGCGCGACCGGGACTTCCACGCGGCAGAGTGCAGGGCCGCCACGTGCGTGGCCCAGGGAAATCGTTCGCTTGCGTGAAG
>JAXDKH010000168.1:0-8687 GCA_034667185.1 Chloroflexia bacterium | reverse complement strand
TGCCTTCCCACACCGCGTTTGCTCGCCGTTCTGCTACTGCCATTCTTTAGTTCCCTCCCGGTAATATTCGCCTATCTTTACCTTACTGTAATCTTGTGGCATTATAACACTGCATGACTTTCCTATCACCCTGTCTGAAGTGGTTAGTGTTGTTGGAATATCTCAAGGGATATTTAGTCCAAGTGTGCCGCGATTGACAAAACGAAAGGCGGACCATATTGCGGTCAGCCCTCCACCCTAAAGAACGTCTCCTCGGCTATAGCTTTATTAGTAGCCCGTCAGCCTGTCAATCATGCCGCGCTCTTTCGCCGCGTTCTCGACCCAGTTGTAGAACAGGTACGACCCGACCGTGCAAACCACCGCTGAAAACGCAAGAATGCCGAGCAACTGCCAATTGTCGAATTGAGCCAGCACCGGGCTTACTGCCTGTGTCACCGTTTGGCCGCCCTGTGTCTTGAAGGTAACGGTCAGGATGCCCCCTTCCATAGCACGGCGCATACCTTCCAGCCAGTAGGTTATCGGCAGGCCCAAGCTAATCTCCCTCAGCGGCGTTGGTAGGATGTCGACCGCGAAGTACGCGCCGCTGAACAGCAGCAGACTGCCGCCCACGACCTCACCAATCGCGGCCCCGTTCCGGGCGACCACCAGTGCCACGCCCGCCATCACGATGCCGAGCGAGAGCAGGATCACAAGGCCAAGGATGAAGTAGACCACCAGCCAACCCCAGGCGATCTGCCCCAGGTCCAGGTGGAGGCGGAGGAAGAGCACGCCGGTCACCAGCAGAATGACCGTCGTCACGAGGCCGATGAGCATCTTTGCCACTGCCCTACCCAGCAGGTACGCCAAATGCCGCGCGGGCGACGTGTAGATGTATTTGAGCATGCGGTAGTTCTCGCGGTCATCCAGCACGGCCCAGGCCATACCCGACAGCGCCTGCATCACCACCATGAAGAACGCGTTGCTTACGTAGAGATAGTCGAAGAAGCTGTCACGCTGCCCACCCCGAATTACCTCGTACATCACATAGAGTATGAGCGCGGAAGCCATCGGGCGCAGGATGGTGAAGATGAAGAATACCAGCGGGTCGGCCCAGTTGCCCTCAACTTGCCAGCCGAGCCAGGCGGCGATCCTGAAGGTCCTCAACGTCTGCCGGGCCTCTGATACAGTTTGTGCCTCTAACATCTGCCTCTCCTTACTGCCACCGCAGGCTCAGCCGGGCCTCGACCTTCGCCAGCCACTCCATGCGCTTGAGCATCAGGTAAGCCGCTGTCACAAATATAACGCCCATGATGGCCAATGCTCCAAGCTCCAGTCCCCAGGGCAGCACCCCTTCGATCTTGCCTGGGAAGAGTAGCTGCCTTAGCGCGTCAAGCCCCAACCCCACAGGGATGACCGCCGAGACAAGGGTGGTGAGCACCTGTACGCTATTGAAGAGTTGGCTCAACGGGAAGTTCATGCCCGACATGAAGAACACCGGCTCTTGGAGGGCGAGCGAAACCTGCCACGCCTCGCGCCCCCACATGAGGAACACCGAGCTAAGCACCATGCCCAACCCGTATAGCGCCACCATGGTGACAAAGAAGACCAGGGCCGCGGCTCCCCACTGCGAGCCGTCCATCTGCACGTTGAACAGCCATGTGCCGACGATGGCAATTGAGCCCGCGCGCAAGGTGCTCATGTACAGGCCGCCGACGCCCATCCCCAGCAATATTGCCATCATAGATGCAGGCGACATGATATAGATTTCCAGCAAGCCGCCCTGTTTGTCCCAGTAAAGCTGCGAGGCCATCATCCAGAGCACGTTCAGCCAGTAAGTAGCCAGCGCCGCGCCGAGTACGACGAAGCCCACGTATGCCGGGTCGGCTCTCAGTGCTTTGTACAGAAACACCGAGGCCGACATGGTAATCAGCGGTATGACAATGTCAAAGAAGAGCCAGCTTAGCTCCCGTTGCGCGCCGACCACGCGGGGGTAGCCCCGGCCAAACGCGGCGCGCAGGAACAACTCTACGCCTGTGCTTTTTCTCACTTCGTTCTCCTCCCGTGCCCCGCATGCCTCTTCCTACTTGCCGTTCTGGTCCTCACCCGTGAGGCTGCGGCCCACCAATTTGATGAAAACATCCTCCAATGTGGGCTCGTGCTTCTGCAGGTTGAGTATGCTCGCTTCCTGGGAGGTCAGCGCCTGCACGACCGAGCTGATGGCCGATTCGTCCTTGAGGATGAACTTCAGCTTATAGGTTGAGCCACTGGCGTCGGGCTCGCCAGTAACGTGCTCCACGCCCGGCGCTTCGCCCAGTATGGGGATCGTGCGCTCGGTGATGCCTGATACACCAATCTCGAAGATGGGCTGGCTCTGGAGCATGCGTTTCAGGTTCGCCGGAGTATCGCAGGCGAGCACCTTACCGTGGTCGATAATCGCGATTCGGTCGCACAGTTCGTCAGCCTCGGCCATGTAGTGCGTGGTCAACAGCAGCGTGCGGTCGGGGTACTTCTGCAGCCAGCCTTTGGTGAAGTCGCGCACAATACGGGCCGCGTGTACGTCGAGGCCCAGCGTCGGCTCGTCAAGGAATATCACCTTGGGATCCGTAATGAAGCCGCGGCAGAAGTTCATCCTCTGGCGCTGCCCAGTGCTGAGCGTGCTGACCAGGGCATTGGCCTTGTCCTCAAGCTCCACGATCTTGAGCATCTCCTCGATGCGCTCGTTCGCGTCCTTCCAGGTTACACCGTAGAACTGGCTGAACATCCAGAGGTTCTCGCGCACTTTGAGAACGCCATAGCCGCTGGTCTCGCCGCCGCTGACCATGTTGATGCGCTGGCGCACCGTGTTCGCCTGCTTCACGACATCGAGGCCGTCGACGTAGGCTACGCCGCCCGTTGGAGCTAGCAGGGTGGTGAGAATCTTGATGAGCGTTGTCTTGCCTGCACCGTTGGGGCCGAGGAGGCCGAACAACTCACCCTCGTACACTTCAAGGCTGACGTTGTCGAGGGCAATCAGCGTCTTGGCGGCCTGCCCTTTCTTCTTGTCGGCCTTAACCTTGTAGTGCCGCGTCAGGTTCTCCGTCCTGATGGAGGCTCGTCTGCCGTTCGCGACGTCTGCGGCAACGGGGGCCGACTGTGGGAGACTCATCATGGGTGCTGCACTTCCCTCATGTGATCGAGAACTAGTAGGGCTAGTGGGATATGTCTCATCTCTTACGTCCAGGCTCATGGCTCTTCCTCGCTCCTCTAAACGGCACTAAAGGCAGGTAACTCTCGACCTGCCTCGCCTGCATCCTATCACTCCGACGCCCAAACGACATCAGGCCCAGCACCCATTTAGACCTACTTCTAGAGACCGATACAAGGCACGGGTCTTGCACGCCATGTGCACCGTAAGTGCTGGGCTGCCCAATTTACACGGGTGGCGGACTTACCGGGAGCGTTGTACACTGCATATCGTGGAACAGGTTAGTCTCTCTCACACGCCGGAGGCAGAAATGGTGGTTTATCTAGCCCTAGTTGTCATCGCTGCATACCTAATCGGGGGTATCCCGATGGGCGTGCTCGTAGCCGACGCGAACAAGGTAGATATCCACGCCCACGGCAGCGGCAAGATGGGGACCACGAACGTGCTGCGTACTGTCGGCAGGCGTGCGGCTGCCCTGGTTCTGGTTGGTGATTTCCTGAAGGGTAGCTTGGCCGTTGCTGTCGCCCGCTTGATCGTGGCAATCTTTGCCCAGGGTTCGGGCCGCCTGGAACTATTCGGTCTTGGCTTCCAGGTGGTGACGCTAGCCACCGTGCTGGCCGCCCTCGCTGCCGTTGCAGGGCACGTCTGGTCGATCTATCTGCGCGTGCTACAGGGGCGATGGCGGGGAGGACGGGGAGTGGCTACCGCTATGGGCGCGGCTTTTGTCGCAAATCCCCTGATCGTGGTCGCGGCCCTGGCTGTAGGTATCCCCACAATCATCATTTCACGTTACGTGTCGCTCGGCTCGATTCTGGGTGCGGCAGCTGCCGGTCTGGCTATCATTCTGCTGGTGCTGCTGGGCTGGATGGACGGCCTGTCGCTCCTCTTCATCTCGGTGTGCGTCTTCATCATCCTCGCCCACCGCGACAACATCGAACGCCTCGCCAAAGGCACCGAACGCAAGCTAGGCGAGCAAGTAAAGATCGGCTGACAACAGGCCCATAGTCTCCTAATTAAAACTCGCCTCCGTCGCCGTCACCAGCTTTTCCTTCAGCGCGTACACGGCTGCCTGCGTGCGGCTGGCAAGGCCCAGCTTGCTGAGTATGTTGCTGACGTGGGTCTTGGCCGTCTTGGGGCTGATTATCAACTCATCAGCGATCCGCTGGTTGCTAAAACCCCTGGCGACCAGCTTCAGCACCTCTACTTCGCGCTCGCTGAGGGCCTCCTGCACAGTGACGTGCTTCGGCCTGTTGGGGTTTAGCTCCTCCATCAGACGGCGCGCCACGCGAGGGTCGAGGTGTACCTCACCCATCACGGCGCTCCTGATGGCGTGCACGACCTCGTCGGGGTCTGCGTCCTTGAGTACGTAGCCGGTTGCACCGGCCCTCATTGCCCCAAAGACTTTCTCATCCTCAATGAATGAGGTCATGGCAATCACATCGATATCGGAGGAGGCCTGCTTGATAGCCGCTGTAGCGCCTATACCATCAAGCTCCGGCATCACGAGGTCCATCAGAACTACGTCGGGGTGCAACTGTGCCGCCAGCGCAACCGCTTCCTTCCCGTTGGAGGCCTCCCCTACTACTTCGATACCCGCCTCGGTGGCGAGAAAGGCTTTCAACCCCTGCCGTACAACCGCGTGGTCGTCTACCAGCATGACTCTTATTGTTTCTTCCATTCGTATAATTCCTCCCGTGAAAGGTCCCATCAATTTGCCCGTCTAAACATTCATAGTATCTAATGCCCGCGCGGTCTCCTGGGAAGATGCCCTCCCGTTAGTGGCCACGCTATCACCGTTTGAGCCTGCGCTCTGCGTACCCGGCTCTATGTTCACAGCCACCAGCACCTCTGTGCCCTCGCCGGGCTTGCTCTCGATGCTGATCTTCCCACCGATAGCCTGGGCACGTTCCCGCATGGTGCTGGTGCCTATGTGGCTGCCGCCCCCGGCCACCAGCTTAGTTGTTTCGAAGCCCCGCCCGTTGTCGCGGATCGAGAGTGTCACGTGGTCGCTGCCGGTGTCGAGGGAGACCCACGCCTCGGTTGCCTGTGCATGCTTTACAACATTATGCAGCGCCTCGCGGGCTATCTGGTACAGCGCCTCTTCGTGCTCTATAGGCAAGCGCCGGTCGCCCACGAGATCGAGGTGCACAATGAGGCCATTGCGGGCCTTCACCGCGTCCGCATGCTTCTGCAGGGCTGAGGCTAGTCCCTCGTTCTGGAGAGCCTGTGGCCGTAGCTCAAAGATCAAGGCGCGCATCTCGGCCAATGAGCCCTGTGCCAATTCCTGCACGTTGTCCATCAAGCTGAGCGCCTGCTCGCCGTCTGTTGCCAATACGCGCCTCGCCGCCCGCAGGGTCAGGTTCAGGCTGAACAGCGATTGGGTGACCGAGTCGTGTAGCTCGCGTGCTAACCGTGCGCGCTCCTCGACGGTAGCCAGTTTGTTGGACTGGGCAAGTAGCTGCGTGTTGTACACAGCCAACGCCAGTATTTTGGCGAAGCTGGAGAACAACTGCAATTCCTGGGAGGAAAAGTGCCGAGGTTCCGCGAAAAAGACCGTCATAGTTCCCAGGCGGGTATCGCGCACGCTCAGCGGCAGTGCTATCAACGCACCCACCTGGTCGGTGACTTCACGGGCCAGGTCCTCGTCCCCGAGATCCTGTGAGGCGATTTTCCACCACTCGGCAAGATATCCGGGCTCGTGTGTGTCCTCTATGTAGCAGGGCTGCTGGGTTACGAACGCTTCCTGGAAAGCGATTTTTTGGTCAGGGTGCGGTGCGACCGGGACCTGCGCATTGCCCTCGGCTACAAGCTTCAGATGCTCCGGCGTCATGTTGTAGTGCGCAGTGTAGTTGAGCGTGTTCGTCCGCTGGTCGTACAGGAAGACGAGCGCGCTGGAGGCTCCCATCAGCTTGCCGATGTGCTCCATGCCATTGACCAGCGTCTCTTCCAGGCTGCGGCTGAGGGTGACGGAAAAGGAAAGCTCATTGATGGTGGTCAGGGTCATAAGCTGCTGCTGGGTGCGCGAGTAGAGCCGCGCCCGTTCCACCGCTACCGCCGCCTGGTTCGCCAGCACCGACATGAGGCGCAAATCGTCCTGGGTGAAGTCGCCCTGGCGCTTGTTGACGGCGGTGACCACACCAATCGTGTGCCCGCGAGACACCATCGGGGCGGCAAGGACGGAGTGAGCACCCATTTCCTGCCGCAGTGTGTGGTTCACACGGTCGTCGGAGGCGGCATTGTTACTTATCTGCACCTGCCCGGTCGTGAACGCCAGCCCGGACAGCGACTGATCGACGGGCACGCGATCCGAACTCCTGAGCGCGGGCACATTCCACTCAATCGCGGCCTGAAGTTCGCCCGGCTTACTTTCGTTGGGCAGGAACACCAGACACGATTCTGTTCCCAGCATGTCGCTGACCGAGGAAGCTATCGTCTGCAGTATGTCGGCCAGTCCTGCGGTGCCGGCCAGGTCGGTTGTCACGCGCTGCATGGTGACACTCTCGGCCAGCCTGCGCTGGAGTTCGGCGTTGGCGGATGCCAGTTCCGCCGTGCGCTCCGTTACCTTCCCCTCAAGCTCCGTGTAGGAGGCCTGTAACTGGCGCGCCATCGAGTTGAACTGGCGAGCCAACTCCTCGATCTCGATAGGGCCACTCACCTGCAGCCTATGCCGCAAACGCCCCGCGCTCAATGCCTGGGAGGCTGCTACCAACTTCGCCACGGGCCGGGTCAGCGTGCCTGCACTCCTGGCGACCAGCAGTACCGCCAGCAACATCGTCACCAACGCCAGCACCAGCAGTCCTGACAGCAGTGAATTCAGCGGAGCCACAATGTCGGCCCAGCGCTCTTGCGTAACCACGTACCAGCGCAGCCAGTTTGTCTCGATACTGGCGCGAGGGAAGAGCAAAGCCAGGTTCAGCGGAGCGTACCCAATGATGCTTTGCTCGCCATTGATGGGTGTGATGATTGCGTTCGGTTCATTCGTGTTCAGGCCGTTGAGAGTAACCGGCGGCAGCACTGTACCTACCAGGGATTGGTCGGGGTGCCACAGGATTCGCCCGTCCGATGCAACAAGATAAGAGACGCTATGTTTAGCACCGTTGCCAGGGTCATCCACGCTTTGGACACCAAATGGCCTAGCAAATTTGGGGCTTCCATAGTAAATGACGCCCTCGACCATGCCGCCGTAGCCGCCCTTGTTGTTGATGTACGGGATAGAGACGACCAGGGCCGTTCTGCCGTCCTGCATGGTTATGGGCATAATCAGCATGGGCGGGCCGACCCCTGTCCGCGAGGTCTCATAAGCGTGCTTGTTCAGCACGTCGCCCGCGCTATCTGCCAGGTTGGAGGCCTTTAGCTTGCCGTCGGGGCCGGTCACCTGTACCATGTCGAACTGGCGTATGATCGACTCGTTCTTCAGTTCGTAGAAGACCTGCGTCGGGTCGTCAGACAGCAGCACCGCCGAACTCGCGACCTGCTGGAGCGTCTGCACAGCCTGTGACAGGTGGTCGCCCACGCGCTGGGCATCTATGCCCGGGTGGTCGGCGTCACGGTTTCGAGCAAGCGACTCGCTGACCTGCGTATAGCCGACCTGCCCCACTACGGCAAAAGCCACCACCAGCAGCGTAAGCGGCAACAGCGTGCGCACAATCAACTGCCCGCGCAACGTGTGAATGAAAGAACGCTTCTGCGACGTGAGTTGCTGCGAGGCATCAGGGGTTTCAGTATTCAGTTGCGCGCTACGGGTTTCCTGCATGCTAAATGGGCCAAGAAGATAGTGGAATTGCCACCAACACGACTACCAGGCTGGCTATGAAGAATATGGCAGCCTGGCGTCCCTTGTCGGTGGAGGTAGCGTTGCGATCACGGTCGGCACGGGCGCGCCCCACGTGGGCGAGGGCCACGGCAGCAAACATTGCAAGCGGGTGCAGCCAGCCTAACGCCGCGTCACCCTGCCAGCGTCCCTCAAGCACCCAAACAAGGATGCCGATGAGGAACTGTATATCCATTGCTAGCGTGAAGTAGAAACTGGACCTGTCCCCCAGCACTCCCCAACGGCGGGTTCCCGTCGCCGACATTAGGGCAACCGCGATTGCGACCACCGCCGCCAGCAGCACCACCCACCGGAAGACACTATGTATGTTCACCACAATGTCAAGCATTGCCATCTCCCCCAAACAAAGGTGTCTGTCCCCCACAGCCGGGGAAGACAGACTCTCCCTGCACGACACATTGTACCGGGAATCGAAGCCACCCTGCATCAGCCTTTCAGTGTACTGTTGCGCGCCCTCAATATAACGCAAAAAGCGGGGCGCTTGCCCCGCTCTGCTCATTCGCCATTGCTCCTAACCCAGTATCTCTTGCAGGGCCTGCCTGAAGAGCCCCTTAAGTAGGGGCACCTTGTAGCCATTCTTTGAAAGGGGCGTTGCGTCGGCCACGAGAGCGTCTGCCACCGCATCACGGTCAATGCGTGCCACCTCTTGCCCCGTAAGGAGGGCCTCAACCTGTGGGAACCTGAGAGGGATGG
>JAXDKH010000167.1:0-11529 GCA_034667185.1 Chloroflexia bacterium | reverse complement strand
CGTCAGTAGTAAAGTGCGGGGTGGACACCGGTCAAGGATCACGGTATACAGATACGACGCACGGTAGCGTCCCTGGTTGCGTCTGTGCCTTGCCTCAATTCTACGCTTGTAGGCCAGCAACCTCAATACGACATTCGTACTATGTTTGTTCTGCTCTCCACGTACTTGCGCTTTATGGGATATGTAGTGTTGAAGCTCCGGCTTCCACGAAGTCTTGACAGGCACGCGCGCCGGAGTATAATGATGCCTACAGTTGTGCTATTTTCCCTGGCCCAGGTCCGGGCACTACTCAGAGGAGGATCCCAGTCAGATGACTTACGTAATCACCGAGCCATGCATCAACGTCAAGGACGCCGCGTGTGTGGACGTTTGCCCGGTGGACTGCATACACCCCCGCAAGGACGAGCCTGGCTTCGCTGAGGTGCTCCAGCTTTTCATCAACCCCGACGAGTGCATTGACTGCGGCGCTTGCGAGCCCGAGTGCCCTGTAAACGCGATCTACCCCGAAGACGACGTGCCGGAGGAGTACCAGGAGTATACCGCCAAGAACCGGGAGTTCTTTGACCTCTGAGCTACAGACTAACCGGCACCGCCGCCCGAATACCTGACCGCATGGACCTCCGGCTGGCACCCCAACCGGGGGTCCACCACTGTCCCCGCCCATAGGAAGTTTGCCACCCGCAGATGGCTGTAATCACATCGCACGTCGCAACCGGTACAGAGCAGTACCGTGAGAATATGGCTTATATGTCGTCCCTCGTGTCACAGTTGCGCGAGAGGCTCGATGTAGTGCGCCTTGGCGGCGGCGCCGATTCCATTGCCAGGCATAAGTCCCGCGGCAAACTCCTTGCGCGCGACCGCGTAGAACTGCTCCTCGACCCCGGCACTGCTTTCATGGAGCTATCCGCCTTAGCTGCATGGGATATGTATAACGGAGAAGCGCCGGGTGCCGGCATGGTGACAGGCATCGGGGTTGTCTCAGGACAGGAATGCGTAGTCGTCGCCAACGACGCAACCGTCAAGGGCGGCACTTACTATCCGATCACGGTAAAGAAGCACCTTCGGGCCCAGGAAATCGCCGAGGAAAATCACCTCCCGTGCATCTATCTAGTGGACTCGGGTGGCGCTTTCCTTCCGCTACAGGCCGAGGTCTTTCCGGACCGCGATCACTTCGGGCGCATTTTCTACATGCAGGCGAACCTGTCGGCCAAGGCGATTCCCCAGATCGCGGTGGTCATGGGGTCTTGCACTGCGGGCGGCGCATACGTTCCGGCTATGTCGGACGAGTCAGTGATAGTCAAAGGCACGGGGACCATTTTCCTCGGTGGCCCTCCCCTGGTGAAGGCTGCCACTGGAGAAGAGGTCACAGCCGAGGAGCTAGGCGGCGGCGAGGTCCATAGCCGTATCAGCGGCGTCACAGACCACCTGGCCGTGGACGACGAGCACGCGCTGGCGATCACACGCGACATTGTAGCCAATCTCCACCGACGCAAGGAGTACCCTTGGGAGGTCAGCAGTCCTGAACCCCCCTTGTACGACCCCTCCGAGATTTATGGGATAGTCGAGAAAGACGCGCGCAGGCCGTACGACGTGCGTGAGGTCATCGCCCGTATTGTAGATGGCTCGCGGTTCCACGAGTTTAAGTCCCTCTACGGCTCGACGCTCGTCTGCGGGTTCGCGCGCATCATGGGCTACCCAGCGGGCATCATAGCCAACAACGGCATCCTGTTCTCGGAAAGCGCCTTGAAGGGAGCGCACTTCATCGAGCTTTGCGCACAGCGTCGAATTCCACTTGTCTTCCTACAGAACATCACCGGCTTCATGGTCGGCAAGGAGTACGAGAATCGGGGTATCGCGAAGGACGGGGCCAAGATGGTGACCGCAGTAGCCACGGCGCAGGTGCCCAAGTTCACAGTAATCATTGGCGGGTCGTTCGGCGCGGGGAACTACGCCATGTGCGGTAGAGCTTACCAGCCGCGCCAGCTATGGATGTGGCCCAACGCCCGTATCTCCGTCATGGGGGGCCAACAGGCCGCCAATGTGCTCCTCACCGTCCGGCGCGACAACCTGCGCACGCAGGGCAAGGACCTGTCGCCTGAAGAACAGGCCGAATTCATGCAGCCCACGCTCGACAAGTACGAAGAGGAAGGCAACCCCTACTACTCCACCGCCCGCCTGTGGGACGATGGGATAATCGACCCTCTCGACACCCGCATGGTGCTGGGACTTGGCATCGCCGCCTCCCTGAACGCACCCATACCGGAGACGCATTTCGGCGTCTTCAGGATGTGACACGATGATGGAGCCGCAGCTACTCACCGTCGAGATAAGTGATAGGGTCGCCCGAGTAACGCTCAACCGGCCCGAGGTCCGCAATGCCTTCAACGCCCAGCTAATTGAGGAGCTACAATCCACATTCCGGGGCATTAGCGAAGGGGGCTACGGCGAAGTCAGAGCAGTCGTGCTTGCAGGCGCTGGACAGTCGTTCTGCGCGGGTGCGGACGTCAACTGGATGCGCGCAAGCCTGGAGTTCACGCACGAGCAGAACGTAGGGGACGCGAACCGCATGGCAGAAATGTTTGAGCAGATTGACAGATGCCCGCTCCCCGTGATCGGCCGGATTCAGGGAACGGCGCTCGGTGGTGGAGTCGGTTTGGCCGCTGTGTGCGATATAGTGGTCGCCGCTGACGACGCGGTGTGGGCCTTCTCGGAGGCGAAGCTGGGTATCGCACCGGCGGTGATATCGCCTTTCGTGCTGGCAAAGATAGGGCGAAGCCACGCGCGCGCCCTCTTTCTGACTGCGGAGCGCTTCGACAGCCCGCGCGCGCAGCAGATTGGCCTGGCCCACATTGTCGTGCCGGAGAAGCAGCTAGACTCTGAGGTAGAGCGCCTTCTGCGAGAGGTCAAAAGTAGCTCGGCAAAGGCCATTTCGGGGGCGAAGGGGCTAATCAGCGCCGTGCCCACGCTTGCACCCACGGAGGCGAGGGAGTTGACTGTGCAAACAATAGCTGCCTTGCGTGTAAGTCCCGACGGCCAGGAAGGGTTGAGGGCTTTCCTCGAGAAGAGGAAGCCGGAGTGGGCGGGCTGATGGTGTTCAGCAAGATACTGATAGCCAACCGCGGCGAAATCGCCGTGCGAATTGCCCGCGCCTGCCTAGCCCTGGACATCAAGTCGGTCGCCGTCTACTCGGACGCCGACGAACGGGCTCTTCATGTACGTGCCTGCGACGAAGCCTACCATATTGGCCCGGCACCCGCGCTCGAAAGCTACCTCCGGGGCGACAAGATAATTGAGGTGGCAAAACGCGCGGGCTGCGACGCCATCCACCCCGGCTACGGCTTCCTCTCCGAAAACGCGGACTTCGCACGTGATGTAACGCAGGCCGGCCTCACCTGGATTGGCCCCACGCCGGAAGCCATTACCCTGATGGGCTCCAAGATAGAGGCCAAGCGTCTCGCGGAGCAGTCAGGGGTGCCCGTTGTGCCCGGTTACTTCGGCGACGAGCAGACTCCCCAGCGGCTCGCTTCTGAGGCGGAGCGCATCGGCTACCCCGTCCTTATCAAGGCCTCGGCCGGGGGCGGCGGCAAGGGTATGCGCGTGGTCGAGAAGCCTGGGGATTTCCGCGAGGCGCTGGAGGGAGCGCAACGAGAAGCACAGGCGGCCTTCAAAGACGCCAGTGTAATGCTCGAACGATACCTCACAGAACCGCGCCACATCGAAGTGCAGGTGCTGGGCGACCAGTACGGCAACCTGGTCCACCTTGGAGAGCGCGAGTGCTCGATACAGCGCAGGCACCAGAAGGTCGTCGAAGAGTCGCCGTCTCCTGTAGTGGACCGGTCGCTCAGGGACCGGATAACGGGCTCGGCTCTCAAGCTGGCGCGCAGGGCGGGCTACACCAACGCGGGTACCGTAGAGTTCATCTTCCAGGACGGCGAATTCTTCTTCCTCGAGATGAACACGCGGCTACAGGTCGAGCACCCTGTGACGGAGCAGGCGCTGAACTTCGACCTGGTTGAAGCCCAGATCCGTATCGCGGGTGGAGAGAGGTTGTGGGTTAGCCAGGAGGATATCGAGTTCGAGGGGCATGCGATTGAGGCCCGCCTCTACGCCGAGGACCCCGAAAAAGGCTTTCTTCCCGCTACCGGCACGATAACTCTTCTCGAGGCCCCGTACGACAGCTATGGCATCCGGGTAGACGCGGGAGTGGCCGAGGGCGATGAAGTCAGCCCGTACTACGACCCCATGATCGCGAAAATCGTGGCCTCCGGCGAGACCCGACATCAGGCGCTTACCCGCATGCGCGAGATGCTGGGCAGCATGCAGCTTGAAGGCGTCCGCACCAACCTCGATTTCCTTGGCTGGCTCTTTTCGCACCCGCAGTTCGAGCTAGGTAACACCTCGACCCGCTTCATCGACCGTTACTACAGACCCGGTGCCTTCACGCTCGTTCCCACACAGGTAATCCTCGCCGCCGGTGCACTGCTAATGCTAACACCGTCCGACGTAGAGGGGAACATCTGGACCTCCAGCAGTTGGCGACAGGTTCGTCAGGCCATGAAGACGAGCGTGCAGATTGAGGGGCGAACCTACCTGGTTGAGCTGTCAGGGATGGGCACGTTGCGGGACAGCTATATGGCGCGCGTATCACAGGGCGAAGAGGTCTTGTTTGAGGGTCCGGTGATGCTCACGGTGCCTGGGGACTCGCTTGCGCGCCCTGACATTGCAGGCGTGGGTGCGACCGTTCAGGTGAAACTGCAGGAAGACGGCCCGCTTTTCATGCTTGAATGCGGCTTCTCAGATGCCGGTCGCGAAGCTTATCTTTACTGGGAAGGACGTGAGTATTCGGTGCGCCGAGCACCGGCCCTGTCTACGGAGCGCCTGAGCAAGTCGCTGCACCTGGGCGACGAAGATAGCCTCGAAAGTCCGATGCCTGGGAAAGTGCTCAAAGTGATGGTGGCGGCTGGCGACAGTGTGGCCGACGAGCAGCCACTGGTTATAATAGAGGCCATGAAGATGGAATTCACGGTGCGAGCGCCGCACTCAGGCCGGGTAGCTGCCGTAAAATATCCAGAGGGCGCGCAGGTCGCAGCCGGTGACGTTCTCGTGGAGCTTGAGAAATGAGCGCCGTGCCCTCGCTTCCCCGTCGTGTCACCGTTTACGAGGTCGGCCCGCGAGACGGTCTTCAGAACGAGAAAGGGCAAGTGTCAACCGCGGACAAGGTGCGCTACATCGACCTTCTGACGGCCGCGGGCTATTCCTACATCGAAGCAACATCTTTCGTCAGCTCCCGCGCGGTCCCGCAACTTTCTGACGCGCCGGAAGTATTGGCCGCAATCAACCGAGGTGCAAGCGTCCATTACCCGGTGTTGGTGCCAAACGAAAAGGGCATGCTCAGGGCACTTGAGGCAGGTGTTACCGATGCGGCAGTTTTCACGGCCGCATCCGAGAGCTTTACAAAGGCTAATATCAATGCCACCATTGCAGAGTCGCTAGCTAACTTTCGTCCCGTGATGGCCCTGGCCGCCCAGA
Organism: Chloroflexia bacterium; assembly: GCA_034667185.1. Lineage (GTDB taxonomy): Bacteria > Chloroflexota > Chloroflexia > QHBQ01 > JADMIH01 > JADMIH01. Next base: position 6,000 of record JAXDKH010000167.1, on the reverse strand, counting down.
ACAACGTAACGGTGCGAGGCTACGTCAGCACGGCGTTCGGTTGCCCCTACGAAGGTGCCGTTCCTACACAGAAAGTGCGCGAGGTAGCTTTGGCGCTGCTGGAACTCGGGGTCACACAGGTGTCCATAGGTGATACCATAGGAGTGGGCACGCCCAACCAGGTGTACGAGGTGATGGGTCTTCTCTTGCGCGACATTCCGGCAGAGCAGCTTGCAGTGCACTTCCACGACACGCGGGGCACGGCACTGGCGAACGTACTGGCCGCTTTGGAAATGGGCATCACAACTATCGACTCCTCATCAGCGGGACTCGGCGGTTGCCCCTATGCCCCCGGTGCCTCCGGCAACTTGGCGACGGAAGACCTGCTCTATATGTTGAACGGGCTCGGCATCGAAACGGGCGTAGACCTGGAGAAGGTAGTCGAGGCCTCCCGCTTCATCACGTCGGTGCTCAACAAGCCACCCGCCAGCCGTTACCTGCAAGCTTACCTGGCGCAGTGCGCAGCGTGACCAGTGGATTGTGGATGCCAACCATGGGAGCAGTGAGTGCGTAAGATCAAAAAGATCCTCATAGCAAACCGTGGCGAGATAGCCCTCAGGGTGGTGCGGGCATGTGCCGAAGTGGGTATAGAGTCGGTGGCCGTATTCTCGGAGGCCGACCGCACTGCCCTCCACGTCCGCGCCGCAGATGAAGCCTACCCCATCGGCCCCGCACCCTCCGTCGAGTCGTACCTGAGGATTGACAAGCTCCTGAACGTGGCCCGCAAATCCGGCGCTGATGCCGTGCACCCAGGCTACGGCTTCCTCGCCGAAAACGCGGACTTTGCGCAGGCCGTTCTGGATGAAGGTCTGACCTGGATCGGACCTGAGCCACGAGCCATGCGCATGTTGGGTGATAAGCTGGAGGCCCGCAGAACGGCGCAGGCCGCCGGGGTACCCACCGTGCCTGGCACAGACGTAGCCACGGACGACACTCAGACTGCTTCGTCAGCGGCGGAGCGCATCGGTTATCCAGTGCTTATCAAAGCCTCAGCGGGCGGTGGTGGCAAAGGAATGCGCATCGTGCGTGCCCCTGATGAGCTGGAGGCTGCGTTGAGGGGCGCACAAAGTGAGGCCCGTTCGTCCTTCGGCTCCGGAACCGTCTACATTGAGAAGTACCTGGAGTCGGTGCGACACGTCGAAATTCAGCTACTGGGCGACACGCACGGTAACGTCATCCACCTGGGGGAGCGTGAATGCTCGGTCCAGCGTCGCTACCAGAAGCTGATCGAAGAATCACCCTCCGTGGCTGTGGACGCGGACCTGCGGGAGAGGATGGGCAGCGTGGCTGTCGCGGCCGCCAACGCCGTGGGCTACACATCTGCGGGCACTGTTGAATTCCTCGTGGACAAGTTCAAGAACTTCTACTTCCTGGAAGTAAATACCCGCCTCCAGGTCGAGCACCCGGTTACGGAGTTGGTCACGGGCCTTGATCTCGTATTGGAGCAGTTTCGCGTAGCCTCGGGCCGCCCTCTGCGGCTGAAGCAATCCGATATCAGGCTCAACGGCCATGCTATGGAGTGCCGCATCGCCGCTGAGGACCCTTTCAACAACTTCGCTCCCTCTCTTGGCACAATCGCAGCCGTCTCTGAGCCTGGCGGCGCGGGGGTGCGCGTGGACAGCAGCATCTACGCGGGTGGGAAGGTGGCCGTTTACTACGACCCGATGCTCGCTAAGCTAATCGTATGGGCACCCAGCCGCGCACATGCAATCCTGAGAATGAGGCGGGCCCTGCGTGAATACCGCATTGCCGGTATCCAGACGAATATCCCCTTCCACTTGCGTGTAATGCAGTCGCTAGACTTCCAGCGTGGTCGCCTCAATACGAAGTTTGTTGACAGGCTGCTGGCTAACGGCGCGGGCGAGCCACAAGCCGATGACGAACAGCTTGAAAACGTGGCCGCGATGGCAGCAGCGCTTGTGGTTGACAGGAAGCTGTCGGCGGGCTCGGCGGCTACCAACGGCTACACCCCCCACGCGGCGGCAGACGGCAGCGCGTGGCGTCTTACTGGCCGCAAACAGGGGCTCAGGTAAGAAATGGCAAGGTACTACATTGAGATCAATGAGCGAGAACTCGGCTTCGAGCTAAGCCAGTCCGGGGGCGTTACCCACCTGCGTCAAATACAGGACGCGCAGGACGCGTCGGATGCATCGGTTGATTTTGAGCCGGTGCAGGCAAACATCGAAACAGGCGAAGGCTTGTATTCAATCCTCGTGGACGGAAAGAGCTACCAGCTTTACGTTGAAAAGCGTGGCGAGCACTTTCGCGTAGTCATCTGGCGGCACCGTTACGATGTGAAGGTGCACACGGAGCGCGAATGGCGCTTAATGAAGGTCGCACCCAAGCAAGCGGCGCAAGGCGGAACGAAGGTCATTAGCGCGCCGATGCCCGGTCTGGTGAAGGCGGTGCTGGTGGAGCCTGGTGCCGAGGTTAAGACGGGTGCGCGGCTTGTGGTGCTGGAGGCCATGAAAATGGAGAATGAGATCACCGCACCCCGCGACGGCAAAATTACCCAGGTGCACGTTCAGCCCGCCACGGTGGTTGAGGCCGACAGTCCACTCGTAACGCTGGAATAGGTGGGTCCGCACATGATCAATCCCGGCGACATGGCCAAGTGGGAAGATAAAGTGCTCAAGCCGGCGCTTGAACGGCACCCTGAGCGCAAGCCTGAGTTTCGTACCGCCTCGAACATCCCCATACATGCCCTCTACACGCCCGACGACGCGCCGCAGCAGAATTACGAGGAAGAACTTGGCTACCCCGGCCAATACCCCTTCACCCGGGGCGTGCAGGCTACGATGTACCGTGGACGGTTCTGGACGATGCGCCAGTACGCGGGGTACGGCACGGCGGAGGAGTCGAACCGGCGCTACAAGTACCTGCTGGAACAGGGGCAGACCGGCTTGTCTGTCGCTTTCGACCTCCCAACCCAGATGGGCTACGACAGCGACCACCCACTGGCCGCGGGCGAAGTCGGCAAGGTGGGCGTGGCGATCTCCTCCATCAAGGACATGGAACTCCTGCTGGCCGACATTCCACTCGACAAAGTCAGCACCTCCATGACCATCAACGCCACCGCCGCGATACTGCTCGCGCTGTACGTTGCTGTGGCCCGCAACCGTGGCATCTCGGACGGCGTACTCAGCGGCACCGTGCAAAATGACGTGCTTAAGGAGTACATCGCTCGCGGCACCTATATCTACCCTGCCGCGCCGTCCATGCGCATTGCGGGCGACATAATTGCGTTTTGTGCCGAGGACTTGCCCCAGTGGAACCCCATCTCCATAAGCGGCTACCACATTCGCGAAGCAGGTTCTACGGCCATCCAGGAAGTCGCCTTCACTATGTCGAATGCCATCGCTTACGTGCGCGAGGTGCTTGAGCGTGGCATGTCAGTGGATGTATTCGCGCCCCGGCTGGCGTTCTTCTTCAACGCCCACAGTGATTTCCTGGAGGAGGTTGCGAAGTTCCGGGCTGCACGCAGGCTTTGGGCACGGATCATGCGTGATGAGTTTGGCGCGCAGAACCCGCAGAGCATGATGCTGCGCTTCCACACGCAGACGGCGGGATCGAGCCTTACCGCACAGCAGCCGGATAACAACGTGGTGCGGGTGGCGCTCCAGGCGCTGTCGGCAGTGTTCGGCGGGACGCAATCGCTCCACACCAACTCGCTGGACGAGGCCCTGGCTCTGCCCACCGAAAGCTCAGCACGGTTGGCGCTGCGGACGCAGCAGATCATCGCCCACGAGACCGGGGTCGCCTCCACAATTGACCCTCTTGGCGGCTCCTACTATATTGAATGGCTGACCAACCGGATCGAAGAAGGCGCACGAGGCTACCTACGGCGCATAGGAGAGCTAGGCGGAACCCTGCGGGCTATCGAGGAGGGTTTTCAGCAGTCGGAGATACAGGACGCCTCATATCGCTGGCAGAACGAGGTGGATAGTGGGGAGCGAGTAATAGTCGGGGTGAATCGCTTCAAGTCCGACGATGTGGAGGCGACCGACATCCACCGTGTAGACCCAGCGTTGCAGGCCCGCCAAATGGAGCGTCTGAAAGCATTGCGGGCGGAACGCGACGACATGGCAGTTGCCTCAGCGCTCGAACGGCTACGCAATGCCGCCGAGGCACAAGACAATCTCATGCCCTTCATCATCGACTGTGTGCAAGGCCTGGCAACGCTGGGTGAGATCAGCGACGCGCTCCGTTCGGTGTTCGGCATGTACGAGGAAAGACGCTTAGTTTAGGAGACACATATGGCGGACTCATACTACCGAGGACAACAAGACCCCGGAATGTCGGGACAGAACCAGGTTACAGGGCCGGGCGGCGCCGATTTGGACGCGAACCCAGGCGAGCAAGCGATGACAGCAGCCGGTGCCGCTACGGACGCATCCATGTCAGGCATAAGCGTCGGCAACAAGCAAATCGGTGTGGGGGCCCAGGTCGGCATTATGCGCAACCTGGAGTTCACCGCGGGCGGGCGAGCACACCGGGTCAGTACGGGTCCTTATACTAAGGCCTAGCTCACGCGGCCTCGGCCCTTGCCGTTGCTGTTGCTGTTCAACTGGCAAACTGGGGACGCCGCGCTGTCCTTGCTTCATTTAGCGTAATCGGCTGCAACCGAACCTTGTGGCCCGGCTTCAACTGCGCAACCAGTGACCAGTCAGCCCTGGAGATGACGCCAAGCAGCGGGTAGCCGCCCGTCGTCTGATGATCCGCGCCCAGAACCACCGGAGCGCCACCAGGGGGCAGTTGTATGGCTCCACGCACCACCCCGAACGAAGTAAGTTCTGTACCCCTCCAGGACAACGCCCCCTCCTGTTTCGGCACGAGACGCACCCCCATCCTATCACTTGCAGGGCTAACTTCGAACTCGAGGGCAATCGCCCGTTCCCTCAGTTCAGCCGCAACGCTGCCCCGACCCACGTATGGCACAAACCTTAAGCTGGTCACTGCCGATGTTCGCACTGCTGAAGTGAGAACGCTCTTTCCGGCAAGTTCCGCGGGTAACCTGTTGTACCCATTTGCGTAGAGGGTATCGCCGGCGCGTAGTTGTCGTCCGCTGTACCCTCCAAAGCCTCCCGGCAGGTACGTGGACCGAGAGCCTAGCACCGGCGGCACGCTGAATCCACCGGCAACCGCTATATAACATCTTGCACCACTACTTCTGTCTCTGGCACCGCTGAAGCGTACTTCAGTTCCCGCCCGCACCAGCCAACTCATGCCACGAGGCACCTGAGTTCCGCCTACATAGCAGCCCAGGTCGCTACCCGACAAGCCTATCACTGTTGTTTCCTTTGCTCGAAGCGCCGGGCCTGACCAGGTAATCTCAAGGGCCGCAGCACCGGGTGGATTACCCACGAGCCGGTTCGCCTCTATGAGAGCCTCGGGGTCCATTGCGCCACCAGCACTGAGCCCAAGGCTGGCATGACCTGGCCTACCGAGGTCCTGGATTGTCGTGAGGGCTCCGGCCGTTTCAACCGTGAATACGGCGACGGAGCCTGGCTCATGCTCCTCAGCGGAAGCTTTAGGGGAATCGAATGCAATGGATCGTTCATCAGAAACGACGAACTGTACTTCGTCCCGCGGGGCAAGTAGCGCAGGTGGGTTCCGATCAACGTCCCACAGTGTGGCTCCTGCGCGCCCGATTAGTTGCCACCCACCGGGGCTAGCTAAAGGATAAATGCCCGTTTGCTCACCTGCTATACCAACAGAGCCCGCCGGGACACGCACTCTCGGACTGCCCAAACGGGGCGCAGCGATTGTCGGGTCGAGCCCACCCAGGTACGCAAAGCCGGGCATGAAGCCCAGGAAGTAGACACGGTACGTGCGGCTGGTGTGCCGGCGGATGAGTTCCTCCGACGCAATACCAAGGGTGAGTGCGAGACTTTCCAGGTCGGGGCCGTGCTCGCCGCCATACGATACGGGGATGATCTGCTTCCGGCTGCCCACGTCGGG
>JAXDKH010000166.1:0-12104 GCA_034667185.1 Chloroflexia bacterium | reverse complement strand
TCTCCAAAGACTACGAGTTTCACCACCACTCTTCTGAGGCTATGATCTATCTTGCCTCTGCTCACCTCCTCCTTCGTAGATTGTGTGCTTCTCGTTCCTAGTCTTGTTTATTTAGACACCCTCTCAGAATGACAAAGGGGGGCATGTGCTCATTATCGCCTTCTCAATCAGGTGGGCTGACCAGTCCTGGATGAATTGGAAGCCACTGTCCATGCCGCATCTTGTAATCAGCGGCTTTAAGTCTTACAATAATAACCTCACGAGAATAACCTCACGAGCAACAAATCCGGCCTATATAATGGGCGGGGATTTCGTTGCGGGAAACGTCGCCTTGATGCTCAGAGCAGTACTTCTGCTAAACGGACGGGCGCATCACAAGTGGGGATATTGTATTACCACATTCTATACACCGCCTGGGGAGGCACTATGAGAAAGGTTACATACAGGCAGCGGATGCGCTACGCCTTCGACAACACCATGTCGAAGGGCGCGATTGCTATGATAGGCTGGCTAGCACTGCTCTCTATTGCTGCTATCATTATATTCGCGTTGCTGACGCTCTTCGTACCCGGCTTCACCCCCGACCAACCAACCGACTTCTTTGGCTCGTTCTGGCGGGCGCTACTTCGCACGCTCGACCCCGGCACGATGGGCGGTGACCAGGGTTCGCCTACATTTCTGCTGGCGATGCTCGGCGTGACAATCGTCGGTATCTTCCTGGTGAGCACCCTCATTGGTGTGCTCTCCACAGGCATCGAGGGCAAGTTGGAGGAGCTGCGCAAGGGCCGTTCTTACGTTGTCGAGAACAACCACACCCTTATTTTGGGCTGGTCCGACCAGGTGTTCACTATCGTATCTGAGCTTGCGATAGCCAACGCCAACCAGAAGAACCCCCGGGTCGTGATAATGGCCGACCAGGACAAAGTGGAGATGGAGACCGCCATACGCGATAAGGTGCCCAACCTCGGCAAGACGCGCGTTATCTGCCGCACCGGCAACCCTATCGACCTGGACGACCTCGAGATCGTCAACCCGCAGGGCGCGCGCTCCATCATCGTGCTCTCTCCCCACGACGAGGAGCCGGACTCGCAGGTAATAAAGACGGTGCTGGCGATCACCAACAGTCCCACTCGCCGCCCAGTCACCCAGCCGTACCACATCGTGGCCGAGATACACAATCCCAAGAACATGCAGGCCGCCCAACTGGTGGGAGGCACGGAGGCGCAACTCATAGACGTGGGCGACACCATCTCACGCCTTGTGGTGCAGACCTGCCGCCAGTCGGGCCTCTCGGTGGTCTACACGGAGCTGCTCGATTTCGACGGCGACGAGATTTATACCACTGAAGAGCCTGGCCTCGTAGGTAAGACGTTCGGGGAGGCACTGTTCGCCTACCGTAAGTCGGCCCTGATCGGCCTGCGCCGCACCGATGGCAACGTGCTCCTCAACCCCGCAATGGACACGGTCATCGAGCAGGGCGATATGATGATCGTGGTGACGGAGGACGACGATACGGCCAAGATTGACGCTACTGTGAATTACCAGATAGACGAAGCGGCTATTCGTGAGGGGGTGGCAACCGTACCGCAGCCGGAGCACGTCCTCATCCTCGGCTGGAACCGTCGCGGCCCAGCCATCATAGCCGAGCTTGACAACTACGTGGTGCCCGGCTCTAGCGCGGCCGTAGTCGCCGACTCGCCCGGTTTCGTGGAGGATGTCACACGCCGAGCCGCCAACCTGAGCAATCTAACCGTTACCTGCACCGAGGGCGATACCACCGACCGGCAGGTGCTGGACAACCTCGACGTGGAAAAGTACGACCATGTAATCGTGCTGTGCTACGACGACCTGGACCCCCAGCGCGCCGACGCTCGTACCCTCATCACCCTGCTGCACCTGCGCGATATCGAGTCGAAGCTTGGTGACAGTTTCTCCATCGTGAGTGAGATGCTGGACGACCGCAATCGCCAGCTCGCCGAGGTGACGCAGGCCGACGACTTCATAGTCAGCGACAAGCTCATCAGCCTGATGCTCTCGCAAATCTCGGAGAACAAGGACCTGGCGGCGGTGTTCGCCGACCTGTTCAACGCGGACGGCTCCGAAATCTACCTCAAGCCCGCCACCGACTACGTGACCGCGGGCCAGCCGGTCAACTTCTACACCGTGCTGGAGGCCGCCCGGCGTCGCGGTGAGGTAGCTATCGGCTACCGCATCATGGCGAAGTCCGGCGACGCGAGCGCGGGTTACGGCGTAACCCTCAACCCCGACAAGGCCGGCATGCTCACCCTCTCCCCCGGCGACCGCGTCGTCGTGCTGGCCGAGTCATAAAGAGACGAACAAGTAGACGGAAACGCAAAGACGCAAAGAACGCCATGACGCGCTGAGATTAGGATTGTTGTATATTGGTTAGCGTGAAGGCAGCACATAAGCGACCATGCTGCTATCTAGTCGAAAGAACATCAACATCCTCTTTGCGCGTCCTTTGCGTCTTTGCGTTTCCGTCTATTAATGAGTACTAAGGGAGAAGGCGACGATATGAAGGTGAAGATACTCGGCGCGCACCAGGGGGAGAGCGATACGATCAGGTTCACCTCGATGCTGGTGGACGGGCGGCTCGCCATTGACGCCGGGGGCCTCACCGGGTCGCTGTCGCTGGAGGACCAGCTAGCCATAGACGCAGCCCTCATCACCCACCAGCACCACGACCACGTGAAGGACCTGCCGGGCTTCATGCATAACCGCTGGCACGCCAAGGGGCTGGACCTTTACTGCATGGGGCACACGCGGGCCGTGCTGGAAGCCCACGTCTTCAACGACGTCACCTGGCCCTCTATGACTCACTCCACAGGCACGCGCCAGCCCCTCGTCTTCCACAATACCCCGGCGGGCCACCCCGCCACCGTGCTCGACTACGAGGTGCTCCCCATCGAAGTGAGCCACACAGTGCCGACGCAGGGCTACTACATCTCGGATGGCAAGGCCTCCATGTTCTACACCGCCGACACGCGGGGCCACGGCGACCCAAGCTGGAGCCACATCCGCCCCGACCTGCTCATAGTCGAGACCACGATGTCGAGCGAATACGAGGAGTTCGCCTACAGGTTCGGTCATATGACCCCACGCTCGCTCGGTGGAGAGCTACGCGCCTACCACGACCACCAGGGCTACTTCCCCCGCGTCGTCTGCATCCACATCAATCCCCACCACGAAGAGCGCATCCGCGAGGAAATCGCCGCCCTGGCCGGAGAACTGGACACGCCTATAGAGCTGGGGTACGAGGGGATGGAGATAGATTTCTGAAACGTGAAACGTGAAACGTGATGCGGCTATAGTAGCAAGGTGCAAAAGATGAAGAATGGCGGCTCGTGCCAGTTGAGCCGCCATTCTTCATACCTTGAGCCGAGTTACCCTAACCGCATCACGTTTCAGAACCTTCAGCTAAATTACCGCTTTGCGCACCACCGATGAAACCCAGTCCATCAGGATAACCACAATCGCGATGATCCAGATGGCGGTGCCTGCCTCGGACCACCTTAGCAGGTTGATGTACTGGATCAGGATAAAGCCGATGCCGCCGCCGCCCACGATGCCGATAACCGTGGACATGCGCACGTTGATGTCCCAGCGGTACATGGTGAACGACAGGAACTGCGGGATGAACTGCGGCACCACGGCGTACATGATTACCTGCAGGCGGTTGGCCCCCGTAGCCGTGAGCGCCTCCACCGGGCCGGGGTCAATCGACTCTATGGCCTCCGAGTAGAGCTTGCCCAGCGAGGCGATAGAGTGCACCACCAGCGCCAGCATGCCCGCGAAGGGGCCAAGACCCACCGTGGCCGCGAAAATCACCGCCCAGATCACCACCTCTATCGAGCGCAGCACGTTGAGCACCGTGCGGGTCACGTAATAGACGCCGTTACCCAGCAGGGTGTGCGACATCAGGTTGCGCGACGCCAGGAAGCTGAGGGGGATGCTGAGCACCACCGCCATAGTCGTGCCCATCAGCGCCAGGAAGACCGTCTCAATAATCTTCTCCCAGGAGAGCCTTAGCGCCTCGCTGGGGTAGGGGTTACCGACACCCCAGTTCTGCCGCAGCGCCAGCGTGTTGGCGAAGCCGGATGTGCTGATCACGCGCTCCGGGTCGGTAGGAACCTTCACCTTGGCTTCAAAGTTGCCTTGCGGGTCGCTGGTAAAGCTGCCGAGCGTCTGTACGGAGGCGCTTTGCCCGGTGCTGCGCCAGAGTATCTGGCCCCCTGTGCTCGGACGCCAGCCGGAACCTGTGATGGTCACTTCCTGGCCGGGTGTGACAGTATCAGAGGAGACTTTAGCTCCGGCGTCGAACGTAGGTGTATCGGGAGGGGTATCTCTGGGTGTCTGGCCCGCCATGATGGTGGGTATCAGGATCTCCGAGGACTGGACAGGATTAACAGCCACCTGGGTATCGGAGCCCAGCACCGGCACCTGTAGCTCTATAGAGCTGACATCGGTACTTATCAGGTCGGGGCTAAGCACTTCGCCTACGAAGCGGCCTATGTCGCCCGACTTCGACACCAGCCGCCCGGGATCGATCTCCGACACTCGCCAGCCGATAATGTGCGCCACTATCAGCACGACGGTCAGCACCAGCGCGAACCACGAGCGCAGGAAGAACGGCTTTTGCTGCTTGTAGACGGCGGGCGTTTCGGCAGAGGTGGTGGGTTGGCCCTTGCCGCGGGGTGAGGGAGTGGCGGGTGTATCTATCGTTGCCATTAGAACCTACCTCCTCCGGCGCTAGTGAGGGTAGCGGCACTAGTGGCTTCCTCAAGCCTGCCTCGTTCGGGGCCGATCTCCACTTCCACAGCGTCCTCACCATAGATGTCGCGAAACTTCTTCTCGTCTATTTCGAGCGCGGGGCCGTCGAACACGATGTGGCCGCCTTCGCCATCGTTACGGAGCGCGATTACACGGTCGGCGTAGCGGCGGGCCAGCGAAAGGAAGTGCAGGTTACACAGCACCGTCAGCCCATCTTCCTTGTTGATCTGCTCCAGGTACTTCATCACCGAGTGAGAGGTAGCAGGGTCGAGGGAGGCCACCGGCTCATCGGCCAGCATCAGCTTCGGCTCCTGCATCAGCGCCCTGGCGATTGCCACGCGCTGCTGCTGGCCGCCGGAAAGCATGTCGGCCCGCGAGTACGCCTTCTGGGGGATGCCCACGCGCTCCAGGTTGCGGAACGCCATCTGGTAGTCAGCCGCCGTGAAGCGGTGGAACAGGGAGGGCAGCGTGGCCCTGTAACCGAGGCGGCCCGACAACACGTTGGTCATTACGGACGAGCGCCTCACGAGGTTGAACTGCTGGAAAATCATGCCTATCTTGAGCCGGAGCCGGCGCAACTGCGTGGGGGACGCAGCGGTGATCTCGTCGTTGTCGAGCCATATCTTGCCGGTGCTGGGCTTGATGAGGCCGTTGATGCACCTCAGTAGCGTGGACTTGCCCGACCCCGACAGGCCGATGATGACCACGAACTGCCCATCCGGTATCTGCAGGTCCACTTTGTGCAGGGCCTTGGTCCCGTCTTCGTAGATCTTGCTAACCCCTTCGATCCTTAGCATAACCCCTCCCGCGCTAAAGCCGCCAACTACGCTGTTGAACGAATTCTCTTAGGGCCATCTATGGGCTAATAAGCACCCATTCAATCCGCCCTATCATACCATAAAACAGGGAATTAGGGCCTGTACAGATGCGCTCGTTCGCCGTCCTTGCATGGGAAGGCCGATCCACAGTTGCATGTGTCGGTACATTAGCACCCAAGCCCCACCTTTGTCATTCCTCACTGCGTTCGGAATCAGTTGGGTAGAGAAGAAGGAGCATTGTAGCACGGGAGTGGCCTAGCCACCTTTATTCCTTTATTTATTGCAACAGAGAACGACGGCCACCTGATTCCTCACTGCGTTCGGAATGACAAAGCGGAGTTTGTGTGTTGCTCATTGTTACATACTGTCCGGTGCTCGAATGGCTGCGCTTCTCGATTTTGGCTATAATGACCCAACACCGGATACTCATACCTCCCGCGAATCAACGACGATTGGAGACACCGATGCGCCACATCAGCCTGGTAATACCCGCCATATCGTGCAACCATTGCAAAGAGACCGTCGAAAACACCCTCAAACAATTCGAGGGCGTGCAGGACGCCATAGTAGACGTAGCCAACAAGCGCGTGGCAGTCACCTACGACCCCGACAAGGCCCACATGTCCGAGATGGAATCCGCCCTGTCCGAAGAAGGCTATGACGTGGCGAATAGTCTTTGATTTGGGAATTGGAAATTGGGATTTCGGATTTGTAGGGGTGCTGGGGTCTTCCCCTCACGGCGTGGGGCGTCCCCACCTCCTCCTCTCCCCTTTTCTAAATCCTAAATCCCAGTTCCGCCAGATGTTCTAGCTCGTGTTCAATAGCGCGGCGCACGGTTTTGGCGAGGGTCCAGGGCTCATCGGGGCGGTCGGCCCAGGCAGGTAGAACTATGCGGCCACGTTCCTCCTGGGGCACCGACCTGGCCCGGCGCAAGAATACCTCCCTTGTCACCCCGAGGCGCTGGCGCACGTCTGAGGGTTCGGTGTCCGTGACCGCTTCAACTCCGTCGAGGGGTCCGGTTAAACAATGTATGTAGCCATACTCGGCGTCTGCTACATGCCAGAGGGTGTCCCACATCGTGCGGTTAGGTGCCACTTTGCGCTCCTTTAGCTCCTGTTCGCTCAATGCCCCTATGCGCAACAAGAGTTCCGCTCGGCTATAGCCAAGCCAACGCAGGGTGCGCTCCAGCTTCTCGTCCGTCCAGGCCTCTTTGTCGAACTCGAACAGGGCCGCGTAGCTGCCTGCTACCGTTGGAGGGTCCTGGCGGAGCACGTCGGCCACGTACAAGTCGGCGACATTGGGCCGTGAAACGTGGGCCTCCGGCACCAGCGGTTCCTTGTGCCTCCTGAGCCACGCCAGGAAGCTAGCAATCGCGCCGGGCACCGCCTGCACAGCCTTCGCAGCCGACGACCCCATCGCAAAGCACCCCGGCAACTCCGCGACGTGAGCCATCGCGACGCTCCGCCCTTCCTCGACGTACACACGGTATGGGGGCTTGCGGTGGATGATGAATGACATGGTTCTGAAACGTGATGCGGCTTATGCTATGTGGTTCGTGAATACCTATTGTTAATGCTACAGCACCCAAAAGTGGCCTCTGTCATCCTGAGCGTAGCGAAGGATCAGTAACCCGCGCTTGACTCTTGCTATTGAGGCATATGGTTCCTCAAATGACCATCATCCCGAACGTTGAGGACCCTCGCCTACCCACCTGATCCTTCGCTACGCTCAGGATGACAGAGGCCACTTTGGTCCTGTAGAAGCACTCAACTTACACTCACGTCACGGCTTAGTGCCCGGCCTCACCTGATATTCTGCACAAGATAGGCCCTCAAACCGTTTTCAGCCAGCGTCTCGTATAATCGCTGCGCCTCTCCACCTGCCGACCTTGGATAAAGCGCATAGAGCGTTGGGCCGCTGCCGGAGAGGTGGACATTACGAGCACCGGCGTCCAGCATCTGCCGGCGCACCGCGTCGAGGCCGGGGAAGACCTGGAAGGCGGCCCGCTCGAAGGAGTTGAACAGGGGCAGGGAGCTTATGTCGCCGCCCTGTTGGAGGGCTGCCACTACTTCGCGAGTCCGGCTGCCATCGCCCAGGTCTTCGGGCGCGAGGCTGGCGTATAGCTGGCGGGTCTTGCCTGGGATGTTGTACGGCTGGGAGACTAGCACAGCCTGGAACGCAGGAGAAGGTGACAGCGGCGTCACCTGCTCGCCCCTGCCTTCCACCAGCGCGGTAGGTCCGGCAAAGAAGAACGGCACGTCTGAGCCAAGCGTAGCACCCAGATGCGACAGTTCCGCAGGCGGCAGGCCAAGTCCCCACAACTCAGATAGGCCCAGCAACGTAGTCGCCGCATCGCTGCTCCCACCACCCAGCCCGGCGGCAGTGGGGATGCGCTTGTCCAGTGTGATGTGCGCGCCCTTGCCAATACTGTAGGTCTGCCGCAAAAGGTTCGCGGCACGCAGCACCAGGTTGTTATCACCCTCGGCCAGCATCGCAGAGTCGTCGCTGGACAGCCGGAGATCATCCGCAGGAGAGAAAGTGAGGGTGTCATGCAGATCCACAAGCTGCATTACCGACGCTAGATTGTGATAGCCATCCGGGCGCTTGCCCGTGACCTCAAGGCCGAGGTTTATCTTGGCGTGGGCCGCTAGCTCTAACATGGTGTATCGCCGGTGAGCGTAGCCACTACCCTTTCGAGGCGCGCCCACTCGTCCAGCGTAAGGGTCTCGGCCCGCCGGGTGGGTTCGATACCTGCCTTCTGGAGGGCTTCAATGACGTTGCTCTTCGGCAATCCCAGGCCCGATGTCAGGGTGTTGGCTAGCTGCTTCCTCCGCTGGCCGAAACCCGCCTGTGCCAGCCTGAAGAACGCCGCCTCGCTGCTCACCTGTACCGGGCTTTCACCCTCGCCATACACGTCCACCCGCACCACCGCGGAATCTACCTTGGGCGGGGGGTTGAACGCGCCAGGCGGCACGCGAAACATGATCTTGGGCTTGCCGTAGAACTGCACCGACACCGCCAGCAGGCTCATTTCGGGGGGTTTAGCGACCATGCGGTCCGCTACTTCTTTCTGCACCATGACGGTGAGCGACCGGGGCTTGTGCTTCGTTTCGAGGAAGTGGCGCAGGATGGCCGAGGTAATGTAATAAGGGAGGTTAGCCACCAGCTTATAGGGGCGGTCTTGCGAAAGCTCCTGGGGAGGCACCTCCAGCACATCGGCGTGCACGAAGCTCACGTGGGGCATAGCAGCGAATCGCTCTCGCAGCACAGGTAGCAGGTCATCGTCCAGTTCCACTGCGATGAGCCTGCCACGCTCGGGGTCGAGTCGCCTTGCTAGCTCCTCCGTCAGCACCCCAAGCCCCGGCCCAACCTCCACCACCCAATCGTCCGGCTCTATAGCAGCCGCGATTGCGATCCTGGGTGGTACCGAACGGTCCTTGAGGAAGTGCTGCCCCAGCGACTTGCGAGGACGGTGGTGCGGGGAGTTCCGAGTTCCGAGTTCCGAGTTGTGAGTGCTGAGTTCCAGGTCGCCGGCAGTTCCAGGTTCTCCGGGTACGTATTCATCGCGCATATCGGATAAACTCACTCGGTACTCGGTACTCGGTACTCGGAACTTCCCTAGTCCTCTTCACTCTCAATCTCGCCGTCGCTATCCTTGCGCGGGGGCTTGGCATCACGGACGCTGCGGAGAAGGCCAGAGGGGTTGTAGACCGAGCCGGGAGCCTCCGGCTGGGGAGTGGGGCGTCTGGATTGGCCGGTCACAATCGTATCGGCACGCTCTACGCGGCGCTTGCGCACGTCGTCGAGGATGCCTTCAAGGGCGGCCATCTGGCGCACCACCAGCCATTCCTCAATCGTGTCGGCCTCCGAGCCTATCATCTCGTCCCGCCTCTCCAACGCCTCGAACCGGCTGGGTAACTCGCTCAGCGCCGAGTCGATAGAACGCACTCGCTCTTCCAACTGGCTGAAGCGGCTCATGGTGCGGTCGGTGCGCTGGTCGTTGAGCTGGCGAATCTCCCCCACCTGGGACTCAAGCTGCAACCGCACAACCTCCAGCCGCTCCTGCTGGGCTATGTACTGCTCGTTGACGGCGCTCTCTATCCTCTGGAGGTCGTCGGTCAGGGTCTCCTCTACCTCGTGGATGGGTTTGATTTGCTCCTCTATACGCTCTATTCGCTCGCCAAGTTGCTTACGTACGTCGTCCACGCGCTGCGACCGGGCTGCTATCTCGCCGAATTGCTGGCGCAACGACTCGAACATCTCCTGTAGCTCGACACCCTGGCGGCGCAGGCGCTGTTCCTCGATGCGCTGCAACTCGCCTATATGCAAGGCTTCATCGCGCACCTCTCCAATCGTGGCCTCAAGCTCGTGCATTACATCGGTAAGGTGCCTGTAAGCTTCCGCAGCCTGGGAAATATGGGAGTTTACCTCGCGTATCTGGCGGTGCACCTCGTCTATCTGGCGCTGCACCCCCGCTTCTTTGTCCCGGTCCGTCTTGCGGGCCTCCGCAAGCTCCGATATCTGGGAGCGTAGCTCCCGAATCTGCTTGTCCGGGGCTTCGATGCGGTTGACAAGCTCGGCGACCTGTGCCTTGGTGCGACCCTCGTCTATCTGCCGGGCATGTAGGGCCTGGGCTACATCCTGGGCGAGCCTGTCCTGGGCGATCTGCATCTGGCTCACCTTGCCTTCGTTCTGCTTGTACAGCTCCTCGAACCACTGCTGGCGAGCGAGGTTCTCCCTCAGCTGTCGCCGCAGTTCGTCTAGCTGCTGCTGTATCGTGTAGAACTGGGCTTCGTCTCGTTTGCGCTGGTCTTCATCCCGCGACGATTTGAGCATATCCACTGTGCGTACTCCTGGTTCTGAAACAGAGGTCTGAGAGGCGAAACGTAGTTCTGAAACGTGAAACGTGAAACGTGATGCGGCTTGTGTTACTTGGTCTTGGTTGGCCGATGTGTTCTCCTACAGGACCAAATTACCCACTGTTGTCCTAAGCCCCACCCTGTCATCCTGAGCGTAGCGAAGGATCAGGTGGGTATGCTTGGCTCTTGGTGTTGCGGCACCTGGTTCCTACGGCCACCATCATCCCCAACGTTGAGGACTCTCTCTTACCCCCTGATCCTTCGCTACGCTCAGGATGACAAGGGGTAGCAAGGTTTCACTAAGCGACCAGTGACGTGTTCACGTACCAAGAATAGCAAGCCGCATCACGTTTCTCGTTTCTCGTTTCAGAGTCCGTGTATTTGCTTTGCTTGTTCTACCACCCTGGTAACGTCTACCGCACGTCTGTGCCAGTGTTGCTCTTGAGGGTCCGTTGTGTCAGCGGGGGCAAGTTGGCTGGACGGCGCTTGCATGGCCGCTATCGTGGCAATCACCGATTGCGCCAGGGCTTCAGTATTATATCCGCCCTCAAGGATGGCTGCCAGTCTGCCGCCGCAGTCCTCTATTTCGTCGCTCAACTGGCGCACGATGCGGGCAAGCTCCGAGAACCCCGCTGTGGTAACCGACATACCGCCGAGGGGGTCGCCTATGTGTGCATCGTAGCCCGCCGATATGAGGATTAGCTGGGGACGGTAGCGGCGGGCGAGAGGCACCAGCACCTGCTCGAACACGCGCCTGTAGCCCGCATCATCCGCCCCGGCATGCAGAGGCACATTAACGGTGTAGCCACTGCCGTCGCCCCTGCCCGTCTGCTCTATTGCGCCCGTGCCGGGATAGAAGGGGTACTGGTGGGTGCTAAAGAAGAGCACGTCAGAGCGTGGGTAGAAATAGTCCTGCGTGCCATTGCCGTGGTGCACGTCCCAGTCCACTATAAGAACGCGTTCCAGCCCGTAGTTGCGTACCGCATGCTGGGCTGCCACCGCCACGTTGTTGAACAGGCAGAAGCCCATCGCCGACCTGTAGAGCGCATGGTGCCCTGGCGGCCTGACCAGCGCGAACGGTACTCGCACCCGCCGCATCGCCGCGTCCACGACCGCGCACGCCGCACCCGCGCCGAGCACCGCCGCCTCGTAAGAATGCTCCGATATTACGGTTTCCAGGTCCCACATACCCCCGCCATTGCTAGCCACCTGCTCGATAGTGCGTATGTAGCGCGGATCGTGCACCTGCCCCAACAGGTCCAAATCTACCGGCTCCGGCCTCAGCAGACTGCTCTCCGGCATGCCATAAGAGGCCAGTGCCGCGAGGATAGCCCGCAAGCGAGCAGGCGACTCCGGGTGGTAGTCGGTGTCGTGCAGCAGGAAAGCCGGGTGGTAATAAAGGGCGAGATTATCGGCGGGCGAATCCATGCGAAAGTATAGCACAGGAGGTGGATTTGGAAATTGGGATTTCGGATTTCGGATTTGTGGTGGTCTTAAGGAGGCTTCATGTGCGGCAATTGCGGCGATCGTACTCCCACCCTGTCATCCTGAGAGGGTGTCTAAATACACAAGATCAGGCAGGATGGGCACAAAGACGACGAAGTAGTAGGTGAGCGGAAGCCAGGTAGATCATGGC
>JAXDKH010000165.1:0-15897 GCA_034667185.1 Chloroflexia bacterium | reverse complement strand
TCGTGCTCGCTTCCCGTGCTTGACAGTCGGCTTGCCGGGACCGTATAATGCTACGCGTAATAGCACTCGCCGACGTAGCTCAGTGGTAGAGCAATCGCTTCGTAAGCGATGGGTCGTGGGTTCGAATCCCACCATCGGCTCCGGCAGGCAGGTACTTATACCTGCCTTTTTTGCTACCCACCCGTGAGCCGTGTCTTGCCCGGCTCTGCTATAATTACGTCTATGTGTGTCCCCGTGCCCGCGGCATAAACGGCGCGGTTTTATCTCATGCGCAAAGGAGCAGACATGGCACGCTCTAAAAAGAGTTCCCGCGGTGCAAGCGCCCAAAGCAAGGCAAGTCCCAACGGTGCTGCGACCAACCGCCGGCCTCCCACAATGGCAGAGAACGGACGCAGCGGTGCAGGCCTTGCACAGCCCGAGACTCCCACCACTACCGTAGTGCGCAGGCGGCGCTTCAACCGGAGGCGTGTACTCCTCATTATCGCTGCGGTAGCGATACTGTTGATTGGAGGGGGCTTCGGTTACGCCTGGTGGCAGGTGCAGCGCACCCTCCCGACCACCAATGGCACCGTAACTTTCAAGGGCCTCTCCGCGCCTGTCACGGTGACACGGGATGCCTTCGGGGTGCCTCACATAGTGGCGGCTAACGAGAAGGATCTCTATATGGCCCAGGGCTACGTGCACGCGCAGGATCGCCTGTTCCAGATGTTCCTCTTTCGCGCAGTGGCCCAGGGCAGGCTGGCGGAGCTACTCAGCGGCAGCCCCGATGCCGCCAACGCTGACAAGTTCTTCCGCACGATTGGCTTCCACCGCGCTGCCGTCGCCGAGTTGGCGGCCCTACCCGCCGACGTGCATGGCGTGCTCGAGGCTTATGCCGCCGGAGTAAACGAATTCATACATACCCACGGCGATACCATGCCGCTTGAGTTCTCCCTGCTCGGAATCGGTATGGAAGACTGGCAGCCGGTGGACACGCTGGCCTTTGGCAAGCTGCAGGCGTGGGATTTGTCGCAGGACTGGTCGCATGAGCTTGTGGGTGCCGATTTGCAGAAGCAGCTAGGTGCGGAACAGGCCGCCCGGCTTATGGACCACTATCCCGCCGACGCGCCTGTCACCGTGCCCGGCCAGAACTCGGGCGACGGCATGCGCATGGTCGAGGCCTACAATAAGACGGTGCGGCCCTGGCTCATAAACCTGCAGACCGAGGGTCTTGGCTCGAACAACTGGGTAATCGACGGGACAAAGAGCGCCACCGGCAAGCCCCTGCTCGCCAACGACCCTCACCTGGGAGTGCGCAACCCTTCCATCTGGTACCAGATGCACCTTACCACAACCGACGGCAAGCAGGACATCGCCGGGTTCTCGTTCGCTTCGGCTCCCGGTATCGTGACCGGACATAACCAGCACATAGCCTGGGGCGTCACCAACGTCGGCGGCGACGTGCAGGACCTCTACATAGAGAAGCTGGACCCCGAAGGCCACCCTGGACAGTACCAGAACGGCAGCGAGTGGCGGCCCCTGCAACTGATCACAGAGACAATCCAGGTCAAGGGCGACGTACCTGTTACGTACACAGTGCGCCTGACCGAGCGCGGGCCGTTACTGAGTGACGCTTTCGACCCCAAGGACCCCCTGGGCTCGTCGGTGGAGAAGCCCCTCTCGATGCAGTGGACGGCGCACACTTCGGGCCACCTCTTTGAAGCCCTCTACGCCCTGCAGACCGCCTCCAACTGGCAGGAGTTCCGCGCGGCGCTATCGAAGTGGACCGTGCCCGGCCAGAACTTCGTCTATGCCGATACTCAAGGCAACATCGGCTACCAGATGACCGGCGCGCACCCCGTGCGTAAGAAGGGCGACGGCAGCCTGCCGGTCCCTGGCTACACAGGTGAGTACGGCTGGACCGGGGTCGTGCCGTTCGACGACCTGGCGCGTGCTTACAACCCGCCCGGCCACTTCATCGCTACCGCCAACAACAAGCCGTTCGGCGACGCGAGCAACCTGCCTATCAGGGGCGACTGGTCGGGACCGTGGCGCATCGGGCGAATCCGCGAGATGCTGCAAGCCAAGGACAAACTCTCGGTGGACGACTTCAAGGCGATGCAATTCGATGTGCAATCGCTGCTCGCGAAGGAGATCGCCCCCTACATTGCCGCCCTCAAGCCGCAGGACGACCGGGGCAAGCAGACTGTCGAAGCATTCAAGGGCTGGGACGGCAAACTGACCACCGACAGCACCAACGCCGCCGTCTACGAAATCTTCCTCCAGCGAACCCTCACCGAAACGTTGAGCGACGACCTGGGCAGGGACCTGTATTTTAGCTATATCGACTCGGTGGGCACCAATAGCTGGCTCGCCATGAGCGACCTGCTGAAAAAGCCCGACGACGCGTTCTGGGACCGCAAGGACACTCCTGCAAAGGAGACTCGCGACGACATTCTGCTGCGCAGCCTCACCGGGTCGCTGGATGACCTGCAGAAGGCGTTCGGTGACAACCGCCAGGACTGGACCTGGGGCAAGCTGCACTCGATACAGCCCGCCCACCCGTTCGGGGAGCAAGCGGTGATAGGTGGCCTGTTCAACCTGGAGAGGCAACCGATTGGAGGCGATAACACCACGGTGGCAGTAAGCTCCTATAGCTGGCTTGCGCCTTTCAACGGGGTTACCAACCACCAGTCATACCGCATGATTATCGACCTTTCAAACTGGAGCAACTCGCTCGCGGTGTATGCCACAGGCCAGTCGGGGCAGCCCGGCAGCAAGCATTTCAGCGACATGTTTCCTGTATGGCTAAGGGGAGATTACAACCCGCTGCTGTACGCTAAGGCCGAGATTGACGCTCAAAAGGAGGATGTACTTACGCTTAAACCTTGATCTTTCGCTCCAGTTCTTCTCCTTACTGTCGCTAGTTGGCACATGACTTGCCTATAGAGTTTGTGCAGCTTGGCCGGAGGTCACTGACTAAGTCGAAGCAGAGAGCCGGACAGGAGGACTGGGATGGAGCAGGGAGATCAAGAATTGCAGCGCAGGGTACGCGACGTGATCGCTGTGGTCACCGAAGACCTGGACGCTGTAAGGTTCGAGGTCGAAGACGGAATTGCCTACATCGAGGGCGTGGTGCCGTCCGAGCGAGAGCAGCTACAGATCAGCCGGGCGCTGAGCCGCATCGAGGGACTCAGCCAGGTGTTTACATGCCTGTCCACCGAGAGGATTATGCAGGCACCCGCCAGCCATACCACGGTAGAAGTGTTGCCGACGCCTGTGCTCATGCACTACCACAGCCTGAGCTAGCGCAACATCCGGCCCTAAAAGGAAAAGAGCAGCCCCATGTGGGCTTTGTAAGGGTACAACAAGAGAGGGGCAGCCTCCAGGCTTTACCGGGGCTGCCCCTCTCTTGTTTGTTCTGGAGTGTTATTTGGCTGCCACGCTCTTTGACGTGGTGCCACCCAGGCTGCTCTTTATTGTGACGTTCAGAGGGTTAGTAGACCACGCGACCTGAAGCGAGTACTTGCCACCGCCGTTGTTCCGCAGCGTGCCGATAAGTTCGCCCGTAGACGTGACGTAAGCCTGTAGCGTGGCGGAGGTATTGGTGCTGCTCGCCTGTACTTGCAGTTGTCCCTTCGATACCGTGTACTCGGCCTTGTTGATGGAGACCACGTCTCCGGGCACCGAAGTAGCTGTGGGCCGCACAGGGGTGGGCTGTACGGGTGTCGCCGTGGCAGCCGGTGCTATGGCAGTGGCGGTAGCCGTAGGCAGTACAGGAGTAGCTGTGGGAGCAACGGGAGTCGCGGTGGGAGGTGCGGGCGTGGCGGTCGGCTGGACCGGAGGGGTTGGGACAGTGCCGGGTGCCCAACTCGCATCGTAGTCGTCACCTACCATGTTGGTGATGTTCACCGGGTTCGTGCCGTCGGCGTTCATAGTATAGACATCGTAATTGCCGCCGCGCGTGGAGGTAAAGGCAATCTGGGTGCCGTCAGGGCTGAAAGAGGGATACATGTTGGCCCCGGCGCGATTGGTGAGATTGACAATGCCTGTGCCGTCGGCGTTCATCACGTAGATATCGTTCACCGAAGGGGTGCCGCCGAAGGCTATTTTGCTGCCGTCAGGGCTGAACGACGGTGCGACGCCATCGCCACAATGGCTGGCGAGGAGTGTCTGCCCGGTGCCGTCGGCGTTCATGATATCTATGTCGTAATAGCTACTGGCATGGTAAGACTCCCAGACAATCTTGCTGCCATCGGGGCTGAACGCAGGCGCATAATCGCTGACCGTGTTCGCGGTAAGGCGGGTCTGTTCCGTGCCATCGGCGTTCATGGAGTAGATTTCCAGGTTGCCATCGCGGTCCGAGATGAAGACGATTTTGCTGCCATCGGGGCTGAACCTGGGTACCTCGTCGAGAGCGGGGTTGTTCGTGAGGCGCGTCTGGCCGCTGCCGTCGGCGTTCATCACATAGATTTCCAGGTTGCCGTCGCGCCCCGAGGCGAAAGCCACCCTGTTGCCGTCGGGGCTGAACTCAGGCATGTAATCGTTGCTGCTGCTGATGTTGGTTACGTTGCTGCCATCGGCGTTCATGACGAACAGCCCGCCCGGCACGCGGTTCGATTTGAAAGCTATCTTACCCGGCGCGCTCGCGTGGGCAACGTTTACCGATAGACCGCCAAGACCGGCGAATGGGACTACTGCCAATAACAGGCCGCCGGACAGCAAGGCGGTCATGAGCTTATTTGAGGACATGGACTTATAACTCCCTCGAAGGATGGTTCGTTTAGCTTATCTTGTGGAAGAGGCAAGTTCGTTGCGCCACGCGCGGGATATGCCCCGCTGCAAAACGGAAGGTGCCACTGTCACCGGCCTGACATAGGTCAGGTTCTGCATCAGCATAGAACAGCGGCCCTATAAGAAGCCTGAAGATCGTGTGGTGGAGCCTTAAGACCGGATTAAGAAAATGCTACCATGCTCACTCTCTTGGGTGGTTTGGTAAAATAGAATGAGCAAAGCGAAAATGTAGTGAGTGGGACGATTTATCCACACCAGTCAGAAGTACCCGTAATACCAGGACGAAACGAAACTAGAGAGGTTGAAACGAAGATGGCATCAATAGACAACAAGCAGAAACATCCGCAGAACGGCGCGAACGGTGAGTTCCGGTTCCTCGGCAAAGACGTAGCGGAGTTCCAGGGCTTCGACACGTTCCCGACTCCCGCCAACGTCGAGAACGTCACTATGACCTCAGATGAGGTGACGGCGCTTTGCCCCATCACCGGCCAGCCCGATTGGTACACCGTGACGATCTCCTACGATCCGAAAAAGGCGGAGGATGGGGGTCGCTGTTTGGAGAGCAAGAGCCTGAAACTGTACTTGCAAAGCTACAGGAACGAGGGCCTCTTCTGCGAGGCATTTGCCGGCAAAATCGCCGACGATGTCTTTGAAGCGCTTGGCCCGTCGTCGGTTGTGGTCACTGTAGACCAGAAGCCGCGGGGAGGCATCGGCATTGTGGCAAAGGCGCAAAGAAGTGCGCTGTCTGCTTGACATGCTCAGGGGAAAAATCAGCCAGCCAAGCTATACCTAACTCACGGACACAACATGATCTTCTTCATTGCGTATATCCTAACCATCTTCGCAGCCAACTGGGCTATCGGCACTTTCGGTGCGGTGCCGGTGGGCTTTGGCTTATTCGCTCCGGCTGGTGTCTACTTCGCGGGGCTCGCCTTTACTCTGCGCGACCTCATCCAGGAGCGACTCGGTAGACGCGCCGTAATGATAGCGATCCTGATTGGCGCGCTGCTTTCTGCATTTGTATCTCCGCAGTTCGCGTTAGCCAGCGGAACAGCCTTCCTGGTCTCGGAGTTTGCTGACTTCGCGGTATACACCCCCCTGCGGGAGAGAGGCTGGCTGCCGGCGGTGGTCGTCTCAAACATCGTCGGGCTTGTTGTAGATAGCGCGCTGTTCCTGGTAATGGCCTTTGGTTCGCTGGAGTTCCTGGCAGGTCAGATAGTGGGCAAGTTCTACATGACGATGCTTGCGGTCGTCGCGCTTTGGGCCGCAAGGCGGTACATCCGGCTACCGGAGGGGCGCAGGCAAGGTACGGCCTGATAGTGCTTAGAGTGAGGGAGTAATCACTTAGAACCTCTTACATAACCGCAGTTGTTTCATCCAGCGGCGTGGGATTGGGAGGGAGATATTTGGGCGAATTTGCTAAGCAACTCATGGGTCGGGCAATCAGCAGCACTTCTGGTCTTAATAGTTTTCACTTCCTAACAGTTAGGGAGACAGACAACGCAAATAACCGCCAGTTCCTGGAAGGGATCATCAAGGCACCAAACAATGCGTATGTTCGTCGCACCTTACCTGATGGTGCTGCGGTGGAGCGTCTGATCAGGGATGGAGATCAGTACGAAAGAGGTCCGCAGTCAACTACCTGGGCACCTAGCAAAGGGGACTTCCCCGGTACGATAGAGAGCGCACCAGCATCGCAATTGCCCTTAGCGCTCTACATCTTAGGTTTGCAAAATACCCCAACGCTGGAGGGCTTCGAGTTCACTTTTGCTCCAATCACGGGAACCGTTGCCTCGAATCTGGTCCAGGTGGTTGGGTCTAACTCTGTAGCCGGCAGCCCTCCGTACCAGGAAATTGCCTTCTGGATTGATGAGAACACGGGCTACATACACAAGATCATAGAAGTTCACAACTTTGGTCCAGCCTTGCCGCCTGGACAAGCCTCATTTGAAACTGTTACCCGCACGACTACTCTAGATAGACACAACGATCTTACCCTCACTCTGCCAGTGCCTTGATACAGTGCAGGATCGATGTAAGCTCTATAGGTGCTCGGCATAATGCTCTGGTGTGTGCCTGTTACCTCGCACGTGGGGCATGATGTAACAGTATATGAGCGTAATTCTTACCTGTAGGATGCCGTCCATACTGAGGCAATGTGGGGAGAGGTAGATGCGGGAGATGCGTATGACACTTCGTCCTCTAGTGCTGACAGTCCGACCCTTGGCCCCGTTCCAGGCAGACACATTTGCTGGCCGGCATTCCTGAGTTTGCCTGGCACTTTGTCAATTGGCAACTTCGACCTCAAGTAGGTCTCGCACAAGCAGCAAATTTTGGGCCGCACGGGGTTGGTTCAGCCACTCCGGTACTTCATAACAATTTATCACCTTATCGCCTGTCCAGGTCAAAAGAGGGAAGAGACGTTTTTGCGGCCAGTACACTACTTTATCCCCAGTGCGGCACTTTATCGCTAGTACGCCACTTTATTATCAATCAACATTAACAGTACCCTCCCTTGAGCGACGCAGCTACTCCACGGTAACAGACTTGGCAAGATTGCGTGGCTGGTCCACGTCGGCACCCCGGCGCACGGCCACCTTGTACGCCAGCATTTGCAGGGGCATGCTTGCGAGGATTGGCGAAAGCAGGTAGTCGACCTGGGGGATGTAGATAACCTCGTCGGCCTTGGCGCGTATCGCCTCGTCACCTTCCGTTGCAATAGCGACCACAATGCCGTCGCGCGCCTTCACCTGCTCTATCGTGCTGAGCATCTTGCTGTAGACGTGGTCCTGGAGCGCGATGCAGACCACGGGCAGCTTGTTGTCAATTAGAGCGTTGATGCCGTGCTTCATCTCGCCCGCCGGACACCCTTCGGCGTGAATGTAGCTTATCTCCTTGATCTTGAGGGCACCCTCCAGCGCGGTAGGGTAGTTGACGCCGCGTCCCAGGTAGAGCATGTCCTCGGCGTTGTGGAGCCTGCCCGCAAGCTCGTCGTAGAGGGTCTCGTCAGCCAGGAGATCGCCCGCCTGGTTTGGTAGCCTCATCAGCGCCTCTGCAAGCTCCCGCGCACGTGCCTGGCTCAACGTGCCCCGTGTCTGTCCCAGCAACATACCCAGCAGTACCAGGTCGGCTATCATGCCGGTGAAGACCTTCGTGCTCGCCACGGCGATTTCCGGCCCCGCCTGCACGTGTATCTTGCTCTCGGACATACGATCGGCCTGGCTGCCTATGACGTTCACGATCGACAGCACCCGCGCCCCGTGCTTGCTCGCCTCGGCCATTGCTTCAAGAGTGTCTACCGTCTCTCCCGATTGGGAGATGATAACGGCGAGCGTATCCGGCTCGACCACGGGGTTGCGGTAGCGATATTCTGAGGCGTACTCGACGCTCACAGGTATGCGGGCCAATTCCTCGATGATGTACTTGCCCGCAAGCCCGGCATGGAAAGCTGTGCCGCAAGCCAGGATTACAACCTCTTTGAGCCCGCGTATTTCTTCGGGGGTCAACGTGACGCTTGTGAGGTCCACCCGCCCCGTCTCCACGTCCACTCGCCCGCGCAAGGTGTCCATGAGGGCACGTGGCTGTTCGTGGATCTCTTTGAGCATGAAGTGCTTGTAGCCGCCCTTGGCCGCGCTGATAGGGTCCCAGGCGACTTGCTGAGGCACCTCACGTACCTCGGTGCCATCCAGCTTGTAATAGCTTGCGCCGTCGCGGGTGAGTACCGCGAGCTCGCCCGGCTCCAGGAAGGCCAGCCGCCGAGTGTGCTGGAGTATGGCAGGCTGGTCAGAGGCGACGAACATCTCCCCCTCACCATAGCCGATTACCACTCCTCCCGCGTTCCCAAGACGTGCAGCCACGAGCAGGTCGGGCTCCTGGGCGCGCATGGCGACGATGGCGTGCGAACCGCGAATGCTGAGCAGCATCAGCCGCATGGCCTCTTGCAAGTTGGGCGCACCGTCCTTCAAGCACTGCTCAAGGAGGTGAGGCAGCACCTCTGTGTCCGTCTCGGAGTGGAACTCGTGCCCCTGGGCGCGCAGCCTCTCTTTGAGTTCCACGTAGTTCTCGACGATCCCGTTCTGGATGACCACGATGTCGCCTGTGCAGTCGCGGTGGGGGTGAGCATTGGCCTCGTTCACCTTGCCGTGGGTGGCCCAGCGCGTGTGCCCGATGCCCTTGTGTCCGGTCACCGGGTCGTCGCGCAACAGCGCCTGGAGGTTGCTCAGCTTGCCCGCGGCCCTGCGACGCTCGATTGAGCCGTTGTTCTGGACCGCAAGCCCCGCCGAATCGTAGCCACGGTACTCCAGGTTGCACAGCCCCTCGACAATGATGCTCGTAGCCTCTCTGGGGCCAACATACCCGACTATTCCACACATGCCTGGTTACACTCCAAATCTGCTCTTGCGAGAATGCTTAACTGGGAAAGTCTGCGCCCTCGGAACCTGGGTGATTATAGCACAGCGCTCCGGGGCGACCTCTCTGTAGGGTGTTTGACGCCTTCGGTCCAGGCTCAGGGACCTGCGGGCGGCTGAGGGGTTTCGGACCCGGTGGTCGCTGCCCCGGCGGTAGGCGAAGGCGTCGGCGCGGCCACTTCAGTTTGTGTCGGAGCGACCTGGGTGGCTGTAGCCGTAGCCGCGGGAGCCCGTGTGGCAGTCACTGCTGCTACAGGCGTCGACGTAGCCAGCGGGGCTAGAATGGGCAGCGTCACTGTGGGAGCCGTGGTAGGTTCCACTGTCTGTGTCGGTGAGGGTTGCGCCGTGGGGGAGGGTGGCACGGGGGTGGGGGCGACCAGCGTAACCGTAGCTTCTTGTGCCGATATACTCTGTAACGTTACGCCGTCGGGCAAGATCGTCTGCAAGGTGACCTTGTGGTCGCCTGCGCCGAGTCCCGACACGTTTGCGACCACACGCACGTTTTCAGGCGCGATCTGCTGCAGGCGATTGATCGACCCCTGGAGGGTTACGTCCACACGCTCCGGCGTCACGAACGACGAATAGCCCGCCGGCGCTCCTTGCACCACAGGAGCCACCGACAACGCGATCGCGCTTTGGAACTCCTCTACCTGCACGGTGACTGTAATCTCACGAGACTGCGAGGGAAGCAAGTCCACCCCAGGCGGGAGTATTAGCTGAGTGGTGGTAACGATAGTAGACGTGGTGCCCGTAATTGGCACCGGCAACACGTTGAGGTTGTCCACGGGGCCTAGCGCTTCCTCAGTGCAACATATCTGCACGTTGTTGGGATCGGCAGTAATCAGTACGACTCGGAAACCCGCAGCGGGCTGTCCGAGCACGGAAGCGAGTACGCCCACGGTCTTGCTGCGGACGTAAGTTTCTATAGGCACCAGCACCTGCACCGTTGCGGGCTCGAAGGTGACGCCTGTCACCTCGCGGCCCTCGGCGTCCACTGCGCGGGGGTTCCTGCTGCCCTGCACGCGCGAAGTCTGCCCCTCGATGTTCACCGGGACCAGCACCCTGCTGATGCGGTCGAGTGCCTCCTGTGAGCCTGTGACGGCGACACTGCGTGGTGTTACCTGGGCCGGGTCGAACTTGTAGCCGAGCGGAGGCGTGCCCTCTATGTCGACGCCAATGGAATAGACTGTCGTCACCTGCAACTGAAGCTGTACCTGCACCTGGCGAGGGTCTACGTTTATGGTGAGACTATCCGTCGGCAGGCCGTTCGTCTCTATTACGACGGGTACTTCATGCACGCCCTCTCCTATTGTATTCAGGTCAATATAAGGGTGCACGTCGGTGGGACTGAGGTCCCTCATCAGGTTCTCGGGAGCCTGGATCGTCACGTCAACGGTTGGAAGGGGGCTGATGACCCTCAGGTTGGACGAAGTACCCCGCACGTCCAGTGTCAGGTCTCGGAAGGAGGTGGTCTGGGCAGGGTTCTCCAGGTTCACCACATAGAACCACAGCAGGATAGCTAGAATGAGTGCGAGACCGAGCCGCCCTAAACGCTCATCAAGCTCCCCACCTGTCAAGCGGCTGCGCCACGTAGCTACCCGCCCGCGAGCGGTGCCGGTGGTCGTGGTGTCGATTATTCGGGTGACTCCACTCGCAGTTCCAGCACTGGCAGGCACCAGGGTAGCAACAGCTTCCGACCCCTGTGCTGCACCGTTCGCGGGCACGCTACCGTCTTGAGCTTCAACACGAGCAACCGAGCCATCGGACGTCTCAGACCCGGATACCGTAGTAGTCCCTACCTGTTGTGAGGCAAGCGACGACGCGACGGCGGCATCCAGGATGGCGTCATCGTCTGCGGGAGGGGTGTTTCTGCGTGTGGTCCTGCGATTTCTCTCGGCCTTCATCCTTCGGACATTATAACGCACCGGGCAGGGTGAAGACAGGCAGAATGAGGCCCGAAATATGGAATCCACCATGCGAGCACGCTATTCAGTGTTCAGAATGAATCGCTCGATGGCTTCGGCAGCCCCATCGTCGGCTATTGGTAAGCAGACCCCGTGCGCGATATCGAGCACCGACTGCGGGGCCGTCGGCATGGCAAGACCATAGCCTGCCCACTGGAGCATATCAAGGTCATTGTGCCCGTCGCCGATTGCCATTACCTCGTCACGTGCGATGCCCGAGTACTCGGCTAGATAGGCGAGTGCCCTGCCCTTCGAGCATTCCTTGTTGGTGAACTCCGTGAAGCGGGGGTGGGACTTCGTCACCTGTAGCTGTTCGCCGTACTCGTGCGTAAACTCCTCAAGCACGGCGTCCGTCTGTTCCGCCGGAGTGACAATCACCAGCTTGGTCGGGCCTAACTCCGCCTGCTCGTCCAGCCAAGCATGCAGGTCGCCCACCTCGTTGGCCTGGAGCCCATAGTTGATTTGCGTGTAGTACCTGGCCCCTTCAGTCATGTGGGCGATGTAGAGCTTGTCGCCCAGGTACACGTTCAGGTGCAAGCCACGCCGTTGAGCAGCCGTAACGATCTCGTGGGCGAGGGGTATTGGCACGGTCTTGTGGTACAACACCTCGCCCGTGCCGTTGTGCTGTATGAGCGCACCCTGGTAGCAGATAAGCGGTGCAACGATGCCCACCTCATGTGCAATCTTGCTAGCCGAGGTAAACATCCGCCCCGTCGCCAGGGTGACGAGCACGCCCCGTTTCTGCGCAGCGCTGATGGCATTACGTGCGCGCTCCGACACGATCAAATCGTCCGTAAATAGAGTACCGTCCAGGTCTAGGGCAAGCAGCTTTATAGTCATTTCGTCTTCACCACCACAATTCTGTCGTAGCCGGCCAGGTCCTTCCGTACCTCAACCGTAGCCCCCGGAAACGCAGCCCGAGCCAGCCCAGAGACCACTTTCCCCTGCGAGTACGCGGTCTCCATCACCACAGTGCCGCCGGGCAGCAGGTAGTCCGGGGCCATCAGCAAGAAGCGACGGATGGTGGCCGTCCCGTCTTCGTCACCGCCGAACACCGCCACGTTTGGTTCCCAGGTAGCCACGTCAGGAGAGGCCTCGCCCGGAGAAACGTAGGGCAGATTGGCGGCTATCACATTGACCTTGCCGGGCAACGGCTTCAGCAGGTCGCCCAGCAAGAGGGTAGCGCGGTCGGCAACCCCATGCCGTGCACAGTTTTGCCTTGCGACTTCCAGCGCTTCAGGGGAGATTTCGACCCCGAATCCCGTCGCAAAAGGGCTGTTAGCCAATATCGCAATGAGAATTGCGCCACTTCCGGTGCCTATATCAGCCACGTGGCTCATAGCGCCAGCCTCTAATGAATCCAAACAGGCATCAACTACGCTCTCGGTTTCCGGCCTGGGCACGAGCACGTCCCGCGTGATTAGAAGGTCCAGGCCGTAGAACTCTTTGTGCCCGGTAATATATGCGACCGGCTCTCCTTTTGTGCGGCGCTCAACTAGCTCCTGGAAGGTTCTTGCCAATGCAGCCTCAAGAGGTTCATCATGCCGAGCTAGCAGAGCGGCGCGACTCATCCTTGTGACATGTGACAGGATAACTTCGGCGTCGAGTTGGGGAGTTGAGGAATTAGGCGAGAGGCGCTTCCTCGCCTGAAGAAGCGCCTCTCCTATCGTGCCCGTGTTCATAACAGCGGGTTTACTCGGCAGCGAGACCGGCCGCGCGCAGCCTCTCTGCCTGGTCGGTCACTCTCAACGTCTCGATGATATTGTCGATGTCGCCTTGCAGCACGCGGGGCAGGTTTGACACCGTCATCTTGATGCGGTGGTCGGTCACGCGGTCGTCCGGGAAGTTGTAGGTGCGAATTTTCTCGGAGCGGTCGCCGGTGCCCACCTGAGAGCGCCGTTCGTCGCCCAGTTCCTGCTGCCTCTTAGCAAGCTCCAGGTCGTACAGGCGACTCCGCAGCACCGTCATGGCCTTCGTCCGGTTCTTTAGCTGGCTGCGCTCGTCCTGGCAGGTGACCACTATGCCCGTAGGGAGGTGTGTGATGCGCACCGCCGAGTCCGTGGTGTTTACGCTCTGCCCACCGTGCCCACCCGACCGGTACACGTCGATCTTGAGGTCTTCGTCCTTGATATCAACGTCCACCTCTTCAGCCTCAGGCAGCACCGCGACGGTAGCAGTGGACGTGTGAATCCGCCCCTGCGACTCGGTAACGGGCACGCGCTGAACTCGGTGGGTGCCGCTTTCGTACTTGAAATGGCTGTACGCTCTCTGGCCCCTCACCTCAAACACGACTTCCTTGACCCCGCCGACTTCGCTGGGACTTAGCGACAGAATCTCTGTCTTCCAGCCCTGCTTGTCGGCGTAGCGGGTGTACATGCCGTACAACTCGTTGGCGAACAGAGCGGCTTCTTCGCCGCCGGCACCAGCCCGGATTTCGATGATTACGTTCTTGTCGTCACTTGGGTCTTTGGGCAGAAGCAGGTGCTTGATCTCGTTCAGCTGCGTTTCCAGTTCAGGCTCAAGCTGCGCTATCTCTTCCCGTGCCATCTCGGCCATGTCCGGGTCCGCGCCGTCTCGGAGGATATCGTGCGCCTCAGTCAGCTGTTGCTTGATATGCTTGAAGCGTCGATAAGTCTCCACCAAGGGAGACAGGTCTGAGCGCTCGCGGCCCAGTTCCATCAGCCGCCTCGGGTCGGTGGCATTCTCAGGCTGGCCCATCAACTCTTCGAGCTGGGCGTATCGTTCTTCTATGGTATCCAGTTTTTGGTCTATGCTGCCCGTTTTCTCTGCTAACATCGCTCTATATAACTCCATCGCGGCTATGTAATGTGCCGCAACCCATTTCAATCGCTAACCTCCAAGTATAAGGACTCGGCATGCACTCAGTCAAGCCCCTACTGCCGGTTCGCACGGCTGTGCTATGGTTGAATATGTGAGTCAAAGGCTGACCCTGTCATTTCGAACGCAGTGAGAAATCTCGTCCCTCAGCACATGATTTCATCTTTCTTTACGGCATTAGCCACAGGAGTAAGGGGATACATACTGGTGTAGGACGAGATTTCTCACTGCGTTCGAAATGACAATGTGGGACTTGATTCTACTCTCCTACGGTGACACAACTGCGAATGCCTCAAGCGTGCCGGGGTAGCCTTTTGAGCCCGCGTTGGCAACAAGCGGGCGTTTTAAGTATAATCTGTGCAAAGCCTGCGGTAACTTGGCCTGGGCGCTTTGCTGTACCCAGACGTGGGACATTCAATGATGAATAGAGAGTGCAGGAGGTTCTATCTGGCTTTATGAAACTCTACAATACCGCACAACTTCGAAACATCGGCCTTTTTTCGCATGGTGGGGCAGGCAAGACGACTTTGCTCGAGGCCATGCTCTTCACCTCTAAGGCCACCAACCGCCTGGGCCGCGTCGAAGAGGGGAACACGGTCTCCGATTACGACCCCGACGAGATCAAGCGCCACATTTCGGTGCAGCTTTCCCTCGCGCCGGTGGAGTGGCAGGACGCCAAGATAAACGTGCTCGACACGCCCGGTTACGCCGAGTTCGTGGGCGAGGTAAAGGCTGGTATACGCGTCGTCGACACGGCTGTGCTGCTGGTTGATGCCTCCGCCGGTGTCGAGGTCGGCACCGAGCAGATGTGGCGCTACGCCGAAGAGCGCGGCTGCCCCAGGTTCGTTGTCATCAACAAGATGGACCGTGAGAACGCTGACTTCATGTCCGCCTGGCATTCGACCCAGAACGTGTTGGGCAAGAAGTGCGCTCCCTTGCAGGTGCCCATCGGCTCGCAGCAGTCTTTCAAGGGTGTGGTGGACCTGCTTCACCAGAAGGCGTACTTCTACGAAGGCAACACGGGCAAGTTCACCGAAGGGCCTATCCCCGCCGACATGACGAGCGATGTGGACCACCTGCGTGACGCTCTCATCGAGCGGGTGTGCGAGTCGGACGACGACCTGACGATGAAGTACCTCGAAGGCGAAGAGATATCGGTGGGGGAGTTGGACTCTGCGCTCAGGAACGGCGTCAAGAACGGCGATATTGTGCCCGTGCTGGCGACCTCCGGTTTGCTGAACATCGGCACCAGCCAGCTACTCGACACGCTGGTCACGTATGCGCCTTCGCCCAGCGACATGGGTGTGACCACGGCTACCAACGTCGCGAGCGGGCAAGAGGTGCAATTGCAGCCTAGCGACGCTTCTCCACTCACCGCCCTGGTGTTCAAGACGATACGCGACCAGTTCGGCAAGCAGACCTACTTCCGCATCTTCACCGGCGTGTTCCGCTCGGACAGCCACGTGCTCAACTCCACCCGCAACGTAGACGAGCGCATCGGCCAGGTCTACGTCATGCGCGGCAAGGAGCAGATAGCGGTACAGGAGCTACACGCCGGTGATATGGGCGTTGTGGTCAAACTGGCCGAAACTCAGACGGGTGAAACGCTCTGCGCGCCCGGCACCCCGCTGGTGCTATCCGGCATCGACTTCCCGGCGGCTCTCTTCTCGGCCTCGATTGCCCCCCGTACCAAGGCCGACCTGGACAAGATGGGCAGCGCCGTACACCACATGGTAGAAGAAGACCCCACCATTCACGTGGGCAAAGACCCCATCACGGGACAGACGGTCCTTTCGGCGATGGGTGAAAGCCACGTGCAGATCGTGGCCGACCGGATGAAGCGCAAGTTCGGCGTGGACGTTACGGTTGGCCTGCCGGTGGTGCCCTACCGCGAAACCATCACCTCCAGGGTG
>JAXDKH010000164.1:0-6490 GCA_034667185.1 Chloroflexia bacterium | reverse complement strand
TGGCGGGGGCCCCCCCACCTCCACCGCCGGTGACCCGGACCGCTTCCTCACCTGGTCGCCCGTGGTGCCCCGCATCTTGAGCAGGGGAAAGGCGGAGTTGTTCGAGAAGTTGGACGACGAGACGCTGCGCGTGTTCGCCTACACACCCGAACAATACGAAAGTCTCCGAGCGCTCAACATCAGATCGATGATTATGGCGCCTCTCACTTCCGCGGGCAACCAGGTAGGCAGCCTTACGCTGGTGACGGTCGGCGACCGCCGTGCCTACAGGCCCGAAGACCTTTCGCTGGTAGAGGAGTTTGCACGCAGGTGCGCCGTGGCCCTGGACAACGCCTTCCTGTACGAGAAGGTGGAGATGGCGTTGGAGGCACAAGAGGAGCTTCTGGCCCGCGTGTCCCACGACCTGCGCACTCCCCTCACCTCGGTACGCGCGGGGCTGGGCATGCTGTCGATGAACACCGAGGGCAAGCTATCTCCCAACGAGAGGGCTCTGCTGAACAACGCCAGGCGCGGGGCCGAACGCTTGGGGCTGCTGGTTAACGACTTACTCGCATATAACGAGATGAGTCGCGGAGCGCAGACGCTGGAGAAAGAGCCCATCGACCTTTCCGACATGCTTGAGGATGTGGTCACCTTGATGCGCCCCCTGGTGGAAGGCAAGGACCAGCAAATCCGGTCGGATGCGACGGACCCGTTGCCTTACCTGGGCAACAGCAAACTCCTGACGCAGGCGCTCACCAATCTGCTGGACAATGCCCACATGCACACACCCCAGGGCACGGAAATAGCTGTATCGGGCCATGCTACGCCCGCCGAATTGTTGTTGGTGATACAGGATAACGGCCCCGGCATAGCGCCAGAACTGCACGAAGCTATCTTCGAACGGTTCTATAAAGCCCCATCGGCGAGGCGCGGTAGGGGGCTGGGGCTGGGCCTGACGATAGCGCGTAACGTGGTCCAGATGCATGGGGGCCGCCTGTGGGTCGAAAGCAAGCCGGGCGAGGGCACGACATTTTTCATTAGCCTGCCCCGGCAAGAGGAAGAAGTAGAGGTTGAGGCAGTGCAGACACAGACACCGGAAGCAAACGGAGGGGATTGCTAGATGTCGATCACTGTACTGATAGTTGAAGACGAGCAAGATGTTGCCGAGCTGGTGTCCTACGGCGTGCGCATGAACTGGCCCGACTGCCAGGTGCTGATTGCCGAGGACGGTTCAGAAGCGCTCCGCCTGCTGCAGGCGGAGCGACCTGATCTCGCAGTGCTCGATATAGGCATCCCGCCGCCAGACGGCTTCGAGGTGCTAAGGACCATCAGGGAAACGTCGCAGATGCCGGTCTTGATGCTGACAGCGCGCGGGGCCACGATGGACAAGGTGAAAGCCCTGGAGCTGGGGGCCGACGACTACCTGACCAAGCCGTTCGACCACCTGGAGTTGCTGGCGCGGCTGCGGGCCCTTGTGCGGCGTGCCACCATCACCGGGGTGCTCTCGCAGGGCCAAGAGACCGCCCCCCCCAACCCGCAACAGGTGGAGATAGGCGACCTCTCGGTGAACTACGCGACGCGGGAGGTGCGCCTGAGAGACAAAGTGCTGGCCCTCACCTCGACCGAGTATCGCCTGCTTGAGGAGCTTGTGCGGCATGCGGGCGAGGTGCTGACCCACCGCCACCTGCTAGAGCGGGTGTGGGGTCCTGAATACGTAGGTGAGGACCACTACCTCAAGGTGTTCGTCCGACGCCTCCGCAGCAAGCTAGGCGACGACGCCGACCGCCCCCGCTATATCCAGACCGAGTGGAGCATCGGCTACAGGTTCATCCCGGCAGGCTGATGGGACGATGGTAGGAGTGGTTAGTGGTTAGTGGTTAGTGGTTAGTTGCACCACACCATCCTTAACTTGGCGGGTCCTTGGCGTCCTTGGCGTCTTGGCGGTTCCGTCTCTTCTTCTATCGTCCATCGTCCACCGTCCACCCCAACATGGAGTCTCACGTTTGAACGGCCTCGCATACGGGAAGAGGCGCGCCCTTAGCGAGATGCGCTCGATTTTCGGGTGCCAGTGGGCGAATGGGATGTTGCCGCAGATACGCTTTGTGCCGGGTGCGGTTGATGGAGGGTACCGTCCCAACGCCGACGACTGGGGTGTGACGCCGGGCATATCGGGGCCGGTGCGGCTGCGGACCTCCGGCATCACTCAGCCGCCTATCGTGGGGCTGTGCGTTTACGATGTCTTCCTGAAATTCACCGAGGCCGAGCGACACGCTCACCTGGCTGATTTCCTCGCGTTCAGTAAAGGGCTGCGGCGCTACCATGCCTGGCTGCTTTCTGAGCGCGACCCGTGGCGCGAGGGGCTGGTCCTCTGCCTGCACCCGTGGGAGACGGGCACCGACAACTCCCCCGCCTTCGACCCGGTGATAGAAGCCACGCGCCGCTACGTGGAGTCCAGCCACCTGCCCCTCGATCTGTTTGGCCGCGCCGACACGGTACACGTGCCTGGGGAACAGCGCCCCACCGGCAGGGATTACTTCGTCTACTTCGGCCTCATGTCCCTCTTCCAGCGGCTCGACTACCACCAGCGGGATATCATCGAGGCAAGCCCCTTCCTGTTGCAGGACGTGCTTTTCAACAGCCTGTTGGCCGCCTCTCTGCTTACCCACGCCCACTTGCAGGAGGAGATGGCCGGCTTACTGCCCAACGGCAATGGAGCAGAGGTGGACCATGGAGCGCTCATGTCCGGGGCCGAAGAGTCGCGGGGCCTCTATGAGCAGGTGGCAGGGGCGATAAGGCGCAAGCTGTGGCACCAGGAGGAGGGCTTCTTCTACAGCTTCGACAGCCGTGATGACCACCTGTTGCGCACGCCTACCGTTTCAGGCTTTGTGCCCCTCATCTCCAGAGTGGCTTCGGAGGAGCAGGCTGGCAGGCTCCTGGAGCGTCTCACCGACCCGGCGCAATTTGGTACGCCGGTGCCGGTACCCTCCACGCCCGCGGACGGCCCCGCCTTCGACCCGGTGCGCTACTGGTCAGGCCCCTCCTGGCCCGTGACCAACTGGCTGGTAATTCGCGGCCTCCGGGAGCGTGGCGGCGAGCACGCACGGCTGGCCGAGGCACTGCGTAGGAGCACACTAGTCATGATCGAGCAAGGCGCGGACGCGGATGAGGTCAGACGTGCGGCGATGCGGCGGATGGAGGCTAACAGCGTGGGAGAGGAATTCACCACGCCGTCGCCCCAGCAGTACCGCCACGGCTGGCTGTGGGACAGCGCCATAGCCGCCATGAGTTGGCCCCTGGTCTCGGAGCAACCAGGGGGAGGCACCGCGGGGGGTCCTGGAGAAGAAAGCCACGGCTCCTGGGAATACTACCACCCCTTTACGGCCCAGCCCCTCGGCGCTCCCGGCATGACATGGACGGCTTCACTGTATCTGGAGTTGCTGCACATGGGCGAAACTGAGGCCGTATCACCTGCTTAACGGCAAGGCTGGCGGCATAAGCACCATATCTGCACCCAAAGCTCCCCTTTGTCATCCTGAGCGTAGCGAAGGATCAGGTGGCTAGAGAAGAAGCTGTATTGCGAGGCCCTGGCGGGTAACCTGCCTCTCTAACTCCGCAATCCACCAGGGAACGACGTCTGCCTGATTCCGAACGCAGTGAGGAATGACAATACTACCCTTGGGTGCTGACATTGTGGCAGCCCCGGCATTTCTCCAGGGTGTGGGCTTTATGCTTCTTGGACCCGGCAGTGGCAAATACGCCCGGCGCCCGATGTGGTACAGTACGCAAGCACATATGATACTCACGCCGTATGCCGAGTGGGAGATTTGCTGCTATGGGGTTGAGGTTCACGGGGCTGTGGAGGCATCCGGACTTCGCGAAGCTGTGGGTGGCGCATACCGTATCGAGCCTGGGCACGGGCATCACCAGCCAGGCGCTGCCGTTCACCGCGATACTGGTGCTGGGAGCGTCGGCGGGCGACATGGGGCTGCTGGCGGCGGCCTCTCAGTTGCCCGTGGTGCTGGTAATTCTGTTCGCCGGGGTGTGGGCCGACCGCCTGCGACGCCGCCCAATCCTGATAGCCGCGGATATAGGGCGGGCCGCGCTGCTTGCTACCATCCCAGTGGCTGCCGTCTTGGGTGTGCTAAGCCTGGGGCAGCTTTTCGTGGTGGCGATGCTGGTGGAGTCGCTCACCCTCTTCTTCAGCGTGGCTTATCGATCCTACCTGCCCACGCTGATACCGCGAGAGCAGTTGGTGGACGGCAACAGCAAGCTTAGCGCGGGAGGCTCGGTGGCCGAGATCAGCGGCCCCGCTGTAGGAGGCGCGCTGGTGCAGTGGCTCACCGCCCCTTTCGCCATCCTGTTCGATGCCGCCTCCTTCCTCTTCTCAGCCCTCTTCCTGGGCTCCGTACGCACACTGGAGCCGCCCGCCCCCTCCGATGAGCGTATGGGTGTGCGGACAGAGATAGCCGAAGGGCTGCGGGTGGTGTTGCGCAACCCGGTGTTGAGGGCGTTGGCCGCCTGCTCAGGGACGTTCACCTTCTTCGGCAACTTCTTCCACGCTCTCTATGTGCTGTACGCCACCCGCGACATGGGCATGCCGCCGGGCGTGGTCGGGGTACTTGTGGGCGCGGGGGGCATCGGGGCCCTGGTGGGTGCCATGCTGACGGGGCCCGTTACGCGGCGGTTCGGGGTAGGCCCCACTCTGATGGGCTCGCTTGCCTTCTCGGGCCTGGTGGGGTCGTCTATCGTGCTCGTACAGGGGCCTCTGCCCCTCCTGATAGCGGTCTTCTTCGCCTCCCAGCTTATAGGCGACATAGCGATAGCCATCTACCTCATAAACGACATGAGCCTGCGCCAGGCAATGGTGCCCGACCGCCTGCTGGGCCGAGCCAGCGCCAGTATGGGCTTCCTTGTGGGAGCATTAGGGCCGGTGGGCGCGCTCCTCGGCGGTGCGCTGGGCGAACTCATCGGTGCTCGGCTCACGCTAGGTATAGCCGTGGTAGCCTTCATGCTGGCCCCGCTGTGGCTCTTCTTCTCCCCCGCCCGCACGTTGCGCGAGGCACCCACGATAGCGGAACCGACGGGTTAAAACACATAAGGCCCCATGGATTGCTCACCGCAGAGACGCAGAGAACGCAAAGGTACGCGGAGAAGAATTGAGGGTGTTCTTATATGAAGCCTCATCGTACGGCACAATGTGGCCCCTGCCCTCACCTAAACAATGACAATCTCTGCGTTACCTCTGCGTCCTCTGCGTCTCTGCGGTGCAATTCTTTATTTCTCTTATCGTTATGTGTTTCAACTCGTAGCTCTACGGGCCTCCACCAGCGCCTTGATTTCACCGAAGTGTTCGCGGGTGTGGTCGGCTAGGTTCGCGTAGGCGATGCCGAGTCGAAATACGTTGCTTTTGCGTTCCGAGGCGGGGGCGGGCATGTTCGCTATCATCTCACCACCCATACGTTGGCTGCGCTTGAACTCTTCGGCCATGGCGCGGAGGGTGCCGTGAGCAGCCACCAAAGGACGTAAGCGGACGAGATCGTTAGCATAGTAAACAGGATCGTCGGGCGCGTCCGCCACCAGGTTAGCTATCGTGGTGTGGCCGTCGTACTCCTGCGCTATGAGGTGCGCCAGTATCTCCTTGGCGTTCCAACCCCCGCTGTCGGGATGGTATTCGGCCTCGTCCTCAGTAACGCCATCAATCAGGGTGTCAAGCTCCTGGCCCACGGCAGCGCCGTCCCTGCGTATGATCTCCACCAGTACCTCTAACGTCTCAGGAACCTCCGGCATTTGGCGTGGCGACAACTCCAGCGTGACAGTCTGTTGGCGACCATCGCGGTAAAAGGTGGCGGGCACGCAGTCGCCAGCCTGGTGCAGCCCCATGACGCTAACCAGGCTGTTGAAGTCGCGAATAGGACGGTCGCCCATTCTCACCAGCACGTCATTTGGTTGCAGACCCGCGTTGTGTGCCGGCAGCCCCTCGGCCAGGCCCGTGAGACGCAACCCCTCCTCCACCGGCACGCCCAACTCGGCTGCGATCTCCGCATTCAGAGCGTCCGCCCCGTTCAGGCCGAACATGGGACGCCGCACCAGCCGCAGGTCGATACCCGTCTCCAGGACAGATTGCAGGTTCTCCAGCGCGGTCTCCCAGCCTCTGATGCCCTGTGCGCTCTCGGACCAGGCGTTCCCCGCACCCCTACCCGTGTGAGCAAGGGTCACGGTAGTGGCATTGCCTTCAGGAGTGAGGGTTACACTCACTTCGCCGTGCTCGGGATCGTGTGGCCCCCTCCATGTGAAACCTACTCGCTCGTTGCGCTGCAGTTCGGTGTACTCGCCCGCCGTGTAGTAGCCGTTGTCCCAAGCTATGTAGAATCGACCTCCCGCGCGTGGGTCCACCTCTGCCACTTCGCAGAGCCAACTTCGTAGTGCTACCGGGTGAGTAAAAGCCCTGTACACCTCGGCGGGTGGGGCCTCCACGGTACGTGTGAAGGTCAACTTCTGCTCTTGCCTT
>JAXDKH010000163.1:0-20359 GCA_034667185.1 Chloroflexia bacterium | reverse complement strand
GTAGCTTATGCTCGTTCTCACAGCTTGCGCCTCCATACTGCGTTGTATGTGGTTACGCCTACTCGCCTTGCACAACGTCCCGCAGGCGCAGGTAAGCGATTTTCGACACCTCGTGCAGGGCAGTGGCTATTTCTTCGTCGCGCGAGTTGTTCATGCGACCGGTGAAGCCCGACAGGATGCTCTCCTTCTTGTTCTCTCGCGCGCAGATGACGAATGGGAACGCGAACCGAGCCTTGTACTGCTCGTTCAACCTGCCGAAGGTAGCTACTTCCTCTGGTGACAGCCGGTCCAGCCCCGCCGAAGCCTGCTCCCTGGTCGATTCGGGTGTAAGGCTGCCGGACAGCGCAGCCCTGCCCACCAGATCGGGGTGGGCGCGGATTAGCGATAACTGTGGCTCCTGTGTAGCCTCGTACATGACCCGGCACAGCGCCTGGTGCAAGTCGTCCAGGCCGGTAAATGGGCGAGCGTGCCAGGCCTGCTCCGCTATCCAGGGCGAGCCCTCGAACAGAAAGCCCAGTTTAGCGACAAATTGCTCCTGGCCTAAGGAGTTTATCTGCTTGATAGTCATCTGCGTGCCCGCTTAGCTGTAGCTTTCATAGCTGCATCAAGCATTATACATCTGGCGGCAATATCTGGTGTTTGCCGAGACCTCTTAGCCCACAGCTGTGTCAAACGCTGTTAGCTCCCTTCCCGAGGCGGTTGTATTTCCTCAACACTTCTTGCAGGCGAGCATGCGGAAGACCGATTACGCGATGGTTATCGCGTCCAATCATTGTATCGGCGGCCACAAGAGCATTGATGACTGCTTCTTCGGTGGCTTGCACCGTCGCCTCGAACAGCGGGGTGATGTTGTTGTTGTTCAGCACTTCCACCCGGCTGGTGGGCGCTTCCGCGGCCTCCGGGTTGGCGGTCGAGAAGGCAAGAAAGATGTCACCGGAGCTATTGCCCGCGACGCTCCCTGTCCTTGCCAGCCCCATGCCGACGCGGCGGGCTATCCGCTTCAACTGGTGGGGCAGCAATGGAGCGTCGGTGGCTACAACGACTATGACGGAACCTATGTCTCCGATGGCGGTGCTTTCGGTGGCGGGGCCAGGCAGCTCTTCCGGAATCTCCCGGCCCACGGGCACCCCGGCGACCAGGAGTTGCCGCCGCAGCCCGAAATTGCATTGCGCGAGCACGCCCAGGGTATAGCCGCCCTGTTCCTCATCGAGCACCCTGGAGGCGGTGCCGATTCCA
The DNA here is from genome assembly GCA_034667185.1 of Chloroflexia bacterium. Classification (GTDB taxonomy): domain Bacteria; phylum Chloroflexota; class Chloroflexia; order QHBQ01; family JADMIH01; genus JADMIH01. Next base: position 19,123 of record JAXDKH010000163.1, on the reverse strand, counting down.
CCCTTGAACTGGTAACAGATCATGCCCGTGCCGCCACCGACGCTGCCTTCCTCCACGTTTGCGGCGCTCGCACCGCTCAAGGCCTCGAAAACGTGCTCCTCCCTGACGTGGAAGCCGTTGATGTCGTTCAGGTAGCCGTCGTAAGTCTCGCCCACCACAGGCAGCGACCAGAAGTCCTCGCCAAAGGTGTTGAGCCCCGGCCTTTGCCTCTCGCGCACGTACCAGGCGATGACCGAGTCCCGCACGATGCCGACGCTGTGGGTGTTAGTGATCATCACGGGGCTTTCGAGGAACCCCGACTCTTCGACCCAGGTAGTGCCGGTCATCTCGCCGTTGCCATTGAGGGAGAACCAGCCCGCGAAGCAAGGCGCGATGCTCTGCTTGCCCCGAGGCAAAATCGCGGTGACGCCGGTGCGCACCGGACCAACGCCTACCTGCAACTCTCCCTCGCCTGAAACTATGGTCGTGTGCCCGACTTCCACAGAGGCAACGTCGGTGATTGCGTTGAGGGGACCGGGAGTGCCGTCGAAGGGGATGCCCAGGTCGCGGGCGCGAGGCTTCTTCATTGTGCCTGTCCTCATGTTGATATCAGAGGCAATTTTAGCAGAAGCCGACGCTTGCGCCCACCTTTCGCCATGACTTACCTGCCGCCTGTATAATGCACTGCACCTAACTTCTTCCGGGAGGAACTTCATGCCAGACAAGATTGTGGCGGAAAAGCTGGAGCAGGCGGCCAACATCATGCGCGAGCTTGATATCGACCTGTGGATCACCTACGCCCGCGAAACGACCCTCACGCCCGACCCGTGCCTGGACCTTATCGTCGGTTTTGAGGTCACCTGGCACTCGGCCTTCCTGGTGAGCCGCACCGGGGAGAGGGTGGCGATTGTGGGCCGCTTCGACGCCGAGAACGTGGAAGCTATAGGTGCCTACTCGCGGGTGATATCCTACGACGAGAGCATCAAGCCTGCGCTCTTGGAAGTAATGACGGGTCTCAACCCGCGCAGCATAGCCCTCAACTACTCCGAGAACGACCCGGCGGCCGATGGGCTTAGCCACGGCATGTACCTCGACTTGCGACGGACGTTCGAGGGCACCCCCTTTGCCTCAAGGTTTGTGTCGGCGGAGGGGCTGGTATCGGCGTTACGTGGCCGCAAGTCCCCTTCCGAGATGGCCCTCATACGCGAGGCGATAAAGACCACGGAGGAGCTTTACGAGCGGGTAGGCAGCAGCCTAGGCCTGGGGCAGAAGGAGATCGATATAGCAGGACGGCTGACGGACATGCGTAAGTCACTGGGGCTGGGCACCGCCTGGGCCGAGGATTACTGTCCCATCGTCAATGCGGGCCCGGACTCGCCTGTAGGCCATGCCGCCCCCGGACAGTTCGAAACGCGGCGCGGGCACCTGCTGCACATGGACTTCGGAGTGAAGCAAGACGGTTTCTGCTCCGATCTGCAACGCATGTGGTACTTCCCCAACGAGGGAGAGGCCGGAGTGCCCGATGACATCCGACGGGCCTGGGACGCCTGCTGGGGCGCTATCGACGCCGGGGCCGCGCTGCTCAAACCGGGCGTGCATGGCTGGGAGGTGGACGCTGCGGCCCGCTCGTACCTGGTCGCGGCCGGCTACCCGGAGTACCAGCACGCACTTGGGCACGGCCTGGGCAGGGTGGCCCACGATGGCGCGACTCTGCTGGGCCCGCGCTGGGACCGCTACGGCAACACTCCCTATGGAGTGGTGGAGGTGGGCAACGTTTTTACGCTGGAACTGGGTACGTTCGTGCCGGGGCGCGGCTATATTGGCCTGGAGGAAGATGTGCTGGTTACTGATGAGGGGCTGGAGTGGTTGAGCACGCCGCAAAGGGAACTGTGGGTGCTGGGCTAGCGCCAGGACGCGCCTACCTGTTTTTCAGGCTGCTGAAATCCAACAGCGGTTTGCCTCCGTGTATATAGGTCTCTGTCAGCCACCAGAATACGCCGAAGACCAGCCCGTAAGCAACCACTCCAATTAGTACGACCTGCAGAAGACTCCTGCCTAGGTTGTTGCCCTCGCGCACGTCGATTAGCATCTTGAGCAGGGCACCGACGACTACGCCTCCATATAAGACCAAGCCCAGGTTGCCGTTGAGTAGGCCCAAGATGGAAGTGCCGCCCATGTAAGCCACCCCGTGCAATAGGGCGATAACCATGACGAACTTCAGGTATAGCTCTAGGCTGTCGTTTGAGTCTTCAATAGTGTCCTGCCTCTGCCGCATCCTGCGGTGGGCAGTCTCCATACCCATTGCTACACCTTCGCTGAGGTTCGCAACTTCAACGTAGCCCGTAACAGGAGAAAGGGCGAGTGGCTGACCGCAGTTCCGGCAGTAGTTCTTAGCTGAGCCCTGTGGCTGCCCACAGTTGTCGCAGTATGGCATAGCGGGGTTTCCTAGCATTGTTTTGGAGGCGGTGTGTATAGGATGTCTACACACCACCTCCTACAAAGTATAGTCCCGCCTATGCGTGTGAGCAATAGGTAAATATGGCTGTTTGTCTAGCATTAATGTACCAATGGTACCTATAGCTAGTTCAAGTTTGTTGCCGACTCCTTGTTTAGCTCTACCGTGCTATCGAAGGCATACCGCAGGAAGAGGTGGCTCTCCACCCGCCGCACTCCCATCAGTGTGCCCCACGCCGGGTTGTCCGGCGCTAGACTCCGTCCTTCTACCAGGCCGGGCCGTTCGGTGGAGCCGTCGCGCCCCGCCACTTGTGGAGATAGGGTAAGGAACATCTCATCAAGACAGTGGTCCCCGAAGAAGTTGGCAATCAGGTGCGGCCCACCCTCTACCAGGATCACACCCCTACCCTTGCCTCCGAGGGCCCGGCGCACGGCAGTTAGTATTGCCGGGGATGTGAGCTTGCGTTCAATCCCTGGTTGCTTCTGTTCCGGCACCTCTACCATTACCCAGGAGGGCAGGTGCTGTCCGCGCAGCCTCTCGGCACCTGCCCCGGTTGTGACCACCAGCGCGGGCGCACCGGTCCCGAAGAGAGCCGCATCCTGTTCGATATCGCCGCTAGCAGTGACAATGACGCTTAGTGGGCCTTCCGGCTTACCGAGCACAGCCCTGAAGCGAGCATATGCTTCTGCCAGCGGTGCATAAGCGTACTCAGGCGTGAGCAGGTGTTTGGGTGACATGCGTAGCGTACCGGCCCCCATGGTGATGGCATCGGCTGTGGCGCGTAGCAGGCCCATGAGCATCCGGTCGTGCTCGTTGGACCCGCTGATCGCCTTGCCGCCCTCCTTGCCGGGGATGCCCAGCGACACCACGCCGTCCAGGCTCGTTACCAGGTTGCCGATTACGTGCGGCCGCCCCTGGTTTAGCGGCATGCGTAGAGAACCATAGATGTCTGCTAGTTCCGACGGCAGAGGCAGCTCTTCGCCTTGGCTTGCATCGTAGAGCGTCTGGAACTGGGCGAGCGTGGCGCGTGTACTGACCTGCATCATCTTTGCAACCCGCAAGCCACGAAGAACTCTGACCGGAGCGCCGGGTTGTTGTCGTACTCGCCCCGCCAGAAGGTAGTGCGGGTCAGCGGCTGTACTTCCTGCACCCCACGCATCTGCGTGCAGAGGTGGTGCGCCTCCAGGTACACCGCCACACCGTGCGGCTTGAGCAGCGAATCGAGCGTGTCGGCAATTTGCTGGCCCAGCCTCTCCTGCACCGAGAAGCGCCTGGCGTAGAGGCGCACCAGGCGGGTCAGCTTGGATATGCCGATTATCTCCTCGTGCGCGATATACCCCACGTAGGCCTTGCCGTAGAAGGGGAGGGCGTGGTGCTCGCACAGGGAATAGAACTGGATCGGCCCCTGTATCACCTGGCTGAGGCGGCAGTCGGGCCCGCCCCGGCACTCTGTCTGGAACACCTTGAGCAACTTGGGGTCGCCCTCGTAGCCGGACGTGGCATCCAGCATGGCCTTTATGAACCTACGCGGCGTTTCCTCGGTCGAGGGGGTGTTCAGGTCCATGCCGAACGCGGTGAATATCTCGCCTATATAGCCCTCGTACTTGCGCAGCTCCTCGTCCGATAAGTGACGCTGGTGCAGGTCCATCCCTGTGCTGAGTTCTTCTTCGTAGTCCATCTTGAGTGACATGGTGCTTTCCTTCCTGTGATTTCGTAATGTGATGTTGCTTGTTGCTATCTTCTAGCTGGTGGTTTGTGATGCTTCCGGCAGTCGCCCCTGGAGATCCTCGGCGCGGAAAGGCCCCGGCTCTGCTATAAGGCGGCGGGCGGCATCTACCTGGTGCCACACGTTCCACAGGAGCACGCCACGCACCCGTCCTTTGTCCATATAGTAGACCACTCCCTCGCGGTATGGCTCTTTCCAGTCAGCCACCGTCTCCAGACGCGGGTCGATATCGCCCACGGCCTCGTAGCCCAGGTCGAACAGGTCGGAGTAGAAGTAGGGCGTGTGGTCGTATGGCTGTACCTCGCCCGCCATGACCCGCCCCGCGTGCCGCCCCATCGTCTTGGCGTTGTCCTCGTGCTCGACGCGGCGGCGCTTGCCCAGTGTGACGTCCCAGAACGCAGCTACATCTCCGGCGGCGTAAATATCGGGCGCGCTCGTTTGCAGGCACTGGTCAACCACTATCCCGTCTTCGATTGCCAGCCCCGCCTCCCTGGCGAGCGAGATTTCAGGCTCGATGCCTAGTCCCGCCACGATCCCATCTACTGTAAGCTCTCGGCCGCTTGTCGTCTTGAGCACGTATTGGCCTCCGCGTGCCTCCAGGCCGGCCGCACGCTCGTGAGTCAGCACCTCGACGCCTTTTTGCTCATAGTAGCCATTCAGGAAGCGGCCCAGGTCGGAAGGATACAGGCGGTCACCAATGGTGTCGCCGCTGACGATCAGAGTCACCTTCCTGCCGTTCATGGCAAGGGCCGCTGCCATCTCCGAGCCAATCAGACCGCCACCGATAACGGCAAATCGCTCGCGTTCGTCGGCAAGCTGCCGGAGGCGTCGGTAGTCTTCAACGGTGCGGAAATATATCACGCCAGCCTCGCCTCCCGAGTCGAAGGGGAGCCTTCTTGGCGAGCCGCCCGTAGCCAGGAGCAACTTGTCGAAGGTATAGACCGTTCCTTGGTGGTCCTCCACCTGCTTGCTGCCTGGATCGAGCGTCCTAACTCTGTGTCCCAGGTGCATCTCCAAGTTTTGCTTCTCGGTTTTGCTCCAAACGCTGTCCAGCAACTTACCCTGCCACAGCTTCTTCGAGAGTGGGGGCCGCTTGTAGGGCGGGTCCTGTTCCGCGCTGATTAGCCCGATAGAGCCCTCCGTGTCTATGTCCCGAATGCCGCGAACCGCAGCGTCCGCCGCCATTCCTCCGCCTATGATGAGGTACTTATAATTAGGCATTATTGCTCTCCTTCCTTCCTTTCTTCTTGTTGTATATGTGTTTCGAATTTTCTGCTTAGATCGCCAGCCGACGCGCTCACGGCACGGCGCATGTGCTCCAACCAACCGGTCTCGGGGCCACCGGGTCCGAGGGAAGTAAGGACCGAAAGCGTCTCAGGAGAGAGCATTTCCGGCAGCCGGTCACCGAGGTCGGCGCTTATGCTGGCGAGGGCGATGCTGTGGCGCACGTACCATGACACCAACTCCACGAGGATGCGTTGCCGAGTGCGCACGGCGAACGCTTCGTTCTCCTGCCCAATTTCGGAGGCGAGCACCTCGACCCCGTCCTGCACTACTACCAGCCAACGATCTCCCTGCTCAGGTGCGACGTAGTAGCGGAAGATGCTGCCCCTGCAACCCCCGCACTCCTGGCGGCAGGCGGGCATACAAAGGGTGGTTATCTCCACCCCCCTGGCCTCGGCAGCGGCGAGGTGCGGGGCTAGGGCGTGCGCCTCCTGAGGCCAGGTCGCCACGATGAGGCGACCTTGTGCCGCATCCACCAGCGAGGCGGCTGTCTCCAGCACCACGTCGTAGCCGCGTGCGTTCCATACGTAATCGTACTCGGCAGGCACCGACACGCCCTCCAGCGACTGGCGCGCGGTCTCAAGCTCGTCCTGGAATCGGGTGCTCAGCCTTTGGGTGAGCTCCAGGGGCGGCACCGGCGAGTACCTGGGCCCCGCGGGGGTGTCCACTCTGAGGACTGCCCCTTTCTCTTCCAGCTTGGGGAGGACGGCGTATACGTTGGCCCTCGGCAGTCCTGAGACCTTCGCCAGTTCATACCCTGTGAGTGGGCTGCGCTGGAGGAGAGCTATGTAGGCCTTTGCTTCGTACTCCCCGAACCCAAGCCGTTGTAACGATGCGACTATATCTTCCATGCGGAACCTTAACCTTAGTAGTAGTTATAACTACTACTAAACATACGGCAGGATGTTACAGTGAGCATATAGTACTTAAGTACCATAGAAGAACGATATACGAGCCCACTCTGTGAGAGAGAGAAAGCATACGAGTGTAAAAACAAAGCAGGAGGGGAGCCAACAACGGCTCCCCTCCTGCCTATTCGATATTTGGGATTGGCAGAACTAGTTCTGGCTCTCCCCTCGCTAGGGCCCAGCGGTGGGCGAAAATGGTGCTTACTTCACCACTAACGTGTTCTGCTGGCCGCGGGCCGCGTGGCCGGGGAGGCTGCAAATGACGGTGTAGGTGCCGGGGGCGAGGTCCAACTCCAGGGTCTGCACGCCGTCGCGGCTGGTGAAACTGGGAGTGTTTCCGATCACGCCGCTGCTGTCTACGACCGTGAAGTTGTGTGACATTTGTCCGGCGTTGGTCACATTGAAGGCCACCTTGCCCGCGGGCACTTCCTTCTGGTCCAGGTCGAGCGCCCATTCTCTAAGCGTGGCGTTCACCTGGGTGGTGGCCCCTGCGCTGTTGCCCTGGTCAGCCGCGGGAGTGGCGGTGGCCGGTGCGCCTGAGTCATTGGCCGCTGGGGTGGCCTGCTCGGTCATATTACCCATATCCGCAACTTCGGTCTCGATAGACGCCGGCGGCGTGGCTACTACCGTGCCGAGTGCGCCCGCGACGGTCGTCCCAACGGGGGCAACTACGCCTGCATCGGCCACGGTAGCAGTCGGCTGAGCGGCAGGGGCTGCCGGGGTTGGAGTGCCGCCGCAGGCCGCGAGTGTTAGCATGGTTGCTATGCCTAGTGTACTGATCAACCCGGCCCTCTTGATGTGGCCTTGTGAATTGGTCCTGAATATCATGATTGGCGCTTTCCTCTCCTGGATGTGTCGCTGTTGTGTCGGCATGTCATCCGGCTTGTGTATTGGGAGGCGATGCCGGTCTGCTTTCAGTCTAAGGTCCGAACCTTAAAGAAAAAGCCGCGAAAAGTTAAGATTTGGTTAAGCTGTGGCGGATGTAGAAGCTTTGTGACCTGCAGCACGTGCGGCGAAACGTGGCCGGCATCCGGACAAAATAAGAGACCAACATGGCAACCCACACATTTTCTGCCCATGTCGGCCTCTCATTGGAGGGGAGTTTGAATGTACTAGTCTCTGTCCCGTTACGCGCTACACGTTGGGCGGGGCCTGTAGAACGACCGTCACCTCTTGTTCGGTGCTCGAGTTGGGTGCAATCACGGTCAGCTTCACGCTATCGCCTACCTTGTGCCCCGCGAGCAACCCCGGCAGGGACGTGCTGCTATCCAACACCTGCCCGTCAAACCTGGTAATGATGCTGTTGCGCAGCAAGCCTGCCTGCGCCGCCGGGCTCCCGGCTTCTACGGCTTGCACCAGCAGACCGTGGTCCACAGAGAGGTTGTAATAAGCCGCCATCTGGGGTGTGATTAGCTGCGACGACACTCCCAGGTAGGGTCGCGACACCGAGCCGCCCGCGATCAACTGGTCTACCACCTGCGATACTGTGTTGCTGGGGATTGCGAAGCCCAGTCCTTCGGCCACGTCGCCCGCAGTGCCGGTGTTGCGCACCACAGCTACGTTGATAGCTATCACGCGGCCAGACAGGTCGATGAGCGGGCCACCGGAGTTGCCTTCGTTGATGGCGGCGTCAGTCTGTACGAGGTCTTGCAAGCCCTGCGAAGAGGAGTCTTGCAGGTCGCGATGGAGCGCGCTTACCACGCCTTGCGTGACCGTGTTCCTGAAGTCGCCCAGCGGAGAGCCGATGGCGAGCACGGGCTGCCCTGCTTCGAGGGCGCTACTGTCACCGAATTGCGCGACCGCAGGCACCGCTACGTCCACCTTGATAACGGCCAGGTCGGAGGATGGGTCTGTCCCTACCAGTTTGGCCGCCGCCGTGGTGCCGTCAGAGAAGATAACCTCCAGGCTGGTCTGGTTCTCCACGACGTGGTTGTTGGTAACGATGTAGCCGTCCTTGCTGATAATCACGCCTGAGCCGCTGGAGGTCGCCTGGCCCTGAATGCCTCTGCGCGGGCTGACTACGTTCTGCGTGTTGACGATCGTGACCACAGCGGGCGCGGTCTGCTTGACGGCTGCCGTGGCGTCGTATACCGGCGCTAGAACACCGGTCTGCGCCACGTTGCTGCTTGTGATGGGCTGCTCTATGACGAGGGCCTGCGCAGCCTGGGTTGGTGTGGCTCGGGCTTCAACAGCGGCACTAGGCAGCGGCAACCCGCTCGCACCCGTAGCTATTGAGCGCGTCACCACCAGCGTGCTGAGGGCGAGCAGCGCCACGACCAACACCAACGCTCCAAGGGATTTTACTGTCTTTATGTACCTGTTCATTGTTGCGTCCTTTCAGTCCTGCCACGAGACGGTTGCTACGTGCCAGGGAGGTATGTTTGTTTTGTTCTTGATACTAGTGTAGCTCGCCAGACTTAAGGAAGGGGAATAGAATAATTAAGATTTGGTTAGGAAGGGTTGCCGCCTTGCGACGGTGTGTTCGGGCTTGCCTCGGAGTTTGATATGCAGGACCATCTCCCCCTTTGTCATTCCGAACGCAGTGAGGAATCAGGTGGCAGTCGTGCCCCGTTCCAATTGGGGAGTTAAGCGGGCTTCCCTACACGGGTGCCCCAATGCCCCTTCATCCCTACCCACCTGATTCCTCACTGCGTTCGGAATGACAAAGGGGGAGATGGTCCTGCAATCATAGGGGATTCGCTGCCGGGAAGGGCAGTAGGTAGTGCGTCGGTTCAGAAATGCGGAGGAACTCACTGGCCGTCGTACGATGTTAGCCTGTGGTTCTGGGCGCATGTAGGGGTGCTGTTAGTTGCCGCCTCAGTGGCTCTCGGCCAGGACCGGCTCAGGTTCGGGCGTGGACTGTGCCCTGGTCATGGGCAGCACGATGGTGAAGGTCGCTCCTTCGCCCGGCGAGGAATTGGCGCTTATGCTGCCGCCGTGTCGCTGGACGATAGCGCGGGCAATAGAGAGGCCCAGCCCCGTATTGCCGGTGGCCCGCGTCCTCGAGAGGTCGCCCCGGTAGAACCTGTCGAAGATGTGGGGCAGGTCCTCGGGCGAGATACCCTGTCCGGTATCCTGCACGCCGATTTGCAGCCACTTGCCGGTCGTGTCGGCGGTAGCCCACACCCGCACTTCACCTTCCTCCGGGGTGTAGCGTAGAGCGTTGTCCAGCAGGTTCAGCAGAACTTGCTTCAGCCTGTCGGGGTCGGCCCGCAACACGGCGGTTTCTACACCTGCGTCACATCGTAGGGATAGGTGTACCCCCCTGGTCTGCGACATGGGTGTCATCTGCTCCACAACGCCAGTAAGCAGCGGGCATGGGCTTACAGGCTTGAAGATAATAGTTGGGGCGGTGCTATCGAGACGCGACAGGGTAAGGAGGTCGGTCACGAGGCGGCCCAGGCGTCTCAGCTCGCCGTGCATGGAGCGCACGGTGCGCTGCACCACCCTGGTGTCGCCCCTGTCCGCGCCGATGAGCAGCATTTCGCTCAAGCCCTCCAGCGAGGTGAGAGGCGTGCGCAGCTCGTGCGAGGCGTCGGCCACGAAGCGGCGTTGCGCCTCCAGCGCCGAAGCCAGCCGCTCCACCATGCTGTCGAAGGCGTGCCCCAGGCGGGCTACCTCATTGCGGCCCTCCGGGAGGCGCAGGCGGCGGTCCAGTTCGCCCGCTGAAATAGCTTCCGCAGTGCGCGAGATACGGTCGAGGGGTCGCAGCACCACGCGTGTGAGGGCCAACCCCGCCAGTACCCCCACCGTTGTGCCTATGAGGATGCCGAGCACAACATAGAGGCGCAACTGGTTGAGCACCGCGTCCGCCCCTTCGAGCGAGGCCGCTTGCTGCAAGAGCAATAGCGTGCCTTCACCCTCAGAGTTTGTAACCAACCTGAGGGGTGTCAGGACCACCAGGAGGCGCTCGCCGGTCGGGGCGTAGGCCACCCACTGCGCGATTGAGCCATCTGCTGTTTTCGCCTGCCAGTCCTGGGCCAGCGGGGGAATGTAAGGGACGTTGCCGCCGGTTGGCGACTGGCTGGCGCTGATAGCGGTGCCGTGCTCGTCCAGCACTGCCACCGCCACGTCCGAGCTACTAAGCCCACGCACCAGCGAGTCGGTTATCATGTCCATCGGGCGCGGTGGGCGGCGTTCCCTCTGCGGGAAGAGTTGGTCCAGGGAGGTGTGGGTCGTTCTCTCCAGGCGCTCGCGCGTATTCTGGATCAGGAAATTGTCGAGTTGCGCGTAGAGTGCGAAGCCCAGCAGGGTGAGCACGGCGGCCAGGAGCAACGCGTAAATGGCGCTGAGCTGCAGGCCCACCGGCACGTTCCAGACCAGGCTTCTCGCACGTCTAGCCGGCGACATCGGGCGGCTCCAGGCTGTACCCCACACCTCGCACGCTGCGGATCAAGTCTCTGCTTTCGTCCTCCAGCTTCTCGCGCAGGTGCCTGATGTGCACGTCGATCACGTTCGTATCGCCGAAGTAATCGTAGCCCCACACGCGGTTCAGGATGACCTCGCGGCTGAACACCTGGCGTGGATGGGTCAGGAATAGCTCAAGCATGTCGAACTCGCGCGGGGTGAGTTCTACCGGCTTGCCACCGCGGGTGACTCGGCGCGTCTGGCGGTCCAGCACGAGGTCGCCCGCACGGAGGGCCTGCTGCAAATTCACGCCCTTGCGGCGCAGGATAGCGCCCACGCGCGCCAGTAGCTCCCTGAACGTGAAGGGTTTTACCAGATAGTCGTCGGCCCCGCTGTCGAGTCCCATCACGCGGTCTTCCACTTCGCCCCTGGCGGTGAGCATGAGGATGCCCACGTCGCTGGTGGCCCGCAAGCGCCTGCACACCTCTACGCCGTCGATGCCGGGCAGCATCACGTCGAGCACCACGATGTCGGGCTTGGCGGCTCGCGCCTGGTCCAGCGCCTCGTAGCCGGTGCGCGCCACGCTCACCTCGAATCCCTCGTAGTTGAGGCCCATCGTGAGCATCTCTACGATTATCTCCTCGTCGTCTACGACGAGTACCCGCGCGGGCCGTTCCCTTTCGTCGCCGGCCCCATTGTTACGCATTTGTAGTGCTCCTTTTGCGCTTTCTATGAAAGATATCTCTGTACCAGTTCTGTACAAAAGAAGTGGGAAAGGGAAGGAAGAAATGGAGGTGGGGACACCCCATACCCCGGCAGGGAGGTTCCCTGCACCCCTTTTATACTACCACATATATAGCCTCCACCCGGAGCAAGGCCGGGTGGAGGTTGAAGAGGAGGAGAGTAAGTTGTCTAGAAGGTAGGGGCGGGCACGGGCACTACCGTATCCGCGTTGTCAGGTGCGCTCGGGGCGGCCTGTACGTGGCGGGCTACACCGGCTAGCTGCTCGGCCAGCCTGGCGGAGGATACCGCGTCGTTGTAGTTGCCGGCACCGTATGCGTTGTAGGCGGCCTGGTAAGCGGCCTGCGCGTCGGTCAGGTAGCCCGTCGCCTCGCTGCTCGTAACCAGTGACTTCTGCGCCACCAGGTCTTTGTAGGTCTGCTGGAGCAACCGGCTGGCCTGGGCCTGGGTCACAGTAATGTTAGCTGCGCCCGGTCCACCTGGGAAACCTCCCCTGTGACCTGCCGGCCGTTGGCTGGCCGAGGGTAGGGTATCCGCGCCAAGCTTCTGCGCCATCTGGCCCTCTGAGATCATCGCCAGTTCCTGGGCTGCCTCTGCGTACTGTCCAGCCGTCCCGAACTTCGAGGCCGAGGCCGCGGACTGCGCGTTGGTGAGCAGCGTCTGGGCGTTGGTCAGCCACTTCGATATGTTGGCGGTGTCCATCTTGCCATTGGCGTAGGTCAGGTCGCCCTGCACGAGGCCTAGGATGGTAGTCGTGTTGGAGATCATGCGGCTAACTCCCGCAGAAGTAAGCTCGCCGCCTCCCGGCCCGTGCTCCTCGAAGTCGCCACCGAAGAAGCCGCCTCCACCTGGACCGCCCCGCCCGCCAGGTCCGCGCCCACCGTGACCACCGGGTCCGCGCTCGCCTCCTCCGCCGGGTGCAACATCCTCCTGGTCCTCATTTGCGCCCGGAGTGGCCTGGGCTGGGGCTGTCGCCTTGGCCGTGGGCTGAGCAGCGGGCTGGTTGGGTGTGACCGTGGTCGTGGAGGTCTGCGCCGAGGCGCTGCCCACAATTGTACCAATGGTTACCAGCGTCGCCGCCAGGAAGGCCCCAAGCCCGCTAACCGCTGTCTTTGTGTTCATGCTCTGTTTCTCCTTGTATTTTTGCTTTTGTTCGGCACCGGTATGTTCCACATTGCCTGGCCGTCTGTTACCAGTATAGAAAGCAAGAATTAAGTTGGACCGAGAGAAAAGTTAACTCTTGATTAAGGATGGCCGGGAAGAGACCGGTCTTTTCGCCAGCGCTACCCGGTACGCGGTGAGCGCGAGCAGACTCAGGGACGTTAGCCAGTACATCCAGAGCAACCAGGGGTTGGCGCTATCGGTACCACTCAACAACCCGTGCAACATCGCCATGCCAAACGTACCGTAACTGAGGAAGTGAATCAGCCTCCACGCCTTCGTGCCGATCTGCCTGCGAATGTAGAACGTGAACGACACTACTATGGAGATGTAGAAGGACACCTGCCCGATGCCCACCCACAGGGGGCGGTAGGAAGTGCCTGCGAAGGGCACAAGTAGCTCCACCAGGCTGTAGCCGATGTAGCGCTCGCCCAGCAGGATGAGGGCGTGGAAGAGGGCGAAGGCAAGCCCCAGCAGACTGGTGAACTGGTGCAGGTCAAAGGCGTTGGCACCCCCAGGCCAGCGGCGGGCCATCTTGTTACTGATGAGCAGCCCGCTCGACATCGACACCCACAGCAACACGTACGCCACCAGGGCGCTCGCCCGCGACAGGTACCAGTAGAACTTGGGGTCCGCCCCCGTAATGGAATTCGCCAGGGTGGGTAGCCAGGCGGGCAGCACAAGCAGCGCGGCTAATGCTCCAGCGATTGCGGCTGCGATCACCGCCAGGTTGCCCCATTGCTGCGGACGTGCTTCCGGGGAAGGGGAGACGTGGGAGACCTGTACTGGGCTGCCTGTCGCCTGCTGGTCGTAGGGGGCATATACCACCGATAATCGCCGGGTCTGCTCGGCCCCATCATTGTTGGATTGTCTATTGTATTGATTAGCTTCCATTATGAGAACTCCAAATATAGTTATGAAGACGTTGGCTGCGAAGTATCTCCCCGCTTTCGAGCACGAGCAGGCCTGCCAGTGACGCGTGCTCCTCCAGCCATTCCAGCCCTTTCTCGCTGCCGAGTACGAGGACCACCTTGGCGGCGATTTCGGCAGCGGCGGCGGTGGGTGCCACCACGGTGGCGCTCAACACGTCTGTAATGGCGGGTCTGCCGGTGCGCGGGTCGATGATGTGGTGCCGCCACTCACCATCCTGCTGCCAGCGGCGGTAGTCCTGGCCGGAGGTAGCCACACCGCCGGACGTGATTGTCAGTAATTCGATCTGTTCGTCAGGCTCGAACGGCGGTAGCGACGGCGCGTCTACTCCCACGGGCCAGACGGGTGAGCTTGCTGCTGTGCCTCTTACAGCTATGTCGCCGCCCGCGTCGACGAGTGCAGGGCCGAGCTTAGCAAGCCTGCTTGCCGCCTCGCCCGCTGCCCACCCCTTGGCGATGCCACCGAGGTCGAGCCGTACTCCGGCGGGCAGCCTGACGGACTGCGTGTCCCTGTAGGTCTCGATGCGGTGCCAATCCGGTGTAGCGGTCGCGACGCTCTCGGTCCCGGTTTTCTCCCCTACTCTTTCGCGTGATAGAGGATCTACGGTGGCGGGAGAGAGATTATTCGGACGGCTGACTATGTCGAAGCTGCTGTTATAGCCCGCCTGTTCGAGCGCGTTTAATACTGTCGGCGTAACTAAGCCACCAGTCGTATGTGCTGCCTCCAATGCCAGTTGAATCACCTCCCACAGCACCTGACTTACCGGGACAGGGGATGCCGACCCGGCTTGTTGGTTTAGCCTGGAAAGCTCGCTGTCTTCGCGGAACCGGCTGAGTACGGCTTCCCACACCTCAAACCAGCCGGGCACCTGCCCCAGGAGCATCCCTGCCTCAGGTTCGTGGGAAGCGATAGCCGCCAGGACCTGCGAGCCCATCGCCCTGAACTCAATGCTCTGCACGCCGGCGGGTTCTATCGTGTGCGGCTCGTTCGTTGTTTGCACTACCAACTCCCGTCCGCTACCGCGACGAACGGCTCCTGGTTATGGCCTGGGGCCTGCGCGAGCCGGACCCCTGGGTGCTGGTCGCTGGCTGCTGTGGTTGTGCCACAGCTGGTACCTGGGTCGGGGTAGCCTCAGCTGCCGATGCCGCTGCCGGCACCTGGGTAGGAGCTGCCGGGACCGTAGGTATCTCCAACGTGAAGCCTTGTCCGGCAGGCTGCTGCGTCGGAGGGATGGAACTGGCGACCTGCTGGCTGATTGTATCGGGTGTGGTTACTGTGGGCGCGGGGTCGTTGCTCGGCAACATGGCCCAACCCGCGATGGTGGCCGTCAGCGAAGCCATCGCTATGATCGACTTCACATCTGACATGGCCTTCTTGCGCTTGTCTCTATTAGCTTGACTCATATTTTTCTCTTTCTGCGTATCCGCTGTGTATTTGCAACGGTAAGTCGGTCGCTCGCGGCATTGGGAGAGCATTCTGGCGTCATGGGAGGTAGGGCCAGTTGGGCCTCTTGTACAAGTATAGGGAGCGAGGATTAAAATAGAGGGAACGAAAAGTTAAGTCTTGATTAAGAGAGGCTGCGCGCCGGGTGCGCTTTCCCGTTATTTGTAAGCCATGCTTTTGAGGTATCGCAGATATGGAAGCTATATTCTTCGAGACGCCATCTGAGTTTCGCAAGTGGCTGGAGGACAACCACGATACAGAGAAAGAACTGTTGGTCGGGTTCCACAAGAAAGGCTCAGGCAGACCAAGCATCACCTGGCCGGAGGCGGTGGACGAGGCACTCTGCTTTGGGTGGATTGACGGCATTCGCAAGAGCCTCGGTGAGACCAGCTATACCATCCGCTTCACCCCGCGCAAGCGCGACAGCACCTGGAGCGCCGTAAATATCAAGCGGGTAGGCGAGCTAAAAGAACTTGGGCAGATGCAGCCCGCGGGCCTGGAAGCTTTCGAGAACCGGGACGAGACGAAGGCACAACTCTACTCCTATGAACGAGCCGAGACCCAGTTGGATGCCGCCTACGAACGGCAGTTCCACGAGAACGAGCGAGCTTGGGAATTCTTCCAGGCGCAGGCGGCGTGGTACCGGCGCGCCTCAACCTGGTGGATAATGAGCGCAAAGAAAGAGGAGACACGGCTGCGGCGGCTCGGTGCCCTGATAGAAGCCTCGGACAAAGGAGAGCGCTTGGGCACGGTTACAGGCGGTTCGCGGGACTAGCTAAGGGGCTATCCGTCCTTGTGAGAGCACGATGCAGCGTGCCCGTCCTGGTCAGGCCAGGTGGCTCCTGGAAAGCGGTACGGTGCGTCTTAGGGGTGTTGTGGGGGTCATGGATAGCTCATGGGGTACGGTGAGCGCCAGCTCCATCGGCAGCACCTCAAGGCTCAAGAAGGCCGCCACAACCTCGGGGTCGAAGTGCGTGCCGGACAGTTCCCGCAAGTGCTCTTGCACCTTCTCCTCGGACCATGCCGGTCTGTAGGGCCTATCCGACCTTAGCGCGTCCCATACGTCCACGATGGCGAAGATACGTGCCGACATGGGGATTTGTTCTCCCTTTAGGCCGCGAGGGTAGCCGGTGCCGTCCCACTTCTCATGATGGCAGTACGGTATATCCAGCGCCGGTCGCAGGAACTCGATGGAGGAAAGCCACTGGTAAGCGTATACGGGGTGCAACCGCATGATCTTCCACTCTTCGTCACTGAGGGGGCCGGGCTTGAGCAGTACCGAGTCTGGTATGCCCAACTTGCCAATGTCGTGCAGCAGCGAGCCCCGGCGAATATGGGCCAGCTCGGACTCCGGCACTCCCATGAAGCGGGCCAACCGGCTGGTCATTTCCGTAACCCGCTGGGTGTGCCCTTCCGTTTCCTTGTCGCGCAGGTCCAGCGCCCGCGACCAGCCTTCCAGCGTCACATCATAGGCCAGCGCCAGTTCGAGGTTGGACTGTTGCAGGTCGTCGAACATGGTGGCGTTATCTATGGCGATAGCGGCCTGTCCTGCCAGCGTCTCCAGGAAGTCGAGCCACTCACTCTCCGGGTTCAACGAGGCGCGGTGGAATATCTCCAGCACGCCCTTGATCTGGCCTTTGGCGAGCAGCGGCACGGCGAAGTAGCTTAAGAAGTCCTCTCCCACGATCAGTGGGCCGCGTGCCAGGTCGCCCGCGTCCGAAAGGTTGTCGATGCGGAACACGTGCCGCTGGAGCGCCGCCTTACCCGCGTAGCCTTCACCCAGGCGTAGCTGCGAGTGCGCAATTGCCCCCGTGCGGAAGCCGCGCCCCGAGCCATATTCGAGCATCTGCGTCCTGCTGTTGAGCAGCATCACATCCGCTGCGTCCACCTTTAGCTGCGCGGTCACCTGGTCCAGGATGATGCTCAAAGTGATGCGCAGGTCCAGGCTGGCAGTGATAGCGGTGTCGATGCTGCGCAGGGCGGCTACGCGCTCCAGTTGCCGCTGGATGCGCTCTTCGTGCCGCTTACGCTCGGTCATATCGTGCACGGAGATGCAGATGACGTGGCGTCCCGCATGATAGATGACGTTGGTGCTTACTTCCACCGGGACGAGCGCGCCGTCCTTGCGCCGGTACATGCGCTCGCCAATCGCCAGTCGCTTTTCCTCGCGGAGGCGAGCCATGTTCTTTTCTACGCTCGCGCGGTCGTTGGCGATAATGTCAAACATGCTCAAGCCCACGATCTCGTCGGCTGTGTAACCAAGCATGTTCAGGAGCGCGGCGTTGGCCTCCAGTACGCATGCCGTTTCCAGGTCGACCAGGTATATGCCTTCCGAGGTCTGTTCCACCACCGCGCGGTACCTCTCTTCGTTCTCACGCATCGCGGCTTCGGCCCTCTTTTTCTCCGAGACGTCGCGGACGATGCACACGAAGGCCACCGGCTGGTCGTCTTTAGCCTGCATTGTAGAGGCGGATAGGCTCAGGTAACGCTCATTTTGCGCGTGATCTGCGGTGCCGGTGTAAGTTAGCTCGAAGTCCTGTAGTGAGCCTTCATTGAGTAGCCTCTCCCTGATCTCTTCAAGCTGCGGCCCCTCGAAGACCGTGGTGACAGGCTTGCCGACAAGTGCATTTTCCGTGTAGCCCAGCAGGTTACCGGCGGCCTTGTTCACCACTCGTATAATGCCCGCGTGGTCGAGCACCAGCAGCGCGTCCGTTATCGTGTTGATGATCTGGTTGGCGGCGAAAGCGGGCGTAATATCGAGCAGGTGGTATTTCCCGATGGCGTAAACGGCCACGCACAGGAAGCCCAGGATCGCCAGGTAACCGAAGGCGTACAGGGGTATGCCATAAGCGCCCACGAAATCGAGAGCGCCTATATAGCCTATGGCAAACGCGATCATGAGCCACTTGATGCGGAGCTTGTGTTTCGGGCTTTCAGCCTTCCGGTACTCGACCCAGTAATGCCCCATGCTGGCGACCAGCAGTGAGACGAAATAGAAGATGAACAGGGGGCCCAGCAGGCCAAAATGGGTGTAATAGCCCCACCAGAAGCTCTGCACCCTGTCCACCAGCAGGTCGGTCCATAACGTGAGGGCTGAAAAGACCGCGGCCCCTAACCAACCCAGGGCCACGAATCTCTTAAGCTTGCCGTACAGCTTGAGTACTACGACCGTAAATTGGTAGGTGGCGGGGGCGATGAACGGCACGCCCATATAGGCCACCTTGTTCCACCACAAAGCCGCCTCGCTGTTTGGGGAGGAGTACATCACGGAGAACCCGAACAGCCAGATGCTGACCACCAGGGTGACGAGCGCGAAGGAGAGGCTTACGATGGACACGCGCTCGCGCACGAGCACAAGTATGCCCAGCAGCAGGATAGCCGCCGTCGTGATGAGGGTGGGTATTGAGTATATGCTTAGCTGGTAGTCGGCCAAGCTGACTACGTGTTGAATCATAACCGGCCTTCTCTAGCCGAAGGAGTTGAGCCGAGCCTATGGGTCAGCAACGAAACCAAATCGGCGCGACTCCCATGTGGTCTATGCTCAAATGCACTGTGAGTTGTAAGTTCCCGGTACGGCCAGTACCCCACGCATCCGCCTTTCAGGATTGTGTAAGCAAAAGCGACATGCTCTCTTAGCATGTCAAAGTACCTCTGACGGTGATGCTCAGGTTTTGATCAGCAGGCACGTTACGCGTGCGACACGAATGACTACTACAACAATCGGGCCATTTGCTTTAATTGTCAATGGTATTTATAGGCTACTGGGGACTAGTAGTCTTATCTGGCCTGGGGATGCCCCATGTTCGGTCCTTGCGCTTGCTCCGCTTACGCTCTACAATGAGCCTTGACTTTGTGGTACTTACATTATTGGAGGCCGAAATGCTGGAGACCTTCACGATAGATACATTTTCCCCGCACGTGGGTGAGACGTTCCAAGCTTTCTACAAAGACGCATCGCTGGAACTGACACTACAGTCCGCTAATGCATACGGCACCGAATCCGCACAAGAATGGAGCAGGGCGTCGGGCCGCACTCCCTTTTCGTTGGTATTCACCGGCCCATTGGACCCCAATATCCAGCAAGGGATGTATCGCGTCGAACATGCTGAGCTCGGGGCTTTCGAGCTATTCCTGGTACCGATTGGCGCT
>JAXDKH010000162.1:0-10641 GCA_034667185.1 Chloroflexia bacterium | reverse complement strand
GAAAGATATGCCTGAGCCAATACAACCTGTAGTGTCTCGTTGTCTTGAGCGCCAATTTCGTCAGCGTAGTGCCTGAATGCAGCAGTGTCTTGCGTTGCCAGTTGCGAGAGCGCTATTGTGAGCGCCTTCGGAATTATTTCGAGGGTATTCATGCCCTCGACTGCCTGGTATGACCATCGCTCAGAAAACAGACCATCTGTAGAGTAGTAGGCAGCATGACCCCTGGGTCTCCTACAGCGAAAGGTCGCATCCACGAGCCAGGGAAGTATCTGATCAACCATGGCAGTGGGACTTCCAAGGGCTGCTTTGAGCACCACCGAATCGACACCGTAGGGTAGAGGACTGCCCTCCAGATATCTGTACTGCCGCTGTATACGAGCGAGCCTCTGTTCCTCGTTGTCCTCACCATCCTCTTCGGCAGCCCGCTCTTGTAGCTCTTTTTCCAGCCAGACATCGAGGTAAGCCCGTACCGGCCGGCAACCACCAATGGGGTTGGATGATGCTATTACGTCAAAGAATCCGAAGTTGTAGTCGACACTCAGGCCGAGTCGCCTGATGGCATCTGTGAAGACTTGTATAGCCTCCTCATCGCGCCAGTCCTGAAGACGCTGTAGGCACCCAAGCACTCGTAGGTCCCAATCGTTAGCACGCCCTATGTACGGGCGCAACAGCTCCAATACGGGTCCAGTACGCTTGTCCATTACACTGGCCAAGAGACCGGCTGTAAGGTTGATGGTCTGCTCGTCGGCGCTTGCAAGCTTCTCAACCAGCCAACCGCTGGCGTTGAGCTTGTCGAACCATGCTACGTTACGACTCATTGCGTATAGCATGTAAGCCAGGGAAGCATTGTCCGCCATGAGCATGCGCGCTAGTTGCAGTTCCTCATCCAGCACGCGAGGGAGTGTACCAAACCATCCACGGACAAGGTCCCTTAAGTGAAAGCGAATGCCTTCTCTCGTGAGTAGCAGGTGAACCTGGCGCACGTATTCTTCTAGATTTGTGCCTCGCAAATATGCGAGTACCTGAATTACCATCGATCGCTCAAATAGCCCCTGAGGGCCTTCATGTACGTCATCAAACAGGTCACTGCCATTAGCCACGAAGCGGCGAGCGTAACAATAGTCGAAGAACGTGCTGTGGAGAAAACGAAGGTTACGTCCTTCTTGCTGAACAAGAGCCTGATCGAGCAAGTATGTTCTGGAGAGTGGGAAGCCGTCCAGCGTAGAATTAGGCACTGTGACACTCTTACGGGCAGCCATAACATCAGTGAGTCGGTATATTGCATCGACAGGCCTATCAATGGCAGCGGGGTCTGCCAGATGCTGGGCTTTCGGCCGGTCGATATATTCCTGCCATAGGGCCTCGTATAGTTCCTGCAAAGTGAAGTAGGCTTCACGCTGCCGCTCTCCGTTTCCTGCGGCAAGTCCGGCGACCCGTGTATACAGGTTCAGGTGCAAGGGCACATCCAACAGTTCTCTATGCGCTGGTAGAATGTGCGCGGGGTCCACACCTGCACGCCGTAGGATATCGTCGACTTGCTCTGCGGATAACGGTTGCAGCGAGAATCGGCGGTCCACCTTCAGTCGTGCCAGTTGTGGGTCGTTGTGCAAGTCAAACGTGCGGCAAGAGAGTACGATACGGGTGCCTCGCATGGCGCGAACACGGGAAACGATATCCAGCAGCATACTCAGGGCGCGTTGGTCGCGAGATAGCACGAAAGACAACGCATCTATCTGGTCTACCAGCAATACAAAGAGGCCATCCGTTTCTGAGAAATAACGCGCAGTCTCTTCTACACTCGAAGGGAGTATCCCCCTAGCGTCTGTTAGCTCATCGGCAATTGTGCTACTTGAAAGCACATCCGCTCTCAATGCAAGCACAGGTACGTGCCGGTTCTCAAGGTCGGCCAGCACGTCGTGCATAACGCCAGTCTTGCCAGCACCGGGTTGGTCCAGTAAGACACCCAGCTTTTGTTCCGGGTCGGCACGGAGTATCCAATCCACAATCGTGCCCACCTCGGGCCGCGCAATGTGCTCGTCCAGGATTGTGGTAGAGTAGTCACGCAAACTGGCGTTGGCTGCACTTATCCCCGCTAATAACTCGCCAGGTTGTACATTGGGGCCTGTGTTGCGTGCTACTTCCTGCAGCAGCCCCTCGATGCGTTCAAGCGCTTGCGCTGCCACCCCCGTATTAGCCATGGTCGCCTCGATAGCCTGGCTATCGAGTTGCTTCGAGAAAACGCTTTCCTTCGCAAGTTCTGCCATCAAGCGGGAAAGAAAGAACTCGGCCGCAGGTTCCACTTGCCGGATTAGGTGGTCGCGTGCTTCCCCTTCGGCATTCATGTAATCAGCATAGGCTCTGGCTAGTTCCGAGGCATGTGGTGGCCCCCAGCGATGCAAGCAATAAGCTACTATGCCCGAAGCGCTATCCTCAAGAAAGGTCACATCAAAAAAGCTGTTGGCAAGTTCGGGATACCTGAGGGTAAACCCTTGACAGGCAGTCTCTACAGCCAACTCGAAAGCTTGCTGAGCTTCGTTCTTCTGCTGCTCGCTTTCCCAGTTGCGATAGCCTTTTTGAAAGGCATAGCTAAAGGCGGAGTTTGCGAACGAAGAAATGACTCCTGGAATAAGGGGTGCGACCACGTCGCGCGCGATGTTTACTGCGTCCGGGTCAATCATGAGAGGCTCGTCTTTACTGGAGAAAGTGGTAAGGATGCAAAAACTGTGTTGCGCTCTGGTGTCAGATGCCGAAATTATAGCACATATTCAGAACGCATGAACTATTTTGCTACCTGACAGCCGCACGTAGTACTCGGGGCTAGTGTAAGCAAAACACACCTACAGCAGAGCCAAGCAGCCCAGTCAGCACTGGGTTGATAAGGTTTTTGCGCCGGAGGTGCTGGTACGTGAGGTACTGCATAGCGTGCGGACGTGGGAACGCTACTTGCCGCCGAAAGAAGATCCACTTCGTTCGTGGCGGGCAGCTTACTCCAGCGTGTGTTAGATGATGCGAACTCGAACCTCTTGACAGAGTGTTGCTCCCGCTACGTTTCATTGTGGCAATAGGGAAAGAACGTGTTGGCAATGAGCTTGGCGGCCTGACCTGACCTGGCCTGCCGCGGATCACGTTGGAGTTGGGTCGGACGTATTCCGATGAGAATGGTATGACCCGCGTTTTGTGCCGACAAGGACTTGAGACTTTGGTCACCAGAAGAGTAGCATCAACTGACTGCCTTGGGGTAAGTCCAACACCTTCAGAGAGAGCGCTATAATGGTGTTGCTTGTGCAACCCTAATACTTCTTCCCTCTTGGCAAAGGAACCCTGTAATCATGCCTTGGACAGTGTTTTATTGTTGGCAATCTGACTCCCCCAATAGTGCTAATCGTGGCTTTATCGGGGATGCACTGGATAAGGCTGTAGTGAGAATCAGAAAGGATGCATCAGTAGAGATAGAGCCGGTGATAGATCGGGATACAAGCGGTCTGACTGGCGCACCGGAGATAGCAGCGGCTATATTCGGGAAGATTGATATGGCTCAGGTATTTGTATGCGACGTATCTATAATTGGCAGAGCTACTGATAAGCGGCCCACGCCCAATCCTAACGTTTTAGTTGAACTAGGTTATGCTCTCAAGAAGCTTGGATGGGAACGTGTTGTCCTAGTGATGAACACGGCATTTGGGAGTCCTGAAGACCTCCCCTTCGATCTACGCTCTCGGAGAGTGCTGAGCTATAATGTTTCCAGGGACACGCCCGACAAAGCTACATCGCGTAACTTGCTCTCAAGGGATCTTGAGAGCGCCATTCGGGGGATTATTAGCCTTGCAGTGCCTGATGTTGCCCTGCGGTTGACAGCAATGCAGAAGTTAGATCAATACGCAAGGCTGACGCAGGCCGTAAATAGAGGTGATTTCTACACTGCAAGAGATTTGCTGCAGGGCTTAGAAGGGTACCGGCCGGAGATGCCAGATATAGCTGCCAGAGTGCAGCGGGAGTGCGAGAGGCTAGATACACTTGCGAACCGGGCGGCAGACGCCCTGGCCAACAATGACCACGTGCACCTGATCAGGGCTGTGAGGGAAATGGGGGCCGGAGCCTCTGACACAATGCTGCAGCAGGCCCGGCGTGCCTGGCAAGACATGGAAATTGATGAACCCATTATTTTGCATGAAGAAATCAATGTCGACAACAGAGAGGTCGTCTCAATTTCCATTAGTAGAGATAGTCAATTTGCGGCAGTAGGTCTTGCGCAGGGTGCTGTTTGGCTGCTCAACCTCGATGCGCGAGCAAAGCAGGAACCGTTTGCCAAGCGGTCCCTCTATCCGGTGGATGCTTTAGCGATGATCGCTGACCCGGATATTGTCTGGATCTTCACACCGTATACAAGGGTGAATATCAGCCGATGGAATTACCATACAGGGAATAGTATTGCCACCTACGAAGTCGCAGTCGATCCTGTTCTGAGTACGCTGAGCGTCAGTAGCCTGGCACTGTCGCTGGACGAGCAGAAATTGCTAGTTGGGTACAATGACGGACGCATTCTGGTTCGAGATGTAGCATCGCAGTACGCACTCTGCTGGCTCAATGACTACTCAGGGGAGATTACCACTATAGCGCCGTTGCCCAACCCACAGTTCCTGCTGTCCGGGTCATCCGAAGGCACCGTGAAGTTGTGGGATCTCACAACCTGTCACCGCGTCCCAGGTGCCTACAGTCGAGAGGAAACAGTGGGAGTAATTGATGATCCCATACGCGTTCTGTCAGCCTCCAGACGCGGCATAAAGGCAATGGCTATTACACCCGATGCAAGAAAAGTAGTGACCCTAAGCACCGACTCTACGCTACACGTTTGGGATTTAACCTTGGGAGAGATTATTAGAGAGGTTGATGTTAAGAAACCTCAGACAAATGCGATTGTTGTAACACCAGATGGGAATCAGCTAATCACAGGCACTAGGGAGGGTCGAATAATCATCTCCGATCTTGTTACAGGAGATGTGCTACGCTCCCTGCAACAGCCGGTGAACCGTAGTAGACATCCAAGGAGCACCTCTAGCTCCGTTGAAGTTCTGGCGATAAGCCCTGACGGCACCAAATTGCTTTCAGGAAGTGATGATGGCGTAATTTCTATGTGGCATATCCCCGCCTTGGCAGGAGCCGGCGAGGCGTCTCTATAGATAACGGCCTTGTAGAGCCTGTCATGCACCGCCACCCTGCGCGCATCCTATCCAAGGGCGGAGAAGAATGGGTCCAGGTCTTATGCTGTTTTTCAATACCATTGAATACCAGGGCACCGAATAGCCCAATAGTAGGAAACGATCATGTCGCCCAAGAGACTTAATTTGGTTGAACAATGACCCGAGCCGGTCAAACTCCGTACCTGCGAATATTTTCCACATCCTTTCCACAGTACCCCGCGATTTCTCCCTGCCTACTAACCAAACTTGACTCCTTTGTACGCCAGGCGTAACATTTGCCCCATATGTTACACCGAGGTGGAACAAGGGTGACCAGCGCAAATAATACAAATAATACAACTCCCCCGCTCCAGCAGCGCATCCTTTTGGCGCTGGATGTCCAAATTGCTGACTCTGTAACCGAGCTGGCTAAGCGACTGGAGGCCCAGAGACCGTCTGTTAGTCGTGCCCTTACAAGGCTACAGCATGATGGGTTAGTTTCACGGGAAGGTCGCAATTGGGCTTTAACAGCAGCAGGAACTGAACGCACCGCGCGCATCAAGGCATCCCTGCCCACTAAGGCCCGCAAAACAGTCGAGGGCATAGCTAAACTCATGTCGCGGCAGCTACGGCTTGAGCAATTTGGCGGTGCGGCACTGATGCCGAACCTTATGGCCAGCTACCAGTTTGACCTTGACCGGTGGCGAAAAGCCATAGAGCCTGTCCCTCTGGGACAGTTCTCCATGGCGTTCGACCAGGCAAAGCAATTCGACGCCCTCTACAAAGCAAATCTTGGGGGTATCTTTGATGGCTACGAGCGCGTCATTGGGCAGGCGGTGACCGGCTGGTTGAGTTCCATTACAGAGCAGCTAGACGGTTTGGTTGGAGTCCAGCGCCTGAATCTCGGTTGGCTCGGTGAGTCCCTACAGACGGCTGAATGGCTTCGCGAGCAGATGTCGGCACCGGCTTACCTCGGGGCACTGCAAGCACACTGGGACGGCCAGAGTGCGCTTCGGTCTGTGCTGTCTGATAACAATAGCGCGATCAGCCGCATGATTGCTGATATGGAACGCATGTCTCGCTGGCACGTGGATGTCATGGAGCCTAGCCGCATCGCGCTCGCGACGTCCGCTCTGGGTGTTACCCGCAGTTATGAGGCCCTGTTCACGGACCGCTCGGCTGCTCTCGTAAAACAGCTGACGGACACATTGCCAACCACTGACTGGATGCGTAACGAGCTTGCCCTACCGACTATGACCACGTCCTGGGTCCTGCGAACGGCGCACCACGTGGTAGCACCTGCTGCAGGTGAGCAGGAAGACATCACATATGGGTCGTACCGGTATGGCATTGGTGCCGATGAGCAGGCAAGTGAGCCTGTAGACGAACACACTACGCTGCATGCTACCCAGACTATTGAGTTTGAGGTCTCCTGGCGGGTAAGAGCCTCAGCTTTCGACCCTGTGTTCGAGGGGCTTGGCCCCAAATTCCTGCGCATGTGGCAAGGTGCATGGGTTGTACTTTTCTCTGCTAGCCCTGACCGATGCAGTCAGGCGACAAGCTCCGTCCGAGAGATCTTGTCCCAGGTGCTCCACATGTTCGCACCGGATGACAGTTTTACTACGGAGGAGAAGCACCAATACGGACACGAAGGTAAAGTCACGCGTAAGATGCGCCTCCGGCGTGCGCTTGGTGAGGACCAGGGTGTTGCAGTGTCCTGGGTGGATAGTCTGGTGGACTTCGTTGGTGAAAGCAATCGTGCATTGTCCGCGGAGGTTCACAACCACGAGGATGAACCCCGCTTTACGCCTGATGCCGTCGCCGGAATACTCATGATTATCGGAGGCGCAGTACAGTTTATCGTAGCATGCAGGTCGTCGTGAACCCAACAGAGAAGACGTACTGTGTCTAGCCAGCCACGCTCAATATACCGACATGAAGGCAGCTATGAACGATGAATGAACCGGCCTCACCTAAGCCAACCGGCAAACCAATATGTGCTTATTGCGGCGAAAGAGCCGGTACGACCGGAGACCACGTCATACCCAAGTGTCTCTTCGGAGGCAAAGGCAAGCTACCCCCATTTATGGTAGTTGTTCCGGCCTGTTCGACATGCAACCACAGAAAGAAGTCGCTTGACGATACGTACCTGAGAGATATGCTCGTTACGGATATTCACGTTGCGGACCAGCCCATCGTTCAAGAGTTGCTGGAGGGGAAAGTAAGGCGTGCGATAGACGCAGGACAGTCCCCCATTGCACATGCAGCTAAGTCGAAGGGGCGACTTAGCCCTATGCACACCAAAGGCGGCATATATCTAGGCCACTATCCATCTGTGCCCCTCGATGGCCCACGCGTGGTTCGCATTCTCTCCAATATAGTAAGGGGACTCTACTACTACATTCACCACGGCGAGAGGATTCCAGTCGACTACCGCTTTGAAGTACAGCGACTGGATCCTTTGCAACCTGCAGCGCCACGAGAGATTTTCGCATCCATGAACACGAAAAACGTATATAGCCTGGGGGATGGCAGCGTTTTTTGTTGTGCCTACATCTTTGCGGAAGAGGATGCTGGTATTACTTACTGGCTCCTGCAGTTTTACAATCGCATATTCTGCACCGTCGCCACAGAACCCCCAGAACCCTCAGGTAGAGACGAGCCTGTTACTCAAGCAGTTCGTGAGCACAAGCAATAGCGAGGAGATGACTGGGATTATAACCATGGTCGCGGTGATTGCGGACATCCCATCAAACGTACAATCTTCCTACCTCGACGGCTCTAAGGATTGGGTAGTATCGTTGCGGCACGAGCAGCAGCGCGCAGAGAGGGGAAAGTAAGGCAACAGGATGGGCCTTCTGCAAAGACTAAAAGGGGCTACTGGTTCACGTGCATCGAAGATGAACTGGGGCTGCGAGCTTAGGAGAGTAGAGAAAGGTGAAGAAACATGGGTAAAAGTGTGGCCGGTGAACCTGAGGTTGGAATATGTGTGTATTGCGGGCGTGAGGAAAAGGTGACGCGAGATCATGTAATTGCCCGGTGCCTTTTTATAAAGCCCTACCCAGAAAACATCAACTTCATAACGGTGCCGACTTGCGAGCCATGCAACAATGCGAAGTCTCGTAACGACGATTTCCTCCGAGATTGGCTCACAAGTGATGCGTTCGGCAGCCAAAGTCCTCAGGCACAAGCTCTGTTCGCTACTACCGTGGCGCGTTCAGCGCTACGCGGCCGCTCCGAAGTGGCCAAGCGCCTCTTACGTGAAGCCCAGCTCAAGCCGGTCTACACGCGAGACGGCGGCTATGTTGGAACATTTCCTTCTATACCTTTGGGCGAGGACAGGGTGAGAGCTATCTTCTTACCAATCGTGCAGGGCCTCTACTTTGATGAAACCAAGAGACGGATGCCTGATGACCTGGTAATCAAGGTAAGCGCGTATCCTCCATGGCAGTTCCAGAACGTTGTAGAGGCTCTGGATGCAATGGGAGCGCCTCCCCAGCGTGCTCTCGGGGATGTGTTCAGCTTTACCTACAGGGCAGTAGAGGAGCCTCGATTCGCCTCGTACTGGCTATTGCATTTTTACGGCAAAGTCATGTTCACGGTGTGGGCCTCAGAACCAGTAGGGGGTTAGCACCCATGGCGGATCAGGATACCGTACAAGGTGACGCGCAGCCTCAGCACCGTATCGACATGTTGCTGGGGGAGTTGTTTCATGTGCAGCTATTTGCCTCCTCCTGATCACAGCATCTAACTAACGTTCGATGCGGCGGCACGCCTGAGAGCGTCATGTCTCATCCTGGCAGTTGGGGAAGAAGGTGTTAGAGACTATCTTCGCTGCCTGTCCACGAGTCACATTGAAGTTAGGCCGGAAGTAGGGTCGGTTTGAGTCGTCGCAGGTCTCCCCCGCACCACCACACGGGTACCCTGAGATCACACCGCGGTTCGCCAGACGATTGATATAGTCGTAGAAAGGAGAGCCGGGAGACACGTCCGTGAACAACTGCGTACCCGGGTCTTCAGTGTAGCTCTTGGTATTCGACACGATCTTCGAGAGCTGCCCGCGAGATGCCGGTGTGTTAGAGCGGAAGTAGGGGCGGTTCTGCGCATCACACGGCTCGCCCACCCCACCACAAGGGTACCCGGAGATAACGTTGCGGCTGCTGAGGCGACCTATATAATTGTAGAAGGGGCTGCCCGGGGCCACGTCGGCGTATGTCTGGGCCATAACAGGCTCGTGGAAGCCGGCTGATTGAGACACAATCTTGGACAATTGGCCTCTGGTTAGCAAATCGTTCGGGCGGAACGTTCCATCCGGGTATCCGGACACGATTCCTTTGCAGGCCAGGCACTCGATGAACGAATAGAATGGAGAGCCAGGCGGCACATCGGAATATTGAATATCACAAAGTGGTGTAGGGCTTGCAGTGGGACTGGCGGTGGCGGTGGGAGGCGTGCCTGTGGTGGTAGGGGTAGCGCTGGCGGGGGGGCAATTGTAATTGTGTATCCAGTTAGCGGCGTTCACAATTACGCGCTCGAAATTACCGTTCCACATGCTCTGGTCGGTCAGATCGGCGTTTATACCTACCACTCTACCCTTGAACCCTATAAAAGGCAAGTGCGTGGTATTATATTGAGCTACCTGGGTGGCCCCGCTCGCCAGAGTAAGGTCGGTTTTTATTTCGGCACCGAGGGGCGTTACGTTTTGCATAATGGCATGCGACGCATCGTAAGTTCCTATGGAGTCGGACTGCAGGTTGCCGTTGTGACCTGTGGTAAATGGGCTGTAAGACTGCGTCTCGAACCGCCCGGCAATGCTCACGTTATTGAGCCAGTCAATGCCGGTTTGAACGATAGCGCCGCCGCCATCCACGTACGAAGCCAGTACATCACCCAGCGCCGCACGGTCGGCCCAGTGGTTGGAGCCTGCCGTCATAACCAGGTCATAACTCTGCAACTGAGCCAGAGTGGGGGTAGAATTAAGACCATCCAGCACGTCAACCTGAGATACCCCGGGCACAGCCTTGAGGCGATTAACCATTATAGTCGGGGTGTGGTAACCCCTTATTATGGCCACGGTGAGAGACCCGCAAGAGTCGGGGGCCGACTGGGCCTGCTTCCCCTGGTCTACTTGTGGTGTGGACCTCGCTACCGTCCCCACTCCTCCAAAGGCCAACCAGGCTAACGTCACAAAAGCCAGTGCCAGCATGGTGGCTCCCACACGCGACCGTAAGAGCTGTGTCTTCATCATTGCTGCTCCTTCTTTGTAATGTACGTCTACGTCATTGGTCAGCGTTAATGAGCCGTGCTAGTTGTCGCGGCCTATGTGGGCTGCCGTTTTATCTGGTTGTTAGAGACACCCTGTTTGGGCGTGGCATGCCTGGCACTTCACGTTGTACTCATTAGCGTGCACCTGCCCTAAACTGCTCTCCACTTCCCTCATGTCTCACTTACCCAAGTTCAAATG
>JAXDKH010000161.1:0-6394 GCA_034667185.1 Chloroflexia bacterium | reverse complement strand
CGTGATGTTCCAGTCGCCCTTGTCGAAGTCGCCGCTGGGGTTGTCCTCCCACACCACCGTGTTGCCACTGATGCGAGGCGCGCCCTGGCCGCCCGGACCTGCGAACACGGCGAACTCTTGCTCGTTTTCCAGGCTGGCCCCATATACGTCGACGTTGTGCCCGTTGGTGGTATCCGGCTCGTTGCGCCAGTCCGACCAAACGACGAGGCTGCCTGAGATGGACGGCATTATCTGGCTGCCAGGGGCCTCGGTGACCGCGAACTCCTTCTTGCTCGCCAAGTCGTAGCCGTAGATATCACCTTCGCCGTTGCGCCAGTCAGCCCACACAACCGTATTGCCGGAGATGGCGGGGTAAAGCTGGGTGCTTGGCTCTTTGGTGATGACGAACTCCTTTTTGGTGGCGATGTCGTAGCCGTAGATGTTGGAGTTGAAGCCGTCCGGCTTGGGTTCGTTGCGGTAGTCGGCCCACACTATCACCTTGCCGTTGGTGACCGGGCCTGTTTGCAGACCTGCCGCGCGGGCAACCGGCGTCTCCTTGCCGGTACGGATGTTGTACATGTAGATGTCGCCGGAAGCCAGGTCGGTGGCGCTCTTGGCGCTTCGGAAGTCGGTCCACACCACGATGTCGCCCGACACCCCAGGGTATATCTGCGCCTTAGCCGCCGTCGTTACCGTGAACACTTTGCCAGTGGACAGGTCCGCGCCCATGATGTTCAGGTTGTTGGTTGGGTCGTACAGGGAAGCGTTGCTGCCTGCTTTGCTGCCATCCACCCACACTACCCTTTTGCCGTCGGTGGACGGCATGTAGGCGGGAGAGTTAGCGGGGGAGACCGCCTTCGCCTTGTTGCCGGGCTTCGACAGGTCCGCCAGCATGATCCGGCAGCCCTTGTTGGTGCACTCGTCATAGACGACGGTGTTGCCCGCTATGCGGCCCCACACCTGACTGGCGGGACCGTCCGCCACCGTTATTGTGTTCGTCACCGCCTGGGTGGCGGGGGCAGCAAAGCCCGATTTCACCCCGATAGCTGCCGCTACGGGCAAAATGCTCACCAACATAACCAGGACAAACAGCCAACGCCCGATCCTGGGCAGCCTTATTAATGCCTTGTTCATTGCTTTCTTCCTTTATGCTTTACTTTGAATACTTTGTTTTACTATTAGACCCTAATCGGGCCGAAACCAGCCGGAATTATAGGCCCGGCAATTCTCAATGCTGCATTCTAGCAAGCCTCTATCATATGCAGAAGGCTTTTGTGTTACAGGAACCTGTACAAGAAAGGCTACATTTAGCGGTACAACATGGAATAGGTTCGGGGAGACTCGGGACGATACAAAGTGGGGTATGTGAAAATATTAGCACCTAAAGCGAAACCCTGAGCATAACCGAAGGGTTCGGAATGATAAGGTCTGTCCGGGTGCTGCAATTGTAACAGAGCCTCTTTGTTTAGAGGCTGTTCAGCGGAGGCGTTCGGGCTCTATGTTACTCTCCGCCGGGCGTAGTTGCGGGGTACGGGGGCCGGGGAAGAGGTCTAGCAAGTCCTCGGGCCTCTCAACTACGTAGTCGGGGTGCTCAGCCAGCAGTGTGTCGGTGGGGAACATGCCGCCCCACATGACGGCTATAGAGAGCATGCCCGCGTCCCTCGCGGCTATAATGTCGCCGTGGTAGTCGCCAATGTAGGCACAGTGCTGGGGTTCGACTTCCAGCTTCTCGGCCAGCTTGAGTAGCGGGGCAGGGTGAGGCTTGCGCTGGGGCGTGTCCTCAGAGGTGACGAAGGCGTCGATGAAGCCCTCTAGTCCCAGGTAGTCGATATCGGCCCCGATCCTGCCCCAGCTTTTGTTGGAGGCCACGCCCAGCAGGTAGCCTTGCGCCCGCAGTTCAACCAGCACCTCGCGCACGCCTTCGTAGACCCCGCACATCTTATAGCCTTCTCGCTCGTAATACTCGTTGTAGCTATTCGCGACATCGGTGGCTTTTTCGCCACCGAACTTGGCAGAGCTTTCGGCGAGGCGCATAGGCACAAGTTGCAGGAAATCGTCGTAGTCGCGGGGGAAGACGATGCCAAGATGCTTCTCGTAGGCGTGACGGTATGAAAGGAACATCGCCTGGGCGGAGTCCACTATCGTGCCGTCCCAGTCGAACAGGACGGCCTTCAGGTTGGTGATGTTCATGGGGATGCCTGCTTATGTTGCTCTTCTGAGTTCATGTACCTCTACATGTTTGTCGGGCTGATCAGGTATTAGTTTGATGCGAGTCCTTGAAGGCTATTGAAGGTATCATGAAGAGATATCTTGTAGGGGCAGGCCCCCGTGCCTGCCCCTACAAGATAATAGAAGACAGATAGAGACGAAGAAGCAGCATCGGGCACGCTCCAGGCCCAGCCGGGTACTAACGTGGAAATGCCTCTCGCAGGCCGCCGTCTACCGGGAGCATGCTGCCCGTGGTTTTGGCCGAACGGTCGGAGGCGTAGAACAGGGCGGCTTCGGCTACGTCGGCGGCGGTGACCTCCACTTGCAGGAGATTGCGCTTGCGGTAGTATTCCTCTATCTCTCCGGCGTTTATGCCTTGCGCCTTCGCCCGCTGCTCGCGGACCTCCTGTGACCATAGGCCGGAGCCCTCGAACACGGCGTCAGGGTTGACGATATTGGAGCGGATGCCGCATGCCGCGCCCTCCAATGCCAGCACCCGCGCCAACTGGGCTTCGGCTGCCTTGGAGGCGCTGTAGGCCCCGAACTCCTTGCCGGGCGCGGTGACGTTCTTGGTGGCGATGAACACGAAGCTACCGCCAGTGCCTTGAGCTTTCATTACGCGGAGAGCCTCGCGGGCCACCAGGAAGTGCCCCCTGGCGTTGATGGCGAAACTGCGCTCCCACTCCTCCAGGCTCAACTCGTCAATTGCTGACGATTTTGCGATACCGGCGTTGGATACTACAACATCCACCCCGCCGTATTCCAGCATCGCCTGCCTGCAGGCTTCGCGCACCGAGGCCTCGTCGCTCACGTCCATCCGCACGGCGATAGACCTGTTGGCGGGGTTTGCCTTGCTCAGCTCTGCTGCAAGCGCGGCGGACTTCTCCAGGTCCAGGTCTGCGCATATAATGTGCCCACCTTCTGCCGCGAACCGCCTGGCTATGCCCGCTCCTATGGCACCCGCCGCGCCCGTTACGAGTACCACCCTGCGGCTGAGTTCTTTCTCCGGCGGCGCGAGGGTCAGCTTGTACAGCTCCAGGGGCCAGTACTCAGCGGCGAAGGCATCCTCGATGGGCAGCGAGCGGTAGCCTCCAAGCCCCTCCGCCGCTTCGATTATGCTGATAGTGTGCAAGTAGATGTCGCTCGATATGGTGGCGGCGCGGCTGTCTTTGCCGACCGAGAACATGCCCACCCCGGCGACGAGCACCACCCTCGGCACCGCGGGCAGCATACCCTCCCCTGTTTGGTGCGCGTTGTAATATGCTTCGTAGTCGCGCACCCACTCTTCGTAAGCCTGCTTTGCAGCATTCGCCAGACCCTCCGTGTCTCTCGGGTCGGCGGCTTGTATCCATAGAGGCGTGCGCTTGGTGTTCAGGATGTGGTCGGGAGTGGCCGCGCCCTGGCTGAGCACGTGCTGCATGCGGTCGAGGGGCACGATTTCGCCGGAAACGAAGCGCATGACGTCTGGCGAGTCGTGATAGCGCATAACCACTCGCTTCTCGCTGCCCAGCGATCCCCGAAGTACGGGAGCCAGTTTTGCTGCTATGTCTCGTCTTTCTTCCTGGGTGAGATGGGTGATGTTGCCCTCTGTGATCTTGACTCTGTCTCTGGCGTAGCGGTCGGCCCTATCGACCATCTCAATGTGCAGCCGATAGGCTTCTTTGGGGTCGTCGTGCCAGGTGATGAGGCCGTGGTTGAGCAGGATGACGCCCACGATGCCGGGGTTGTCGCGCACCGCATCGCCCACCTGTTTGGAGAGGAGGAAGCCGGGCCGACGGTAAGGCACGATAGCCAGTTGCCCGCCAA
Organism: Chloroflexia bacterium; assembly: GCA_034667185.1. Lineage (GTDB taxonomy): Bacteria > Chloroflexota > Chloroflexia > QHBQ01 > JADMIH01 > JADMIH01. The sequence goes on along the minus strand of JAXDKH010000161.1, from coordinate 2,401 downwards.
AGACCTCCGCAAGCACCTCTTCGGCGCGCACGTTGTTGGTGACGGCCAGTATGGCGTCGGCGTGGCTGTGCACGACGCTGGCGGCGGGCACGAAGGCGTGCAGCAGCGTCTCTATCGAGGGGCGTGGCGAGCCTGGCTCCATAAGCGTTTGGCCCAGGTACTCTACCATTTCCTCGTCGGACATGTCGTCGCGCTCCAGGAGGGGCAGTACGTCGTCCATGCGCACGCCTGGGAAATCGCGCCGGACCACGGCCTTCAGGTCGGAGCCGCTGCCCTTGACGCGGAGCACGTAGGTGGACCGCCCGCGGAAGTCGGTCTCTTGCGTCTTGAGGGAGGTGTTCCCGCCGCCCCAGACCACCAGCCTGGGGTCCGCCCCGACCAGCCTCGACTGGTACACCAGCAGGTCCAGCCCGTCCATGCCCTTCGTGTCTTCGTCCGACCACCTGTTTTCGATCAGTACTTCAGCGCCGGTTTGCATAAGTTGTCTCTACTCCGGTTGTGAAAATTGAGATGGATATTGCTCCTCACATTATAGAAGCACCCGGCAGGTAAAGTCACGGGCCATCACAAGAAGGTGCTGATGCAAAATCAAAGAGGTGGGGATGCGAGCACCCAAACTTCCCTTTGTCATTCCGAACGCAGTGAGGAATCAGGTGGGTAGGGATGTTATTGAATTGGTGCACAGGAGTAGCCGTGCTGCATCTGGTTCTGCATTGCAACAGAGCACGACTGCCACCTGATTCCTCACTGCGTTCGGAATGACAAGGGGGAGTTTGCTCCCGCTGTTGGTGGCATATAGGCTTTGCAACCTGCGCTACCATGCTAAAATAGGGGATGTGCAGAATAGAATTGTTGAACCAACCGCGTTATATCGTCGGAGGAACCATGATCGACCGGGCAATTGAGTTTGCGGCCAGGGCGCACCAGGGCCAGGTACGCAAGGGGACCGACATCCCTTACATCTCGCACCCTTATGGTGTGGGGATGCTGCTGGCTACCTCCGGTTGCGACGAGGAAGTGGTTGCCGCCGGTATCCTGCACGACACGATGGAGGACACGTCCACCACGCTGAAGCAATTGCGGGAGCAGTTTGGCGAGCGTGTGGCCTCGATTGTGGAGGGCTGTTCGGAGCCGGACAAGTGGCAGAGTTGGGAGGAGCGCAAGGAGCACACGCTTGCTTATCTCCCGGGAGCTCCCCGCGAGGTCCGGCTGGTGGCGCTGGCCGACAAGCTGCACAACGCCCGAAGTATCCTGGCCGACGTGCGTGCCGGGGGAGAGGGCGTGTGGTCGCGCTTCAAGCGGGGACGCTCGCAGCAGGCGTGGTACTACCGCGGCTTGGTGGGAGCGCTCTGCGGGTCCCATGAGGGGGAGGAGACATTACCTTTCTGCGGAGAGTTCCGGCAGGTGGTAGACGAGTTATTCGGTGAGGCAGATGCCGGTTGAGAGTGGAGCGAACATGTTCGAGTTGAAGCTGGAGCCACGAGCGGCCTATTGCGGGCAGGCAGTGCCCCCTTCTTACTTTGCCGTGAACGGGCGCAAGTTCGATCTGCCTGTAGCGGGCTACAACGCACGTCAGAAGCTGCACACGGCCCACAAGCCAACCCTCCTGAAGAATGTGCGGCTAGCCTCCCTCGCTTATACGCTTTTCGCAGGTGACGACTGCCTGGAGTCGCTTGTGAAAGTCATTCCGCTGCCGGTGGATTTGCCGAAGGCGCTTCGCAAGGGTGCCATGACCGAAATGCAGAGGCTGCGGGACCTGGGGGTGCTCACGGAGCTTCGCGGCGGGAGATTAACCGACCTTGCCCGCCCACTCAGCCCCGAAGCAAGGCGCGCAGTTACGGAGCATTGCCCTAGCTTGGTCGAATTGGTAAGAAGGGTAGAGGGGGCAATCGCCGGAAGCGATCTTTTCATCAGGGCCTTGAAGATCGACGAGGCGCGGGCTTCTACTACGGGGGTCGATACCGACAAGTCGAAGACTAACCTGCACTTCGACGGGGAACTGACCAGCCTGGCGGAATACCCCGGTCCTATTTACCAGTACTTCGTCAATGTGGCCTTGCTGCCCCGGCAATTCAGGATACTGCCGTTGCCTCTCAGGGACATGCTGCAGATTCTCCTCGACTGCAAGTTACTGCCCCATGACGCCGAACAAGCGTGCACGCCCAAAGCCATTGTGGAGGCTTTCACGCAACACTTCGACGCTCCGCTGGAGGAGATAATCATCGAGACAGGCTCGCTGGCGGTATTCAACGGCCGGGTCTTTGCCCATGACGCGGGCAAGGGGCAAATAGGTCCACTGGCTTGGGGCAGGTTTGTGCCGACGAGCGAACCCGACTTCATAATCGCCCTCGATACCGTGAAGACCGGCTACCACGAGGGATACTACTTCCCGGAGCAATCG
>JAXDKH010000160.1:0-18172 GCA_034667185.1 Chloroflexia bacterium | reverse complement strand
CAGGGTACGAAATCTTGTACTCTGGTACTATTTGTATTCTCTGATCAATCTTAAACCTTGGCGCGCCCTTGGCGTCCTTGGCGTCTTGGCGGTTTCGTCTTTATACTACCGCCCGCCCTTCTGTTCGAGGGCGCTCCTGCCCAGCAGGCCTAGTAGCACGTTGTTTGGGGCGGAGTTCTCCGGGTGGAGCTCCATGCGCACGCGCTCGAAGTACTGGACCGTGTAGACTTTGCCGTCAGCCAGCTTCTCCTGCACTTCTTCGGAGATGGGGTAGCCGTTGACGAAGAGGCCGCCGTGCTCCTGCCAGTACTTCGCGAAGGCGGGGCTGACGTTGTGCCCGGTCTCGCGGAAGTAGCTGTAGCCGGGTTTGTTCCTCTGAGCGACCGAAGGCTCGACCGGGTGGAACTGCCTCCCCAGCAGGCTCAGCTGCACCTCGTACGGCGTGCCCTTCTGCTCAGGGTGCAACTCGAAGCGTGCTCGCTCGAAGTACTGCACCATGTAGTCCTTGCCGTCTATGGGGCTGCGTTCCACCGAAGGCTCGGAGATTGGAAAGCCGAACTGCGACACGCCGCCGTATTGCCGCCAGTAACTCTCCATACCCTTGCAAATCGCGTGTCCGGTTTGCGCGAAGCTCGTGCCGCCGTCGCAGGGGCTTGGGCCGACCTTGAACAGAGTTGAGTATTTGAGCGTCAGATCGAGGTAGCGCGTGCCGTAGTCCGCCCCAGGCTCAATCTGGCTACCCTCAAACCATTCGTTCCAACTCGTTACTGTGATCCATTCGGGGTTGCTCGCTATGGCCGCACGCCAGTTCTCTTCGTACAGCGCGCCATCCTTACGAGGAATGACTTTTACGGGGTTGTTGGGCTGCACATTTTTACTATCGTCCCAGCCAGGCATGGCACCTGCCGCCCAGAGCCTCTGGGTGCCGTTCTGCTTGTTGTAGGCGTCTATCTTCGCCCGCCAGCGGTTTTGAGTGCTTGCGACATCGGTGTTGGCATCCCACTTGCCTGCGCTGAATAAGTGCACAGTGTCGAACGCGTCCAGGTAAGCCCCGTCCACCGTATCTACCGACCACACCTGGGTATTGCCGGGGTCCACCTTCTGTCGCACCGAACGCCAGGTCGCCGCGTCACCGAGAGCTTCGGGCCGCCAGAAGAAGATTACCGGCTTGCCGTTCCAGCGCAAAAAGGCGGGGTGATTGCCGAATCGCTCCAACACGGAACGGAGTTGGGACACGACATCCCCGTGCTGCATGACGTTGTTGGTCTCGAAGTAGATGGTGGCGCGAAAGTTGTTGCGAGCTGCGGCGTCGAGCAGGGCAGGGAAGTTGCGGTCGGTCTCGGTGCCGTTGCCGGTCCACGAGCTGATGAAAGCGTCGATGCCCGCACCCTTGGCTTCCTTGACCTGGCGCTCAATTACGTCGGTCTTGTCGGAGATGTAGGGGGCTTTAGGTACTCCCGCTGTCCTTCCGCCGTCGAACGCGCCTGGGCCGTACCACATGTAGTAGAAGGCCAGGACAAGCTTCTCACCGGCCACTGTTGCGGAAGGTGCCGCGTGCGTTGCAGGCGTCATGCCGGGGAGGACAGCCAGCAGCGCAGCCAGAGTTATCAGCCCTCTAAGCGTGCTGTGGTGTGTGATCTTGCTTTGTTTGAGATGGCTGGGCATAGGCGAATTGCAAGCAGGTTAGGGCTCTGCTTGCAATTCTACCAGTTCGTGAGCCGCAATGAACAGGGTAATTGGCCCGGACTTTAGTACCGGGGTACCCTAACCTTTGCGTTCAAGGTACGATTGGTACCCCTCGTACACGTGTAGCGCGCCGTCCCTGACCTCCACCACTCGCTCCGGGTAGTCGTGCAAGAACGCCCGGTCGTGAGCTACCACCAACACAGTGCCCTCGAAGGCTTCCAGTGCCTGCTGGAAGTGCTCGCGCCCGTCGATGTCGAGGTGGTTCAGCGGCTCGTCCAGCAGAAGCAGGTTACAGCCTCGCAGCACCAGCACCGCCAGTTGCAGCCTGCTGCGCTCCCCCAACGAGCACTCCGCCACTCGACGGAAGACGCTGTCGCCCTCGAATAGGAAGAAGTGGAGGAAGCTGCGGGCTTCGGTCTCGCTCATTGGCCGCTCGTTGAGCACCGTCTGGAGCACCGTCCACTCCGGGTTCAGGGTCTCCTGCTCTTGCGAGAGCCTCCCAAGTCGCACGCCGGAGCCGATTTTTAACGTGCCACCGTCGGGCCGCAGTGTGCCGTCAATCAGCTTCAACACTGTCGATTTGCCGGCCCCATTTGGACCCACCAATGCCACCCGCTCGCCGTAGCCGATGTCGAGCGATGCGCCCTCCAAGATGGTAGGGCCGCCCGGATAGCGGAACGTCACGTCGCCCATGTGGAGCACTGCCCTGCCGCTGGGTGGCGGGGTGCCGAAATCGAGCTTGAGCCACCAACTTAGGGAGGGCTTGTCCACTCGCTCGTCCGACTCCATGTAGCGCTCTAGCTTGGTCTCGCGGCTTTTGGCGAGTTGTGCTTTGCGACGGGCGGAACGGCGAACGTTGGGCTGGCGCGGCGTTGTGCCTCGCTCTATATCGAGCGCCCAGCCCTTCCAGCGGGCTATGTCGGTCTTTACCTTTGAGACATATTCCTGCTGCCGCGTCCAGGCCTCTATGTGCGACAATCGCTCCTGCTCACGCGCTTCCACGAAGTCGCTGTAGTTACCGGGGTAACTCTTCACCGTATGGGTCTCGCGGTCCACGTAGAGCACGCGGGTCACAGTGCGGTCCAGGAACTCGCGGTCGTGAGAAACGATCAACACCGAGTTGGGATAGCCGGTGATGAACTCCTCCAGCCACTCCAGCGCATCAACGTCGAGGTGATTGGTCGGCTCGTCCAGCAGCAACAGGTCCGGCGCCTGGAGCAGGAGGGTTGCTAGTCCCAGGCGGGTCTTTTGCCCACCACTTAATTCGCCAACCCTCGTAGCAGGCGAGATGTCGCCCAGGCCGAGGCCCTGGAGAATGGCGGCGCTACGGTGCTCGCGTTCGTAGCCCCCAAGCGCCTCGTAGCGGGACAGGGCCTGGTTGTAGACTTCCATAGCGGCTTCAACGTCCTCGACTGTGGTGAGCGCTTCGGCGGCGTGCTGTAATGCAAGCTCGGCGGACGAAAGCTCGCCCTGCGCCTCTGCCACCACTTCTGCCAGGGTTCTTGCGGCAAGCTCGCCGAAAGACTGCGCCAGGTAGCCGACTCGCAGCCCGCGCGGAGAAAGCACGACCGCACCGCTGTCGGGTGGTTCATGCCCTGTGATAATTTTGAGGAGGGTGGATTTGCCGGAGCCGTTAGGGCCGATGAGGCCGACGTGCTCCCCGTCGTTCACGATGAGGTTGACCCTGGCGAGGACGGTGTTGACGCCGTAGCTCTTAGAAAGGTTTTGTACTTGCAGCATGGTGCCTCCACGGGAGACACTCTGGTCTCCGCGCTAGCGAGTGGTCAGGTCGAGTGCGAAATGGAGGGTGGTGCTGCGCACAATAAGCTCCTTACTAAGGCCGGTAGACGACCAGCCGCACATGCTTGAGGTGGGGCCTGGTACTACTAGTATACCGTATCGGAAATCACGAGCAATAGGCTATAGGTTGTAAAAGGAACTACTGCCTGCTACGTCACCGGGACTACTTCTTGTACACCGAGGCTGCCCGGTTGAGACGCTCCAGGAGCGGCCCACCTGTGTCCTGTAGCTCAGGCTGCTCGTCAAGCATGCGTTGCAGGTCGGCTGAGGCGGACTCTAGATCGGTGCGGGCATCCTCAAAAGCGGCATTGAGCGTGGACCCCTTCAAGACCGCGCCATCTGCCCCACGCGTATATGCCGCCACCGACTTTATGGCGCTGTCGTATTCGTTCCCCGCGCCCTTCGTATTGCCTGCTGCCAACAGCGACAGCCCCAGGTTTGCTCGTGCTGGCACGTAGTCCGGGTTAATTTCGACTGCCCCCTGCAGGAACTTGCGCGCCACATCATAGTCGCCCGCCCAGGTGGACGCCGCACCCAGGCTGTCGAGCGCCAGGATCATTTGTGCGCCCTCACCTGCACGTGCTTCCGGCGGAAGGCTCTCCACGTACCGTTCCACGTCGGGGAGCACCGCCTTCACACTCTGGCGCGTGTCGAGGTTGTCGCGAGAGAGTTCCATGAGGTCTCGTCCCAGCGCCACAAGCTCGCGTACTCGCACCTCGATAGGTTCACCTTCCAGCCTCTTGGAGAACTCCGTCAGAGCCTGTCGCGCCTCGGCGCTTTTACCCTGGGCTAGCAACACTACCACCTTCTTGCCCCAGAGGGTCGGCAGGTCGCCAGAGAACTCGGTCGCTTTGTCCAACGTCGCCAGCGCGGAGGTGAAATCGCCATCATGGTACTGGGCGAGCGCGAGCGACCATGCACCCACAGGGTCGTGCCAGTACTTGCTGTTATAGTCGGTGAGCGTCTGAACGGCTTGCTTGAAGTTGCCCGCCTGCAGCGCGTCGGTGCCGGCCTTGAGCAGGTTATCGCCTGAGCAGGTGAGGCTCTTCAGATAGCTGTAGTTCAGGCCTATAGGCTTGCTAGCAGTCACCTGCAACTCGCTGTCCTTCGCCTGGAGCGTCTTGTGAAGCTCGGTATATTTGTCCTTCTTGGCCGTATCTCCCACCCAGTCGTAGTAGAAGGTGGCGAAGTAGGCGGCGACCGTGTAGTCGTTGTAGACGGTGAGATCGAGGTTTAGCTCGCCGGGAGTGGGAGACTCGGGTGGGTTCTTGTCAACCAGCTCCGCCGCCGTTTTGGAGTGCTTCAGGGCTTGCGTGAGCATCTCGCCCGCGCCTTCCTTGTCCTGTTGGAGGAACTTTTGCAGGTAACTGCTCCGGTAGAGCATAGAAAGGTTCGTGTGCGCCTGCGCCAATTGGCGGGGGCTGGGATTGCGGTCGGACTCCAGCAGTGCGGTCGCGTCGTCGAAGGCACGTTTCCAGACGCGGTCCAGTACATCCTGCTCCACCACGCCCCCGAGGCTGGAATATAACCCTACATAATCGTTCATGCTACGGCTGTAGCGCGCCGCGTAGACGATCGGTTCTGCCGTGTCGGGGTCCGCTTCCTGCGCCCATCGCACCAGGTAAGGTCGGGCCCCTTCCTTGATAGCCAGCATCTTCTTGATAGTTTCCGGGTCCTGCAACTGCTCGGCCAGCACCTTGCGCAGCGTGCGGGTATCGCCCATAGGTGAGTAGCCAAGCGCGGGGTCCATGAGTGAGGCCATGCCCCCGGTGCCTTCCAAATAGGGCGAGAAGCCTGCGAGCGACTCCATGTTGTTCTGGTCGGTGAGCATGAGGAGCAAGTCGAAGGTGCCGGCCACGTCCACGGTCGAGAGGTACCCTTGTATAGCCTCCACGTTCGTGGGGTCCACGTCCAGAATGGCGTCTGTGGCCTCTTTCACTTTAGCCAGGTAGCCGGTGTCGGATGTCGTGGCGTTCAGCGAATACCTGAGCAGTAGGGTGTGGAGGTCGGGCAGGCTGGTCGGGTTTATGCGCAGCAGCGCCTTTCGTTCCTGCAAAGCCTCAAGACTCATTATGCTTTCGTCGCGCAGCACGGCTACACCGGAGATAATCCGGTGCAAACCTGCGTTGTTCGGGTCCTTCTCTAACTGGTCGTAAGCTATCTTATAGGCGTCCTCGCACGCGCCCGACCTGTACAAGAAGCGCGCAGCAGAGGACATGGCGCGGCTGTCGTTCGGCCTGGAGGCCAGCGCACGCGCTTCGTCGCCCGCCCGGCCCGACCATAGCTGCCGTGCATCTTCGTCCTTGTTGATGAGCGCAATATCAAGCAGGCGCAGGTAAGCGTTGCCCGCCATCTCATGTAGCTGCCGGAATGTGGCAGGGATGGCAAGCGCCGTCTCGTCCTGGTCCAGCGTATCCTTGATGCGAAGGGCCTTGCGGAGCAGTGTCTCTGACGCCTCCAACTCATACGTGAAGAAGTAGAGCTGGGCGCGGCTGATGTAAGCCTGGGCGAGCACGAGGCGCTCCTGCACGCCGGGCTGGCTGATCGACTCGCCCGCCTTGATAGCGTTGTCGAACGCCTGTTGTGCCTTGCCGTTCTGGTTCAGGAGGAAGTAAGCGTTGCCCATATAGAGGTAGACAAGCGCGTCACTAGAGTTGCCAAGCCCGCCGTTCGCCACTGCATTCTGAAGGTGAGAAAGGGAGGCCGGGTAGCGGTCGCGGTCGTACATGAGCACGCCTGCCGCAGCTTCCATCAGCCGGGTGGTGTCGGTGCCTTCGAGCCGCGGTACTTCCAACCCGTCCTTGGAACGCAGCGACAATTGCCCCGGCTGGCCCGCGGCGCTCTCCTCCGTCACCGGGATTTCGATACCGAGGTTGGGGTCGGCGAACACCAGGTATGCCACAAACCTGCGGTCTGCTCCTGCTTGCTCTGATGGGGAAGCAAGCCCCGGCACGCGCATGCCGACGTTCGCCCCACCCGACGTGGGTTTCACTTCGTTGTAAATGATTACAGCATGGGCGTGGATGCGGCGAGCGAAGCCCTGTGCCTGTGCCGTGTCCTTCGGGTCGAAAGTCACCGGCAGGTCGCGAAGCACTATCTGATCGCCGTGCCCCAACTGCCGCAGCCGCAGGCTCTCGGCCAGCGTGTCGCGGGCGATGCTGTTGCCGACCTGCCGGGTGAACGCGATGCCAATCTGCCCCTCAGGCACAGGCAACTCGACGTTCCAGAGGTACTGCTGGTAAAAGTACGCTCCGAAGAAGATGGCGCTGAGCATACCAAAGGCGCTGACGCCTTTCATGCTGCGGAGCGACGATTGCACCCGGAAGTAGAGGTTGGGTCGTTTCCCCTTGGCGGTGGTGTGCGCATGCCCCTTGGCCGCGGCCTGTCGCGCCAGGTAGCGACGCCACCAGACGAACAGGACCGCTGTCACGCTAAGCGCGACAATCGCCAGCGCCAGCAGCAGCCACTCGTTCCACTCCGACCACTGCACCACCAGGCCGCTGAAGCTCTTCCAGAACTCATAGGGGGAGAACAGATTGAAGGATAGGCTCTGCCCCTCAGTCGCCAAGCCAAGCTGCACCAGCAGGAGCACGAAGAGCACGGTTGCGGTAGAAGTGACTATACCCTTGGCCGTGTCCAGTATCCACTTGCGCAGCCCCTCTTCGAAGCGGGAGCCGAGGTCATCCGGGTCGTTGGAAGCTGCCCTTGGGACTTCCGGCCTGGGCTCGGCACCGGCTTCCAACTCCGCGTCTGAGGCTACGATCGCGTCCCCAGTAGGCGCGGGTAAGGGCGCGGAGACCGCTTCAATGGGCGAGGGGAGTTCAGACGTAGTTGCTACAGCCGCACTCTCCGCGTTGCTACCGGAAACTTCCTTATCGTCAACTTCCTGCATTGCTTTGTCGTCCCTCGTTTTGTGCCTGTTGATTTTATTGCGCGGGCTATATTTCGGACTCGCCCCCTTGTATTCTGGCGATTATAGCAAAGGTGTTCACGTTTGTGGTCAGCCTGGAGGTGCAGTTGGTAGCACTACTAATGAAGTACCGGCACCCAGGAGCGCCCAATAGGACTAATGTTGTGCCCGGAAAGTACCATTGTGCCCTGTCGCAAGCGAATCACGCACGCTATAATTCAAATAGATATACCGCGCCACCCCACGCTTTCTATTACGAGAGTAATAAAGGCGTACCTTGGTTGGGAACATGTACCCTGGTGATGAAGACTTGTCACCGGCCAGGCTGATTCGCGGACGAAACTAACTGAGTTATATGCAGATAGATCCTCTCACCAATACCCTCGGCGACTTAATGACTTACGCAGGCGTATCTGAGCCCTGGTATGCTCGCATTGTCGCACGCCTCGCTACTCTGATGAGCGAGCCGCTACGCCGTGCCCGCAAGCTGAACGATGCTGCCGGCGGACCTGACAGGTTAAACATGCAGAACATCTACGCTCTGAAGACTGCCGGGGTGTTGCAGAGAAGCGACGAACAGTTCCGGACTGCCTTTGAGTACGCCAGCATTGGTATGGCCCTGGTCGGCATCGACGGTGAATGGCTGCGTGTGAACAATGCGCTCACGAAGATCATCGGCTACTCTGAAGAGGAGCTACTCACCAGGACCTTCCACGATATTACCCACCCGGACGACCTTGAGGCGGACCTGGAGCATTCTGCACAGCTTCTTCGTGGAGAGATCGCTTCCTACGATATGGAAAAGCGCTACATCCACAAGGATGGGCGCGTCGTCTGGGCTCTGCTGTCCGTCTCCCTTGTGCGACACGAACTCGGACAGCCCCTCAACTTCATCTCCCAGATCCAGGACATAACGGAACGCAAGCAACTCGAAGAGAAACTGAACAAGCTGGCTACCTACGACGAGCTAACGGACCTCTACAACCGCCGCGCCATGCTCCAACGCCTTCACGAGGAGATAGCCCGCACCCGCCGCTACAAGCAGCCTGTCTCCCTGGTGTTTCTGGACGTGGACCACTTCAAGACTGTGAACGACACCTACGGCCACGACATAGGGGACGACGTTTTGCGCCGCCTGGCCCACCAGCTGAGGGACAACGTACGTGCCGTAGACGTTCCGGCCCGCTTCGGCGGTGAGGAGTTCGCAATCTTGCTGCCTAACACGGACCTGGAGGGAGCACAACAAGCGGCCGAGCACTTGCGCCAGATGATCGCCCGCGACCCTCTGACCGTAACCCTCGAAGGCGGCCTGGAAGATGAACTCCACGTAACCGCGAGCTTTGGCGTCGCCAGTATGCCGGCGGAGTGCGCCGAGGACCGGGCCTTGATAAAGGCCGCTGACCAGGCGCTCTACAGAGCCAAGCGCAACGGCCGCAACCGAGTAGAACTCGCCTGAAAAGCTCAGTGTCAGCCTGCCTCTGTAGCCGCATAAAACAAGCTGCCGAGCTTGTCCACAGCGGCAGCCTTGCTTATAGCTCAAGGCGTGCCGATCAATGTAGTGAGCCAGATACTGGGCCATGCGAACCCTACAATCACGCTGAATGTCTATGCCAAGGTGCTCAAGTCCCAGCAGCTTGATGCTGCTCAGAAGATGAATGACTTGCTATTTGGAGGTATGACGTCATGAGTGCTGAAAAAAATGAGCACGAGGCTGCACAAGGAGCGGATTTTAAATCTTGAGTTTTGCGCAAGGTCTCTAGCCTGAGCGCTTAGGGGGACTCGTGAGTAAAACACCAGAGGATAGGAAGTTTGAACGGTTTCTAGCAGTTCTTCAGCTTATCCTGACTGCTATCACTGGCATCGGTGTGGCCCTTTTTGTGAGTGCGCGGCAAGAGGAGGCAACAGCGAGCCTGAACAGAAGCCAACAGGAATTTCAGAAACAATTCATCACCTACCAACGCGAGGCTGAACTGGCACAACTGGAGATCACACAATCCTGCAACAGGGAATCCTGCCCGGGGACGACCATAAGAAATCTTAGCAACACTGCTTCAGCCGAAAACCTAAATGTCGTTCTAACTCTAGTACAGATAGGGGAACAGGCACGTGGGGTCATCACAGGTCTAGAGTCACTGACTTGGAATCATGAGCCGTCTTCGATCGACGTGCAGCCAAAAATGGAGCACAGTACTGGCAATTCTGGTGCGTCAGCAGCAAGTATTGCGGGTAATAATCTCCTTAAGTTGCACATTGAAAAACTGCCCCCTGGTGCTGACTTGGTGGTAGAAATGCAGTATCTAGGAGGTTCAACTCCAGGGCTGTCAAAGGTTTCGATGGAGATGTGGCTCCTACCATCAACCACGTTATCAATCACTGAAACCGAATCAATTACCGCGCCCGCAGAACCTCCTGGCGTGTTAGGTACAAAAGTTGCCGGCCCATGGGATCAGATACTAGATACCGCGATTCGCGACTACGTACAACACAACTATTCCTTGGCTACATTCACAGTGAGTGCTACATGCGACAACTGTCGAGGCGAGGCTGGGCAATCTACTCTGCAGGTGGGACGGCTGATATGGAATACTTCATCGTCGCATTACCTAAGTCTGCCCCCTGTTCCTACAAACTATAGGCAACTTCTAGTTACCTACGCTATACCTCAGGGTGGAAGAACTCTGGCAGACCGCCTAGTTCACTTGGAAGTTCTTGTCACAGAAGGTCTAAAACCTAGGTGGCGAGATGCAGAAACTTCTCCATAACTGACTAACTCTGTACGAACCTCTAGCAAGCCAATGGCATATCTGATTTGGCTACACAAATGGCTACACAAAGCAAAAAGCGAGCTCTTGATGAGATATCAAAGGGCTCGCTTTACGCACAAAAACAGGGTGTGCCCGCCGGGACTCGAACCCGGGACCCTACGATTAAAAGTCGCATGCTCTACCGACTGAGCTACGGGCACGTTGCGCGCTAATCCAGCAGTCCAATAATGGGCCCGCAGGGACTAACGTACCATTATACCAAAAACTCGCTTCCGCTAACCAAGTCCCGGCCCGTCACCAGCCGTGGTGGCTGCTCCACTCTCCGCCTCGATGCCGGCGCAAAACTGCGCAATCTCTCGGTTCATCTCGTCAATAAACTCCTCGTTCCACGAATGCTGCCCGCCGTGATAGACGTACAGGTGTCGCCTAGGGTGCCCGTTCGTAATGCCTTCGAGCACGGGTAGGGGCGCGGAGAAGTCATGTTCCGAGGCGAGAATGAGGATGGGGTTGGTTATGAAGGGAAGCTCGGTCCGGGCGTCGGTGAGCATCAGATCGTGCAGAAGCTCCCCGGCGGCGGCCAGGTCGGCCTGCTGCTTGTGGTCGATGTCGCGCTCCGCAAGCTCCGGTATCGCGTCCGGCGGCTCGTGCAAGATTATCTTGTGCATCAGCCAGTCGCTCGAGCGCAGGCCGTTCACGAGCGAACGAAGCGCGCCAACCCGTAGGCCATACGCCACGATGGGCCGCGCCCACTTGGCGGCAATGGCGACCTTGCCCAGGAAAGGCAGGTGGAGCACCTGTCCGGCGACTCTTTCCTTGTTGTCGAACGCGTACCGCACCGATATCGGGGCCCCCGTAGCGACGCTGGCAAGCACAATGCGCCGTTCTTCCAGGCCCAGCACCTTGACGAACTCGTCGAGCCAGCGTGTGTAGCCGTCTATGTCGTGCTTGTATGGGCGAGGCATAGGTTCCGACTCGCCGCAGCCGGGCAGGTCGGGCAGCACGACGCGCCAGCCCTCAGGTACGCCCTGGCTCACGGGCCAGAACGAATCGCCTCCACCCATGAGGCCATTAAGTCCGACATACACATACCGGGCATCTTCGGGACCCCGCGCGGTGTAGTGGACGCGCCTGTCATACACTTTCGCGGTCTTATGTTCCATCTTAGGGCTGAGTTCCAAGCTGTCTGCCTCCTGTTCTTGTCACTTGCTGGCCGCATGTTGCAATCGTTGTGCCTCTGTGCCCCTCCGGCTGCACCCAAGCCTCTATTGTCATTCCGAACGCAGTGAGGAATCAGATGGCCGTCGTTCTCAGGTGCAACTATGGACAACGCGGGCAAGCTCACTCTTGTGCTCAAATGCCACTTATTCCCTACCCACCTGATTCCTCACTGCGTTCGGAATGACAAAGTCATCTTTGGGTGCTGTGGGCCGGGCACGAAACCGCCACGTCTGCCTTGTGGGCTGTGAGGCCGCTGGCTTGGGCTTGCACACGGGCACGCAACTTGCTCCTCAGCTCGTGGCGATTAGCCACTATCCAATTCAGGAGGACAGTAATGCCGGAAATTCTCAGTGACAACACGTACAACCTGCTTGCCATCTTGTTGAGCAAGCTTGAGGGTCTCGAAGCCTACGACACTTACCTGCAGGACGCGGACGACGATAGCCGCAAGATCATCGAGCAGATCGCCCGCGACGACGAGCGCCACGCCGAAGCGCTTCGCTCCGCAGTCGAGCGACTGGTGCGCGACGGCGGCCTGAAGTAGGCTCCTGGAGTAAACGTCCCGGTGGTGAAGAACCGCCGGACGCGACCGGAATACGAGACCGAGCGCGGCACCCATCTAACGGGTGCCGCGTTTCACTTCCCGTAAAAGGGCATCCAGCCTCCGCGCCTGTTCCCGCCGAGTGTAGTGGCGGCTGACGTACTGCTGCCCCTTTTCGCCCATCTCTCTCGCTTGCTGAGGGTTGCTACACAACTCCTCGATAGCCCGGGCAAGCTGTGCTGGGTCCTCCGGAGGCACCGCTATTCCTGCTCCCGCCTGGCTTAGCATGTTCACTGCCTCACCTGCCACACTCAACACCACAGGAGTCCCACAGGCCCAGGCCTCAAACATCTTCGATGGCAACGCGCCCGAAAACACCGGCTCGTCCTTGAGGGGCACGATGGCACAATCGGCCATGCTCAGGTATGCGGGCATCGAGGTGCCGGGTACCTCCGGCAGCATCCTCAGGTTGGTCAATCCCAATGACGTGCACTGCTGGAGCAACGCTGCTTTCCTCGGCCCCTCACCGAGCATGACGAACTGGATGCCAGGCTCTTCCTGAAGTAGCTTGGCCGCTTCCAACACAGTCTCAAGTCCCTGCGCGATACCATGTATCCCCGCGTAAAGTACGACAAACGCGTCTTCCAGCCCAAGCTCACGTCGCAGCCGGGCAGCGCCTTCGGGATCCCGCCTGAAAAGGTCGGTGTTGGCCCCGTTGGGAATGAGTACCACTTTTCCCTGGCGCATTCCGCGTTCGAGGAGCCGGTTGCGAATGCCCTGGGTCACCGTTACGATTCGTGAAGCGCGTGCGTACAACAGCTTTTCAAGTAGCTCCGAGGCTGCTATGGCCTTGCGGTTGCTCAACTCGCCCAACGCTACGGCAGACTCGGGCCACAGGTCGCGCACCTCGAACACGAAGGGTATGCGCCTGACGATCGAAGCAACCAACCCCGCAACGCCCACAAACAACGGAGGGGACGTGGCGTAGACCAGGTCGTATCGGCCCCGTACGAGGCTGCCCGCCAGCGCCGCCATGCCCATGTAGCTCAGGTAGAAGCGCATCCTGGTGGCGAACGTCTTCTCCGGCGAGGTCCATACCCACAGCCGGAACACGTCCACACCCTGCTCTGTGCGGCGTTCCGAAAGTCGCCCTCGATATTCGGGAGGAATGATGCCGGATGGGTGGTTCGGCACCTCAGTGACGACGGTCACGTGGTGACCTTGCGCGGCCAGGTAGCGGCTCATCTCCAAGGCGCGCGTTTGGGTGGCGCCGACTTCTGGGGGGAAGTATTGCGTAAAGTAGAGAATGCGCATGCTCAGCGGGCCAGGCTCGACTCCGGTTGCCTGCGCACCACGACCTGCGGTTCCGGCACTGGGATGGTCTTCGCTATGTGCAAGCGCCACCAGGTCACCAGGTTGAGCATCTTCCACAGGTCCAGCGACCTATCCTTGGCCCCCGACTGGTGCGCCTCAAGCGTCTTGAGCACGAACTCGCGGTCCAGCAGACCCAATGCCCTCACCTCCGGCGAGTCGAGTTGCTCCCGCACCCAACCTGCCAGGTCCTTTCGGAACCAGATATCGGTGGGAGTGGGCATGCCCATCTTGTCGGTGCGCCTATAGATGGAGGCCGGGAGTACATCCTTCACCGCCGCCTTAAATATATGCTTCATGTCGAGGTGCTTCATCCTCAGCGGACTGGGCACGCGGGAGGCAAGCTCGATAAGGCGGTAGTCCAGCAACGGTGCTCTCGATTCGAGCGAGAAGGCCATGCTGGTGCGGTCTTCCACCTGCAGCAGCGCGGGCAAGTACCATTTCAGGTCGTAGTACATGACCGAGCCCAGGGCTGATCTCCTGCCCTTTTGCGGAGGGGGCGTTGTGGAGGCTGTCTTTGTATATGTGCCCGCTGAAGCCTGCTTAAAAGCCGGTCCAGCCCAGGCACCCAGCGTACTTGAGGCCCGTAGGCGTGCTTTTTTGCTGCGTACAAGCGTCTTAAGCAATGTCATGCGGGTATCAGAACGGGAGAGCAGGACCACCGCGCTCTTGACAACATCCAGAAGCAACCGTGGGTGCTTGGGGGCCGCTTGGAGAAGGCTACGGAAGTAGGCCGGGACGTAGCCGAAGTACCCACCCCACGCTTCGTCACCGCCTTGACCGCCATTGATGACAATCACCCCGGCGTCGTTCGTGATGCGGCACACGGCCCACTGCAACAGGATGCCGGGTCCTGCGGCGGGCTCGTCCATGTGCCAGACGATGCGCTCGAAAAGGCTTTGCAGGTCGCAGGCTGTGGGTAGCGTCTCGTGGTGGTCGGTGCCGTACTGCTCCACTACCTCTTCAACGTACTTGCGCTCGTCGTAGGCCGGACCTTCCGCGAATGCACCTGAGAAAGTGCGCACAGGCTCGCCACTTTGATGCAACCTGCGGCTGAGAAGCGCCACAATGGAGCTACTGTCAAGCCCACCACTGAGATGTGCGCCCAGCGGCACGTCTGAGCGCAGGCGGAGCCTCACCGAGTCTTCCAGCAACTCGCGGGTCCTGGATACATAGTAGCTCTCGTCGTGTTTGCCAAGTGGGTCCTCATTGGCGGGTGCGTCCCACCACTGCTTGACCTGAAGTCCCTTGCGGTCCGCCAGCATATAGTGTCCGGGGAGAAGGCGCTTGATGCCGTCGAACCAGGTATGCTCTCCCGTGGTGAACATGGCGTTCATGTACTCCGCAATGGCCTCGAAGTTGGGCCGAGCTTCAATGCCGGGGTACGCCAGCAGAGCCTTAATCTCGGAGCCAAAGACCAGGCGCTCGCCGTCCCAGTGGTAGTACACCGGCTTCACGCCGATGCGGTCGCGGGCGATGAATAAACGTTCCTTGCGGCTGTCCCAGATGGCAAAAGCAAACATGCCGTTGAGGCGTTGCAGGCATTCGACGCCCCATTCCTCGTAGGCGTTCAGTAGCACCTCGGTGTCGGAGTGGGACCTGAACGTGTAGCCCCTGGCTTCAAGCTCTGGCCTCAGCTCGACGTAGTTGTAGACCTCGCCGTTGAAGACCAGGTGCAGGCTTCCGTCGTGGTTCTGCATCGGCTGGATGGCGGCGTCCGACAGGTCGATGATGCGCAGCGCCCGGTGAGCCAGCGCGGCCCCGCCTTCGATAAAGAAGCCGTCGCCATCGGGGCCGCGGTGCGCGATTCGCTCGGCCATACGTCTGAGCACGTCCATATCTGGGGACGCACCGTTCCTGTTGAATATGCCCGCTATGCCACACATGCTCACAGTATAATGCACTGGCACGCAGCGGCACAAGAGCAGGGCGAGGCTCGACCTTGCTTGTCTAACCAGGCGTGGAATGCTACAATGGCAAGGCCCCGAGGAGGCTGATCGAACCCCTCACGACCCGGAGTTTAGGAGCAGTTTTGTCTACGCGTTTAGCACGGGCCACCGCGCTCATAATTGTCATCCTGCTGGTGTTACCCGGCTGCTGGCCTTTCCAGCAGTCAGACCTTCCGCAAGCGCCGGGCACCCCCTCGGCCCGGCAGACTGGCACACCTTCCATCCTCGGTCCCGGAGTCGATCTCACGCCCATTCCTCTGTCGAACGACGCGCTGAACATCGCCGGGCAAACCGACGATCCACCCAGCCTGGACCCCGCGCTTGCCACGGACAGCTATTCCCTGTTCGTCGTCCGCCAGCTTTTTAGCGGCCTCGTCACGTTTGACGACAACATGAACGTCGTGCCCGACGTTGCTGCCAGCATGCCATCAGTCTCAGCCGATGGTCGCGTCTACACCTTTGCTTTGCGCAAGGGCGTGAAGTTCACCGACGGGCAGGAGGTGACGGCCAGCGACTTCAAGTACTCGTTCGAGCGCGCCACTGACCCAAAGCTGTCGGGCGCGCTCCCGGCTACACAACTGCCTGCCGGGCTCTTCCTGAACGACATAGTGGGCGTGACTGACAAGCTGCAAGGCAAGGCGACCGAGATTTCCGGCGTGAAGGCCCTCGACCCCACTACCCTGGAGATCAGCATTGACGAGCCAAAGGCGTTCTTCCTCTCTAAGCTGACGTCCGGACCCGCTTTCGTGGTTCAGCGTTCCAACGTGGAGGAAGGCCCCCGCTGGACCGAGCACCCTCGAGGTACCGGCCCGTTCCGGCTGGAGAAGTGGGTGCACAACGACCAGATGGTGCTGGTAGCGAATGACGTCTACTATGGGGGTCGCCCGGCGCTTTCGACCGTGAACATCTGGATGGGCGCTAACGCCACGGGCGAACTACAGCAGTACGAGGTGGGCGGCCTGGAGGTTGCCAACGTGCCGGTAGACGACATTTACCGCGTGACCGACCGCAACAACCCCATGTCCAAGGAGCTGCAGACGGTGCCCGAGCTGTCGGTGACTTACCTGGCCTTCAACCTGCGACAGAAGCCCTTTGACGACCCGAAGATACGGGAAGCCTTCTCCCGTGCCATTGACAAGCAGAAGATCGCCCGTGTGATGTTCCAGTCGCAGGTGCGCCAGGCGGCAGGCTTCGTGCCTCCCGACATGGCAGGGTACACGCCCCCCTCCGTGGACGAGGGCTACGATGTCACTCGCGCGCGGCAACTAATCGCGGAGTCTACGTACAAGGACGCTAAGAACCTGCCGCGGGTGAGGCTCTATACAACCGGAGACCCGATTGGCCCCATGCTCCAGCAGGTGTACAGCGAGACGCTGGGCATCCAGATAGAGGTGCACGAGGTCGAGTGGAGCGACTACCTGGAAGGGCTTGACCGCAACGAGTACCCGATGTTTACGCTCAGCTGGAGTGCCGACTTCCCCGACCCCGAGGCTGTGCTTGGCAGTCTGTTCCGTTCTACGTCCCCTGAAAACCACATGGGCTACCGCAACGCCGACGTGGACGCAGCCCTGAGTGCCGCCAGCACGGAGACTGACCGGCAGAAGCGGATGTCTACCTACAGGGAGGTAGAAGCGCGCATCTTGGGCGACTACCCAGCCGTGCCGCTTTACCACTCGGTCTCTTACACGCTGGTCAAGCCATACGTCACAGGGCTTACGGTCACGCCGATGGGCATCTTGAGCCTCAAGGATGTGCATCTGACCGCGCGCTGAGGAGGGCACCGTTTACCTTCATGTCTGCGCTCTTCTACCGGGGGAACGCCCGGAGCGACGACCAGCCGGAAATACAGCAGCTAACCCCCGCCTATGTGCGTGACCTGCGCCTGCCCTGGCTTAGCCGTTTCAACGCATCGCTGCTCACCCACCACCTGCAGGAGCACCCAGCCCACGCCCTCTGGGTGCCCAGCACCGGCGAATACGTCGTCTGGGAGCCGTGGCGACGCCGGGACGATATTGCAAACGTGCTGGAAGTCACGGCCAGGCGAGGGCGCGAATCGCTGCTTGAAGAACTCGTCTCTACCACACGGATGCAGGATTACCGCCTGCTCCTGTGCGCTGACGAGGTCTGGCGTGACCACACAAAGTCGTGGCTGGGTGCCGGCCTCTCGCAGGTTGAAAAGATCGTGTTCTTCCGGCGCGATTTGCGCGACGGCATGGCAGGTCTGGAGCAGGCGGCGTTCCCCACGGTGACGGTTCGACGCGTCGACCTCTCCTACATGGACGACCTGCTAGCGGTGGACCACGACTCCTTCCCCTGGATGTGGTGGAACAGCCACGCCGAGTTCGAGGCATACTTGCAGATGAGCAACGTCTATGCATACATGGGATACGTGGAAAACACCCCCGTTGGCTATGCGTCGTTTACTATGTATGAGGGTTGGGCGCATCTCGACAGGCTGGCTGTGGCCTCGGGTATGCAGGGCCGCCGTCTTGGGGCCGCGCAGTTGCTGCACTCGATGCACCGGATGCGCGAACTGGGCGCTGCCTCGGTCGCCCTTTCGACCCAGGAGAACAACACACGTTCGCACAGCCTGTACAAGGCTTTCGGCTTCAAACAACAATCAGACACCATGACGTTCTACGGGCGGGAACTGGGAGGTGGGAGTTCCGAGTTTTGAGGTGAGGAAACTAACTCAGAACTCCGAACTCGTCAGACGGGAGTATCAATGAAAGTCCTGATGTTATCGTGGGAGTACGCGCCGCACGTCGTCGGTGGTATGGGCAAGCATGTTGTGGAGCTTGTGCCGGAGCTATTGGCCGACGGCGTGGAGGTCCACCTGGTGGTGCCCAGGCTTGACGGCGGGGAGGCAAGCGAGCCGTTGCGCATGCCGGACGGCAGCCCCGCAGCGAACGGCAGTTGCGTCTACCGTGTG
>JAXDKH010000159.1:0-3976 GCA_034667185.1 Chloroflexia bacterium | reverse complement strand
AGGCCGGGCCGCCGGCGCAACTTCTGGACAGTTTCTTTTTTGCTGATCTTGGTTGTTTGGATGCCAACTTTCCGTTTTGGATGCATCCGGCTTATCAGGGCTTTAACCTGGTCGCCTTGAGAAAGTGCTGGGATGCAAGCGCAAAAATATGGCGCATCCCAGCCGGACCGGCCTTGTTGGATTTCCACACTCTTACACGAGGGGATGCCACTTTTAAACATTCTTAAAGAGATTTAACTCAGCAGCCGCCGCAGTAGGCGGTGTGCATCCGTGGAAAACTCCTCGATTCACGCTCAAATTGGCGGCATCCCACCTCGGATGTCCGGTCGAAAAGGAGCCGCTTTAATGCACCGGCGGGGCTTCTTCTACACATCCGTCCGGTGGGGGATGTGCAACTCAGCCGCTTTAAGCACCGGGCGGTACACTCGCGCGTACACATCCGTTTTGGATGCGCCGGGGCTATTCACATCCGCATCCGCATCCAAAGCACATCCCTTATACACATGTTCAGCCCTTTATCCACGGAATACCCGCACTTATACACTTATGTCACTTAGTTCCACAAGTTGTTCGCATCTGTGGAATACGGGCGGATGGATGTGCTTAACCTGTTTAATCTCGGTGGGTTAGAAAGCACGCGCACGACGGGCCGAAGCGGCAAGATCAGGTCCATCTTATGCCTGAGAGAACCATTTACTCTTACTGCACAACTCTCGGGTATGTCCTGGCTGCGAAGGTCACAATCAGCACGTTTGCGAGCAACAGCACCGCCAGGTCGATACCCAGGCTGAAGTGCCAGGGCGCACCCTCTACCATGAGGCCCCGCAGGCCGTCTACCATGTAGCTGAGGGGGTTGAAGCTCGCCAGGGTTGCCACGTATGGCGGCATGACGCCAACCGGGTAAAGGGCGTTGGAGGCGAAGAATAGCGGCATAAGGATCAATTGCCCCAGGCCCTGCACTCGCTCCCTGCTGCGCACGAGCGCCGCTATGAGCAGCGACAGGCTGGAGAAGAAGAGCGCACCCAGCAACAAGAACAGCAAGGCCCCTAGCCACCGGAGTGGGTTCAGCGTCAGGTGCACGCCCATAATCGCCGCCAGCACCGATATGGTGAACGCCTGTATGATACCCCGCACACCCGCGCCCAGCCCCTTACCCAGTACCAGGGTAGAACGGGGCATGGGGCTTACCAGGTACTTCTGCAAGGTGCCCTGGTCGCGCTCCCAGATGAGCATAATGCCCTGGAAGATGGCGATGGTCATCACGGACTGCGCCAGAATGCCAGGAGCCACGAAATCGAGGTAGCTGCCGTACTCCGGGGGCAGTATCCGCAGCCTACCGAATACGCCACCGAACAGCAGGAGCCAGAGCACCGGCTGTATCGAGCGCGTAAAGATATCCCACTGGTCGTGCAGGAGCTTCTGCACCTCCATCTCGGATATAGCAATCGCCTTCCTGATATAAGTAGCGGCCCCTTCCAGCAGCCCTGCGGTCGGGATATAAGTCTGTGTTGGTTGTGCACTCAATCGTTCTTCCTCCGTTGAAGATAGAGGAGTGGTTAGTGGTTAGTAGCTAACCCTAATTCTCTTGGCGGGTACTTAGCGTCCTTGGCGTCTTGGCGGTTCCGTCTCCTACCATCGTCCATCGTCCATCGTCTACCTGAGCCTTCCAGCCGTTCTTCTCGCCTGGCGCACGTCGCGGTAGGTGCCGCCCGACTCGATGGTGTCGCCCGTGAAGTGGGCGAAGGCGTCTTCCAGTGTGGCGTCGTCTATGCCCACGGCTTCTATGAGGGCATCCGGTGCTCCCAGAGCCACGATCTTGCCCCGGTTCATGATGGCTATGCGGGTGCAGAGTTCCTCGGCTTCTTCCATATAGTGGGTAGTCACGAAGAGAGTAGTGCCGTACTTCTCCCGCAGAATGCTGAGGTGCTCCCACACGGCGCGGCGGGCCACCGGGTCGAGACCTATCGTAGGCTCGTCCAGGAAGAGCAGCTTGGGGCGGTGTATAAGCGTCTGGGCGATCTCCAGGCGGCGTACCATACCCCCAGAGTAGGTGCTGACCATCTTGTTGGCCGCCTCGCTCAACCCCATGAAGCGGAGTGCGTCGTCTATGCGGTCGCGGCGCTCGGTGCGGGGCACGTCGTACAGCTTGGCGAAAATCTCCAGGTTCTGCCTGCCTGTGAGGTTGCCGTCGGCGGAGAGAGCCTGTGGGACATATCCCAGCAGCCGGCGCACATTATCGGCCTGCCTGCTAACATCGAAGCCGCCGACCCAGGCCTGGCCCGCGCTCGGCGGCAGCAAGGTGACAAGCATCTTTATCGTGGTCGTCTTACCCGCGCCGTTCGGCCCTAACAGCCCGAACACCTCGCCCGCGGTGACCTCCAGGTCGATGCTGTCCACCGCCGTGAAGGCCCCGTAACGCCTCGTGAGGCCCTTTGTGAGCAGTATTTGCTCCTGGGCCGTGGCCGGGCTACTCTCTGCCCTCTCAAGGCCGCTGTGAGCAACCTTACCATTCGTCCTCGTTATATCCATTGAGCGACCTTCCAGTGTTTGAGACTTCCTATAACTCTCTATTATCGCCTATTCGCTGATATTTATCTAATCAAGTACGGCGGCCATTATTATGTCATACCAAGACGCAATTATTGTGCCCATGCGAAAACATTCTGCCACGCCCGTTTACAACGAGCAACCCCTTCTCTGTCGTGTATGGATCATTGTGCAAACAAGCGTCCCATTACGAATATATGGGCTAGGAGAGGCCCTGTCATCCTGAGCGCAGCGAAGGATCAGCTGGCATGGTAGAGGCCTCAACATTGGGGATGATGGTGGAAGTAGGAACATTTCCACTTTGATACCAGGAGTCAAACACGGGTTACTGATCCTTCGCTACGCTCAGGATGACAGAGGAGGCTCGGGATTACCGGGGGTTCAGAATGGCAGGCTGCAAGGATAACCGTGATACCGTCGGCAAGCGCAGCCGTACCTACGTCCGGAGGTCGTACGGGCGCTCTCGTAGGCACGGCACTTGCTGACTCAGCTTCCCATCCTCCGTGCAAGAAGGCCTGATTTGGGCGTGAAGACGGTCCTTATCGCTGAAGATGAGGAAGAATTAGCTGACCTGTTGAGCGGTTTCTTGAGGGACTCCGGCTATAGAGTCGTGTGCGCCGCCAACGGGAAGCAAGCCCTCTCCGCTATGGACGCGGTACACCCCGACGTGGTTCTCTGCGACATCATGATGCCGGAGCTTGACGGCCTATCCCTGTGTCGCCAACTCGCCGACCACCCAATACACAGAGAGGTGCCGGTCGTGCTCATGACTGCTCTGACCGAACACCTCAACCTGACCAACTATCCCCACGCCGCCCTGGTCCGCAAGCCCTTCGACATAGACCACCTGCTGCTGACCCTGTCCCGCCTGACGGACTAAGGGAATTTGGGAATTGGGATTGCGGATTGCGAATTTAGAAGGTATCCAAGCAAATCCGAAATCCGAAATCCGAAATCCGAAATTCCAAATTCCAAATTCCAAATTCCTACTGCTCCACCAGGGAGCCGATCACGCAGCCTTCTTCGTCCTGGAGGGGGCAGACGTGCTTGCGTGCGGAGAGCGCCGCGGTGAACTTCTCTTCGGTCAGTGGGAGCCTGTCAGCCGCGCGTGCTGCCGCCCGGTGGCCGGCCAGGAACACCATCCAGATCTTCTGCAACTCCGTCCGCGAGTAACCGAGATCGACCATCGCCTGTTCCAGGGCGTCCACGAGCGAGCCGGTGCTGCCGCGCGTGGCTGTCGCGTCATCTCCCGCGGGAATCTCGGCCTGTTTGTAGAGCTGGGCGGCTTCGACGCAAATCAGCGTCGCCAGGCTCATTGAGTGGAGCGGGTCGTTGTCAGAAGTTCTGGTCTGGTCGGACATGGTGGCGCAACTCCTGACCCAACGCAATATAGGAGCCTGATATAGCTCCACCATGCCTTGGGCAACAT